>JBKOWZ010000170.1:0-3874 GCA_046724665.1 Actinomycetota bacterium
CTGCACGGCTTGAGCCACGTCGCGCAGCCCGGCGGCACGCCGTCGCGCAGCTGGACCGGCCGGATCGCCGCGCGCGGCGCGGGCGAGTTCTGGACGCTGGACGCCACCGAGGCGCGCGCTCGGATCGACCAGGGCCTGGAGATCCTGCGGCTGGCGGGGATCAAGCCCGACGGCTTCGTCCCACCCGGGTACCTCGCCTCGCCGGGTACGCGGCGGGCGCTCGCAGAGTGTGGGCTGCGTTACTGGACAAGCCATTTCGGCGTGCACGACCTGCACGCAGGTGTGCGTTACACCGTTGTCGCGCTCTCACACCGACCCGCGATGGGAGTGGATGGCCGCCCCTTCGGTGAACGCAGCGGCGACTACCTGATCGAGCACTCGCCGCAGTGGTTCACCCGCCGCGGACGCCCGCTAAGGCTCGCCCTGCACCCGGACGATCTGCACCGTCCCGGGCTGCGCGACACCACGCTGCGCGCGATCGAACGGGCCCTGAGTTTCGGGGCCCGCGCCATGACGTACCGCGAACTGCTGGCCCACTCCTGCGGCCCGCGGGCCGGCGAGCGGCGCCCGGCGTCCACACAGCCGACGGTGGCCGCTCGGTGAGGATCGTCCAGCTGGCCAACATGTACCACGCGCGCTCCGGCGGCCTGCGTACGGTCGTGGACACCCTGGGCCGGGGTTACACCGCCGCCGGGCACGAGCGGTTCCTGATCGTCCCCGGCGCGAAGCCGACGATCGTGGCGGACGAGCACAACGGCACGGTCATCACGGTGCCCGGCACCCCGGTCAGCGGCGGCTACCGGATGATCTTCCGCCCCGAGCGGGTGCTGCGCATCCTCGCCTCGCTCGCCCCCGACTCGGTCGAGGTCTCCGACAAGGCGACGCTGGTCGTCGCCGGGCCGTGGGCGCGGGAGCGCGGCGTGCGCGCCGTGCTGTTCTCGCACGAGCGGCTGGACTCGATGGTGGCCAACCGGACCGGCATCCGCACCCTGCCGCGCAGCCTCGAGCGCGCGGTCGGCCGGTGGAGCCGCAAGGTCGTCGCGGGCTTCGACGACATCGTCGCCACCTCGGCCTTCGGCGAGCGCGAGCTGACCGAGGCCGGGGCCACCGGCATCCGGCGCGTCCCGCTGGGCGTGGACCTCGACGTCTTCCGCCCGCACCCGCGCGCGCTCCCGGCGCCGCCGCACACCTCGGCCGCGCTGCCCCGGATCGAGGGCGCCACCGAGGCGCAGCTCGCGGGCGCCCCCGCCGCGGTGCGGGCCGCGATGGGACTGCCGCACGGCGTGGCCGGTGTGAACGGGGCGAACGGCGCGCCCTTCGACACCGCCCTCGGCGCGGTGAACGGCGGTGCCGCCGCCGTGCACAGTCCGATCCGGCTGGTCTACTCGGGCCGGCTGTCCACGGAGAAGAACCCGCAGACCGCCGTCGAGGCGCTGCGGGTGCTGCGCCAGTGGGGGATCGACGCGACGCTGGACGTCTACGGCAGCGGCCCGCAGTTCGCCTCGCTCACCCGCCGCGCCGCGGGACTGCCGGTCACCTTTCACGGATACATCGGCGACCGCCCCAAGCTGGCGGCCAAGCTGTCGCAGGCGGACCTGGTGCTGGCCCCGGCCGTGTGCGAGACCTTCGGCCTTTCCGTGCTTGAGGCCCTCGCCTGCGGGGTGGCCGTGGTCGCGGCGGCCGGTTCGGGTGCGGCCGAACTGGTCTCGCCGGAGCCGGGCGGCGCGGCGCCGGGCGCGGGCATCGCGGTCGATGCGTCGCCGCAGGGCATCGCACAGGGCGTGATCGAGCTGCTCGGCCATCCCGCCCGCGATCGGGCGGCCGCGGCGCGGGCCCGTGCGTGCCGGTTCCCGTGGTCCGCCTCGGTCGGCCGGATGCTCGCGATACACAGCGGCGAGGGGCACCGCTGCGACGACGAAGACATCAACCCGCTGAGCTACGCCGCGGCGCCCGCGATCAGCCAGGCGACCGCGCCGTAGCCGTAACGGCCTAAGCGCGCCACTGGCACGCCTACGCCGAACGGAAGCGCGATCGGTACTCGCCGGGGGTGACGCGCACCGTCCGGCGAAACGCCCGATGCATCGTCGCGATCGTGCCGAACCCGGCCGCTCGCGCGATGCGGTCGAGCGCGTCCGGGGTCGTCTCGAGCAGGCGCCGCGCCGTCTCCACCCGCACCGCCTCGACGTGCGCCGCCGGGCTGCGGCCGGTCTCGGCGCGGAACACCCGGGTGAAGTGCCGCTCGCTCATCCCGGCGCGCTCGGCCAGCGCGGGCACCGAGAGGTCGGCGTCAGGGTGCTCCGCGATGTACGACTGCACCGTGCGCAGCGGTTCGCGGGTCGGCCGCTGCGCCGCGAGCTGCGCAGAGAACTGCGTCTGACCGCCCGGCCGCTGCACGAACACGACGAGCTGCCGCGCGATGGCGCGAGCCAGGGCGCTGCCGTGGTCCGCCTCGACCAGCGCCAGCGACAGGTCGATGCCCGCGGTGACGCCGGCCGAGGTCCACACCGGGCCGTCGTGCACGAAGATCGGCTCCGGATCCACCGTCACCGCCGGGAACCGCGCGGCCAAGTCGGCGCACGACTGCCAGTGCGTCGTCGCGCGCCGACGGTCGAGCACGCCCGCTTGGGCGAGCAGGAAAGCGCCGGTGCACACCGAGGCGACGCGCCGTACCCGCGCCGCGGCGTCAGCGATCCACGCGGTGAGTCGCTCGTCGCCGAATGCCTGCCGCGCCCCGCGGCCGCCGACCACCACGAGCGTGTCGGCGCCGGACGCGAACGCGGGCTCGGCGAGCACCGCCAGGCCGCTGCTCGCGGTCACCGGCCCCGCCTCGAGCGCGACGGTGCGCAGCGTGTACGACCCCGGACGCATCCGCTCGGCCTGCGAGAACACCTCGAGCGGCCCGGTCAGGTCCAGGATCTGGAAGTCCGGGTACACCAGGAACACGATCTCGCGACGTTCCATGCCGCGAGGATACTCGGAGGTCAGCGGCGGCGGGCCCGCCACAGGCTCCAGGGCAGCACCAGCGCGACCGCCGCCGGCAGCACCCACCAGGCGGGGATCGAGGTCCTGCTCACCCCGTAGGTCGCGCCGAGCGCGGCGGCGACGACCACGGCGACGCGCCAGTCGTCGCCGACCACGAAGTCGTACCAGAAAGCGCCGAAGGCACGCAGGCGGGAGATCACGACTGCTCCAGTTGCAGGGTTGAGGCGGGCGCGGGCGCGGCAGCCGAGGCGCGCGGCGGTGCGGTACGGCGCAGCAGGGCGGCGAGACCGAGCGCGAACAGCGCGATGGCCGGGATGATCACCAGCAGCGCGGCGTTGTCGCCGGGCCAGCGGGCGTCGGCGCCCTCCGCGCCCCAGAACACGCCGAACCCGGTGAGCATGACGCCGACCACGAACTTCATCGTGTTCTCCGGAACCCGCGACAGCGGCGCCCGCACCGCGAAGCCGACGGCCGCCACCAGCACCACCGCGGATCCGGCGGCGAGCGCGGCGAGCGGCACGTCGTGCTGGTTGCTGCCGAAGGTGATCGCGATGAACGCGACTTCGAGCCCTTCGAGCAGCACGCCCTTGAACGAGAGCGTGTAGGAGTACCAGTCGTCCACGGCCCACCGGCGCTCGGCGTGCGCGGCGCGCGCCGCGGCCAGTTCGCGCCGGAAGATCGCGTCCTCGTCGTGCAGGTCCTTGTGCCCGCTGTACCGCAGCACCGCCTTCCGGAGCCACTGGAGCCCGAACACCAGCAGTAGGCCGCCCACGAGCAGCCGCAGCGCGCCGAGCGGGATCGCGGTCAGCGCCGGCCCGAGCGCGGCGACGACCGCGGCCAGCACCAGCAGGGCGCTGCCCACGCCGAGGCCCGCCGAGCGCCAGTCGCGCGC
>JBKOWZ010000051.1:0-8187 GCA_046724665.1 Actinomycetota bacterium
CTTCCTCGGCACGCTGCTCGCCCTCGTCGGCGGCGCCCTCGCCGTGGCCTGGACGCCGCGGCCCGGCTGGGAGGCGCCGACCCGCCGCGAGCGGCGCCGGCTGGCGGCGCGGCAGTCGCCGGCCGAAGCGGAGCCGACCGAGGCCGAGGCCGCCGAACCGGAAGCGTACGGCGCCGGTACCGACAAACAGTCGGAGGACTGACGTGCCATCACGCCGGGTGCTGGCCGCGATCTGCGTGCCGGTGGCGCTCACGGCCGCCGCGGGTGCGCTGGCCCTCGCGGCTCCGGCGAACGCGGCGGACGACTCGACCCCGCTGCCGTTCCCCACCACGATCTGTAGCACCGCGACCGCGAGCCGGACGCAGGAGCCGACGGCGTCCGCGGCGCCGAAGCCGACACCGTCCGAGTACTGCGTGCCGCCGGACGAGGTCGGACCGAACACGGCCGATTCACCCGGTCTGGTCGCCGCCGAGGATCCGTGGCACCTCGGTGCGTCGTCGATGACGATGTACAACCTCACCTACCTCGGCACGACCACGGTCCGGACGGCCGGCGGGTCGCAGCAGGTGCTGGAGTTCACCGCCGCGAAGGTGACGCTGGTCTCGATGGTCACCTACTCGAAGCAGAAGGACGGGAAGCGCCAGTACGTCAACGGCGGCAAAAACCGCACGGTGACGCTCACCAACGTCCACCTGTGGTCGAAGTCGATGACGGCCGACGTGCTCGGCCTGGTGCATCAGACGTTCACACCGGACTCACCGGGACTGCTCACCGCCCTGCGCGGCGTCACGATCCCGATCCCCCTGCTGTTCACCGACGTCGAGGCGGACAACGCGTTCCTGAGCGTGAAGACCATCGTCATCCCGGGCTTCAGCGGCCACGGGAACTGACCGAGCGGCTCCGGACCGGCCGCGGCCGGTCAGTCGCGGCCGCCGAGCAGACCGCCGATGATACCGCCGGTCACCGCGCCGCCGATGCCGCCGCGCGCCCCGCCGATGGCCGCGCCGGCGGCCGCGCCCACCTCGGCGGCGCCCGGGTGGAAGTAACCGGACTGGAGCCCGACCCTGCCGGGGCCGGTGAACCGGTTGAACACCAGGTTCCCGCCCCCGCCGAGGATGCCGGTCTTCATGCCGAAGATCTGCTGCGCGTAGCCGACGCTCGGGTCGCGGTAGATCCACGAGCCGGGTTCGACGTCGATGACCTCGCCGGGCTGGAGCACCACCTCGAAGGCGTTGCCGTGCGCGTGCAGCCAGAGCAGCCCGTCGCCCTGGTGCGCCTCGAACCGGTCCTGCCAGAAGCCCTGGCTGCCGAAGAGCATCGAGCCGATGCCGCGCACCCGCTCGAAGTTGTAGCCGAGGTTCGCGGTGGCCGCCAGGAACTGGTGCTCGCGCACGATCAGTGCGGTGCCGTGCGGCACGTTGATCGGGAAGACCTGGCCGGCCGCGTCGCGGGAGAACGCTATCTCGCCGTAGCCCACCGCCTGGGTCATGAAGATCGGCATGCCGGCGATCACCCGCTTGAACGCCCCCTTCAGCGGCATGACCTGCACGTCCACCTGCGGCTGCTTCCACAGCACCACATGGTGCTCGAAGTAGACCGGCACCTGGCCGTTCATCGCCAGATGCAGCACCGGGACGAGCTGCCCCTCGATCCGGAAGGCGACCCCGGGTCCCTGGCCCTGGGTCACGTGCGACGGAAGCAGGCTGACTTGGGCGGTCACCGGTGGTCCCCCTCAACGCTCGGATAAGTGTTACCGCGCCGCGAGCATACGCCCTCGTCTGGTCACCACCGCGTCAGAGCACTAACGGCGTAGCGCTCTAGTCGAGGCCGAGGTCCCGGCGCAGCTTCGCGACGTGACCGGTGGCCTTCACGCCGTACTGCGCCAGCTGGATCTTGCCGGCCTCATCGACCACGAAGGTGGACCGGATCACGCCGACCACCACCTTGCCGTACAGCTTCTTCTCGCCGTAGGCGCCGTAGGCCTCGAGCACCGCGCGGTCCGGGTCGGACAGCAGCGGGAAGGTCAGCGCGTCGCGCTCGCGGAACTTGGCCAGCTTCTCCGGCTTGTCCGGGGACAGGCCGAGCACCGCGTAGCCCGACGCGGCCAGCGACTGGAGCGAGTCGCGGAAGTCGCAGGCCTGTTTCGTGCAGCCCGGGGTCATCGCCGCCGGGTACACGTACACGATGACCTTGCGTCCGGCGTAGTCGGAGAGCGACACCGGCTTGCCGTCGGCGTCCGGCAGGGTGAACTGCGGCGCGTCGGCACCGGGTTCCAGTCGCACAGTCACTTGGGCGTCCTCGATCTCTCGTCGTTGCTCGTGGGCCTTCAGGTTACGAGACCACGCCGACAGCCGGGCGTTGCTCCAGACGGATGAGTCGTGTCCACCCAACCGCGCGAAGTGCGCGAAAGCGGGTAGGCGGGCCCTCGGCGAGCCGTTTGGACCACACGAGCGAGGAGGCGCGGGTGTCCAAAGAAAGAACCGTGGCCAAGGAAAACATCGTGTCCAAAGAAAACACTGTGTCGGCGAAGGACGCCGGCCGGACCGGTCCCAGCGTGATCGATGTCGCGCAGGGGAACAAGGGCACCGCCGCGCCGGACCCGGTGCTCGTGGTCACCCCGCACGGCGAGATCGCGGGCACGAGGGTCGGCGTCGGCGAACCGGTGTCTCGCTCGGCCCACACGCACGACGGCGCGGAACCCGGCGAGGCCAAGGACACCCGCTCCCCCGCCGAGATCGAGGCCGACCTCGACCGCACGCGGGCGCACCTGTCCGAGACCCTGGACGAACTGAGCGAGCGGCTCAGCCCGCGCGACCTGGCCCGGCGCGGCGGCCGCCGCGTCAAGGCGCAGTTCGTGGATCCGCAGACCGGCCGAATCCGGCGCGGCCCGGTCGGGGCGGCGATCGGCGGCCTCGGCGCCGCGGTGGGTGCACTGACCCTGTTCCTCAAGGTGCGCGATCGCGACCGCTGAGCCGTTCACGCCCCAGGGGCGAGCACTACGCCACACGAGCGACGCCGCGGATGCGCTAACGTCAAGCTCGTGAGTCCGCGCGACAAGTCAGACGACGAAGAGCCGGCGCCGCCCGCGGCCGCGATCGGCGCCAGGGCCGGCGACAAGACGGCGTCCATCGACAAGCTGCCGATCAAGATGCTGCACGACCGGGTGCTGGTCCGCTCCGACGGCGCCGAGGGCGAGCGCCGGTCCAGCGGCGGGATCCTGATCCCGGCGACCGCGCAGATGTCGCACCGCCTCGCCTGGGCGCAGGTCGTCGCGATCGGGCAGAACGTGCGCACCGTCGAGATCGGCGACCGGGTGCTGTACGACCCGGACGACAGGGCCGAGGTCGAGGTGCGCGGCGTCGACTATGTGCTGCTGCGCGAACGGGACATCCACGCGGTCGCCGCCGAACGCCTGGGCGACTCGAGCGGAGCGACCGGCCTGTACCTTTGATCCGTGGAGCCGTCTGATGAGCGCGTTAAGCCATCCGGCAATCCAGAACGCACGGACGACGAACCGGGCATGACGCAGACCGTGACAATGCCCGGCACGTCAGTCGGTTCAGACGCGGCTCCGGCCACACCGATCGTGGTACCCCAGCGCTCGTACTTCACCTACGCGTTCGGCCTGGCCGCCGGGGCGCTCTCCGCCTACCTGCTGGTGCGCGGGGTCGCGCGGGCCGGAAGCGTGATCACCATCGTGATGCTCGCGGCCTTCCTCGCGCTCTCGCTCAATCCGATCGTCACCGCGTTGACCAAACAGCGGCGCGTGCCGATGCGGCGGGCCGGCGCGGTGCTCGTGGTCGCGATCGGCATGCTGGCGCTGGTGGCCGGCTTCCTCGCGGTGATCGTGCCTCCGGTGGCCAACGAGGCCACGTCCCTGATCCACGCCATTCCGCACGTGCTGCAACAGATCCAGGACCGCTCGACCTACCTCGGCCGGCTTGAGGCGAAGTACCACGTCGTCTCGCGCGTTCAGGCGGCGCTCTCCTCGCGGGGCATGGGCACCAACGCGGTCACCGGGATCGTCGGCGCCGGCAAGTACGTGCTCTCCACGCTCACCTCGACGCTGGCCGTGGTCGCGCTGACCATCTACTTCCTCGCCGGGCTGCCCAACATCGTCGCGGTGGCGTACCGCACCGTGCCCGCCTCGCGCCGCAACCGCGTACGCGAACTCGGCGACCGGATCCTCAGCCAGGTGGGCCGCTACATGCTCGGCTCGGCGCTCAACGCGTCGATCGCCGGACTGTCCACGTACATCTGGGCGGCGGCGTGGGGCATCGAGTACCCGGCGGCGCTCGGTGTGATGGTCGCACTGATGGACATGATCCCGGTCGTCGGCTCGACCATCGGCGGCGTGATCGTGACGCTCGTCGCGCTGTCCATCTCGATGCCGGTGGCCGTCGCGACGCTCGCGTTCTACGTCGGCTTCCGGCTGTTCGAGGACTACGTCCTGCTGCCGAAGGTGATGCGGCACGCGGTGGACGTGCCGCCGCTGGTGACCGTGGTCGCGGTGCTGATCGGCGGCTCGCTGCTCGGCATCATCGGCGCGCTGGTCTCCATCCCGATCGCGGCGGCGCTCAAACTCGTGATGCAGGAAGTGCTGATTCCCCGTCTGGACCGCCGCTGAGGGCTACACTCGGTGACTGCGCCGTAGCCCGTCAGCGACAGCGCGCACATCACGACAGCGCAGGCATGAGACGGGACGAGGCGCGGCGCATTACGCTTAGTGCGCCATGGATGCGGAGCAGCGGCGTGCGGCTTACCAGCGGACGCGGCCTTAGATGAGTAGCGGCCACCATTGAACAGCAGTACAGATCTCGTCGTCCTCGGCGCGGGACCGGCCGGGCTCTCCGCCGCTTGGCGAGCCGCCCGGCGCGGCCTGTCCGTTGTCGTGTTGGACCGCGCCGACGCCGTCGGCGGCATGGCCGCGTCCTTCGACGTCGCGGGAATCCGCGTCGATTACGGCAGCCACCGCCTCAATCCCGAGATGCCGGCCTACGTGCTCGCCGACCTGCGCTACCTGCTCGGCGGCGACCTTCAGACCCGCTACCGCGACGGACGGCTGCTGCTCGGCGAGAAGTGGATCACGTACCCGTTCAAGCCGCGCGAACTGGCACGCGCGCTGCCCGCCGTGCCCATGGCCCGCGCCGCCTTCGAGGCGATCGCCACGCCGTGGCGCCGCTCCCGCGCGCCGGAGAACCCGGACACGTACGCCGAACTGATGCGCGCAGGCTTCGGGCCGACGCTGTACGAGCAGGTATACGCGCCGTACGCGCGCAAGCTCTGGGGCCTGTCCGGCGTGGAGCTCGACGCCGAGCAGGCCCGCCGCAAGGCCGGGGCGCAGACCGCGCTCGCCGCGCTGGTGCGCTCGGTGCGCTCCGCGATGTCCAGCGAGTCGCTGGCCTACCTCTATCCCCGGCGCGGTTTCGGCCAGCTGTGCGAGGCGCTCGCGGACGCGGCGGTGACCTCCGGCGCGCGGCTGCGGCTCGGCGCGATGGTCGAGCGGCTCGACGTCGGCGAGAGCGACATCGCGGTGCGGCTCGGCCGCTCCGAGCACCACATCGCGGCCGCCGAGCGCGGCGGCTGGTCGGGATACGAGCACTGGGAGACCACCGGCTGGCTGCGGGCCAAGCACGTCTTCTCCACCCTGCCGCTGCCGCTGCTGGCCCGGATGACCTCGCCCGGCGCGCCGTACGAGGCGGTCGAGGCCAGCGGCAACCTGCGGTTCCGGGCGATCGTCCTGGTCTACGCGGTGCACCGGGGCGGCCGGTGGACCAAGCACGACGTGCACTACGTGCCGGCCTCCGCGACCCCGGTCAGCCGGATCTCCGAGCCGGCGAACCACCGGATCAACCCGGAGGACCCCGAGGACCGCTCGGTGGTCTGCTTCGAACTGCCCTGCGACATCGGCGACGAGATCTGGAACGCCGCGGACGACGAGCTGTCCGACGTGGTCGAGGACGCGGTGCGCCGCACCGGGCTGCCGCCGCTGAACCTGGAGTGGCTCCAGGTCAAGCGGCTGCGCAACGTGTACCCGGTGTACCAGCGCGGCTATCGGGAGCATCTGGCCGTGCTCGAGGACTGGGTCGAGAACCTCGGCAACGTGACCACCTTCGGGCGGCACGGCCTGTTCACCCCGGACAACACCCACCACGCGATGGTGATGGGCTACGAGGCCGCGGACGCGCTGGGCAACGGCAAGTTCGACAGGGACCACTGGTCCGCCGCGCGCGGCCGGTTCGCACAGCACATAGCGGAGACCTGACCGGAACCCGGCGCGCCATGGGTCAAGTCACACCGGCCCCTTACCCCGTTTTTAGCTTTGACACAGGAAGCTGCGGGACATTGGTAGGGCAGGTGCAGCCGCCGGGACCGACCGGGTCGGCCCAGGCTCCCGGCGGCACCTGTCCAAGTAGTGCGTGATGTGTCAGGGGTATCAGGGGTCTGCACGGATCGCGGGCGGACCGGCGGTGCGCGGCCGAGTACGGGGGTGGGTCGGCGCGGACCGTGCGGCCCGGCGCGGCGGGAGGTAGGTGCGTCATGACAGCGCTGGAACTGCCGGACTTCAGCGTTTCGCGCGGCAGGCGCGCCGCCACCGTGCGGGGGCGCTGGTCGCTCGCCGCGGGCGGCACGGTGGAGACCCGGCCGCGTGGCGGTCCCCGAACGTTCACCACGCGGATCGCCAACGCGCTGCTGCCGGGCCGCGACCGCGTCAGCACGCTGCCGATCGTCTCCGGTGCGCTGATCGTCGGCGACCCCGCGCACCTGACGGTCGGCGAGGTCGCGGTCGCCGTGGACAAGACGCGTTCGGTGCGCCTGACGATCGCCGAGCTGACGGCGCTGGGGAACCGGCGCCTGGCCGTGGAGCTGATCGTCTCCGCGCTCGGGGACGACGCGGGTCCGGACGAGATAGCCCGCCTCGAGGGGTACGCCGACCCGGGCCGCGACGGCACGCTGCGCGTCGTACTCAGCGGTCCAGCCCCGGCCGGGCTCGGCGGCGCCGGCTTCCGCATCCGGCTTTCGGCCGCCTTCCAGCGCTGATTCGGAGCCGGCCGCGCCCGGCACACCCGCACCCGGTCGCCAAGGGTCGCCGACTGGTCGCTCCGCGTTCACCCCTCGTTCGGTTCGACCTGCGAGAAAGGGACCCAGAACAGCAGGGGTCGGCGATTCAGTTGATCAATGGGCAGCGAACGCTCGGACAGGCCTAGGTGGGGGCGTCCACGATGACCCGGTTCTACCGTCCCGATCGCATCGACTACGACGTCGTGGTGTTGGACCACGAGACCGGCGCCAGCCGCTGGGCGACCGCCGGGGTCGAGGTCGTCGAGTCGCCGCAGTCGCTGGTGGACGGCGGCGGATCGATGGCCAGCGAACCGTTCCGCGCCTACGCCGCCTCGGTGGCGCCGCGGCTGCGGGACTTCGCCGAGCGGGTGGCCGGCGCGGACCAGTTCGGCGCGAACGTGTACCGGTATCAGAGCTACCAGGTGGTGCGCGCGGTGCTGCGCGACGCGCAGGGCGTGCTGCTGGCCGACGTGCGATGCGACGGTTCTGTCACAATTCCCGGCGAGCTCGACCAGGACCTGCGCCGCCAGTTCATCGGCATGATCAACGGCTGGCTGCCGATGACCATCCGCGAGGTGGACCGCAGCGCCTATGACAACGCGCTGGCTTCGCTGGTCAAGGCGCGCCGAGTGGTGGACGCGATGCTGCGCGAGGTGGTCGGGCTGGCCGCGGGTGGTCTAGACCCGATGCCGTGGGAGCAAGTCGCGGCCGCGATGGGCGTGCCGCCGGACACACTCGACTCCTGGTACCGGGCCCCGGACGGACTGGCGAAGTGACTATTGTTGCTCGGTAGTCCCGCCCTTCACCGCCGTCCGCGGGACGCTTCGCGCCGATCATCGCAGGGGTTCGAACGTGTCCGGGACCGTGTCGTATTTCGAAGCAGTCTTCATCGGCCTGGTCCAGGGCGTGAGCGAGCTCTTCCCGGTCTCCAGCCTCGGGCACGCGGTGATCATCCCGGCCTGGCTCGGCGGGAGCTGGGCGAGCACCATGAACATGACCGCGCAGGAGTCGCCGTACCTGGCGCTGATCGTGGCGCTGCACGTGGCCACGGCCTGCGCGCTGATCCTGTTCTTCCGGCACGACTGGGTCCGCGTCACCAAGGGCCTGATCAGCTCGGTGCAGAAC
>JBKOWZ010000058.1:0-36674 GCA_046724665.1 Actinomycetota bacterium
GAGGGCCCACGTTACGAGGGCTAAAGGAGACGGCATCGTGCAGAACGAGGCGCCGCGTTCTCGGCGCGCTGGGACATGGAAGTGCGCACATGGGCTTCGTCACAGCACTGCATCTGGCTGCGCACCTCGACCGTCTCAGCCGCACCAGCTGAGCGCGGAAAAGGGTTCCCATGCACCGGGCGTGCACCGACATCCTCTCTTGGATCAGAGAACATGCCTGTGACCTGCATAGATGCCTCTCACGGCTGCTGCTCTCTCAAGGCAGCGTGCTAACCGGAACGCCACGGCACCGTGCTCCCATGGGCTTTGAGGAGCGCGCCTCTGCTTTAACAACCTGCTTCTCATCTGCCAGCATCCGTGGCTCCACGGCGGCATGATAGTGCAGCGCTGACCAGCATCGGAGCTATAAGACCGGCGCCGGTGGGAGTGCATTGGGAAAAATAGCCGAGGCGTTTCGGCGCCGCTTGCTCCGGCGCGTCTATGCCGCGAATGGCGCTGCCGCCGATTGAAACTCTCGACGTAGGTGTCACTGCGTCCGCGGACGGTTGTCGGTCTTCAACTCGAATCGAATGCGCTGACGTAGCGCTGCGACCGCATCATCGCGCAGCCTGACTAGATGCCCAATCGCTGCCTCTTCTTCCAGGGCGTGGCTGGCCGGTTATTTCACTGACTCTGTCAAATAGAAGCTGATGTCAAATTCACGCTCAATGGCGTCGTGCCAGCGCCGCACGACCTGCGTCGAGGCGAAGGCGTCCGCACGGCCTGACAGCGAACCTACTGATCTAGAGGGTTCAGGGTTTCGCTAGAGTTCGCCCTGCTGGCAGTCCGGTCGCAGCGGTTTCGTGATCAGTGTGAGGTACCCGGACGGCGGCGGGATGACGGCGGCACAGCGCGAGAAGCGCGAGCGGCTGCGCCTCCACCACACCGTCGGCGCTTTTCGGGATCGCGGTGGCTTGGCTGGCCAGCGCCGCGCGTGCGGCGTTCTCCGTGTCCAGGGTGTCGGACTTGCCGCGCAACCGGCGGTCGCGTCGGTCCGCGCGCATCACCTCGACCGCCCCGGCGCCGCTGCGGCGCACGGCGGAGGTCAGCCCGGAGCCGTAGGAGCCAGTATCCTCGATGGCGAAGGTGAGCTGGTCGCCGAGTCGAGCGGCCCACGCGATCAGGTCGCGGTAGCCGGCGCGGTCTGCGGCGAAGGAGCCCTCTGCCAGCCGGGCGCCGACCGGGTCGAGGGCGACCGCGACGTGCACGTGCTTGTGGGTGTCGACGCCGATCACGACTCGACGCCGCGGCGGGTTGGTAGGGCATGCTGCTAATGTCGTCACTTCCCTCCGATCGTCGGTGGCGACGCTGGCCGGCCGGGTGGACGGGACTGTGACGAGACTGGTTGAGTCAGGCTCCTTATTAGGTCACTGCCTGTCCGGCCAGCACCGCGATGGTGCGCCGCCGGGCGGACGACAGATCAACAGCCAGGACACCCGAAAAAGCGGTGGTCAGTCGTGAGCAAGGGTCAGGCCACCTGACGACAGGCGGCAGTCTCACAATCGTACGAATCCGCCGCTAAGCCGACCGACGCCGTGGCTCCGATCTCGGCCAGCCGCTCGGTGTAGAGCCCACGCGAAAGAAGCGGTTCTGGTCGGGCTTTTGTCGCTCGCCCTGATTGTGACCGCTGTGGCGCGCTGGTGCTGTCATGAGTCGGCGGGGGAGCGGGTGGGGATGAGGCTGTCGAGTTTGAGTGCCGCGTAGCCGAGAGTGGAGAGAGCGGCGACGACCAGCAGTTCGAAGGCGGTCAGTGGCTCGGTGCTCAGCAGGTCGCGCAGTGGTGCGAGGTACAGGCCGGCGAGTTGTAGTGCGAGCGCGCCGGCGATTGCTATGAGGAGCAGCGGGTTGGCGCGGGTGCCGGGGCGGGCCCGGGAGGCGAGTCCGACGGCAAGTTGGGTCGCGCCAAGGGCGAAGAACGCCATGCTTTGCCATGGGCGTCCGCTTGCGTGTCCCCACAGTGCGACGCCGAGAGTCACGGCGCTGATGACGGCGCCGACGCGCAGGATGCGCTGCCACAGGCCGGCGCCCAGCACGCTTTCGGCGGGAGGCCGGGGCGGACGGTTCATTGCGTCGGGGGCGACTGGTTCGCTGCCCAGTGCGACGCCGGGCAGGCCGTGAGTTAGGAGGTTGATCCAGAGGATCTGGGAGGGGAGGAGCGGTAGAGCTAGTCCGGTCAGCGGGCCTAGGAGCATGATGGCGATCTCCGCGGTGCCGCCTGCGAGGGCGTAGAGCAGGAAGCGGCGGATGTTGGCGTAGACGCGGCGGCCCTCCTGCGCGGCGGCTATCACGGTGCCCAGTTCGTCGTCGGCGAGTACGAGGTCGGCGGCTTGCCGGGCGACCTCGGTGCCGCGTTGTCCCATTGCTACCCCGATGTCTGCGCGGCGTAGCGCGGGGGCGTCGTTCACGCCGTCGCCGGTCATCGCTACCACGTCGCCGGCGGCCTGGTGTGCTTGTACGATCGCGAGCTTCTGTTCGGGTACGGCGCGGGCGAACACACGCGCCTCGCGCACTGACGTCGCGTCCAGGTCGGCGAGATGACGGCAGTCCACGACCTCGCCGCCGGGTTCGACGATGCGCAGGGAGGTGGCAATCGAGCGTGCGGTGGCCGGGTGGTCGCCGGTGATCAGCACGGGAGTGATGCCTGCGGCCTGGCACGCCGCGATCGTGGCGGCGGCGGAGGTGCGCGGAGGGTCCATCACCGCGATCAGGCCTGATAGGCGCATGCCCTGTTCGAGGGCTGCGGGGTCTGTGGTGTCGGGGGAGAGGTGGTCGCTTTGGGCGATGGCTAGTACGCGCAGCCCGTCGCGGGCGTATTGCTCGGTGCGGCGCAACGCCTCGTCGGTGACGGTGTCCGGTTCGGCGAGGATCGGGAAGCGCAGCACTGCTTCGGGGGCGCCTTTGCACACGACGCGGACGGTGCCGCCGAACAGCGCGTGAACTGTGGTCATGCGTCGCCGTGCGCTGTCGAACGGTACCTCTGCGATGCGTGGATAACGCAGGGCCAACGAGCCGGTGTCGACGCCGAGCTTGCCGGCTGCGGCCAGCAGCGCCGCCTCGGTCGGGTCGCCCAGCGCGGTCCAGCCGGATCCCTGGTCGTCGGGCGGGCGCAGGGTCGCGTCATTGCACATCACGGCTGCAGACAGCAGGTCGGCCACGTCGGGGTCGTCGTGTGCGGTCAAGGTGAGTTCGCCGCGGGTCACTCGTCCGCTGGGTGTGTAGCCGTTTCCGCTGATTGCCGCTTCGCCGCCGCGTGGCGTCCATAGTGCGCGGGCGGCCATGACACCCTCGGTGAGAGTGCCGGTCTTGTCGGTTGCCAGCACGGTGACCGAACCGAGCGTCTCGACTGCGGGCAGGCGGCGCACGAGCGCGTTGCGCGCGGCCATCCGCCGGGCGCCGAGAGCCAGCGCGAGTGTGACCACGGCGGGCAGCGACTCGGGCACCGCGGCGACTACCAGGCTGATCGCGGTGACCACCATCAGTTCGACCGACTGGCCGCGTGCCAGGCCCAGCGCCATGACCAAGGCGCACAGTACGACGGCGATCGCGGCGAGCGCGCGCCCGACGCCGACCAAGCGGCGTTGCAGCGGGGTGAGCGATGGGCCGGTGGCCATCAGCGCGGCGATCCGCCCCATCGCGCTGTCTGCTCCGGTCGCCGTGACCACTGCGAATGCGCGGCCACATACGACGACGGTCCCTGCGGAAAGCGTCGAGAGGGCCGTGGTCGCCTCGTGGTCGGCGACGGCGCTTTTTTCTACGGGTGCTGATTCTCCTGTGAGTGCGGATTCGTCCATCAGCAGCGCGGCGGCCTGCACCACGACCGCGTCCGCCGCGACGATCTCACCCTCGCCCAGCGCGAGCACGTCCCCGACCACGACCTCGGCCGACGGGATCTGTTGCTGAATCCCGTCGCGCACGACCCGTATGTGAGGCGCGGTCATCTGCCCCAGCGCGGTGATCGCCTGGTCCGCTTTGACCTCCTGGGCCACGCCGACGCTGGTGTTGACCACGATCACCAGCAGGATCACGCCGGTATCCGTCCAGTCGCCCGTGCCTATAGTCAGCGCGGCCCCGACCAGCAGCACGGCTACCAGCGGGTCGCGCAGCTGTATCAGCACCCGTTGCCACAGCCGCACGCGCTTGGCCGCAGGGAGCGTGTTCGGGCCGTCGGCCGCGAGAAGCTGAGCTGCCTGCGCGCTCGATAGGCCGTTGCCGACGCCTACGTCGACGCCGACGTGCTCGGCAGCGGTGCGGGTGCGGCGGTCCCCGATCGCGGACATGACGACCACCCTTCCCGCGAAGCGGAACTCTCCCGCGGCCCGGGTGCGAGCATGCGGCTGCACCGGGCCGCTAGGTCGAGTCTCGTGCTGCTCCGCGGACTTCGCGTGCGCCGGTCAGCCCTTTTCCTGGGGCCTTGAGACCCTGTCGGCCTGGCCGCGTCGCCCTGTCGGCCGACCCTGCCCAGATCTCGCGGTCGGGCGGCGAAAGGCGGGCCGTTCGCCGCTGGCGTGCGCGGCGCGGTGGAACGACGGTGCGCGAAAAGGACCGACCTCCCGGAAGGAGGAGGAGCGATCATGAGACTCACCTGGCGCGACGCGGCCACGGTCCCGTTTATGGCCGCGATCATCGCCGTCTACACGGCACACTTCGGTGGCGCCGACGGCTGGCTGCTGGCCAGCACGCGGGGCAACGCCACCGCCATCCTCGTACTCGGCACGGTTGGCGGGTGTGGCCTCGGCTTGGCGAACGAACTGTACGAGGGCAAACACAGCCCCGCGGTCGAGTTCTACGCCGGGCTCGCCACGCTGCTCGGACTGACCGCGCTGGCCGCCGGCCTCGTCGCGCTGATCGCGGCGAACGGAACCGCCCTCGCCGTGCTGTTCGGCGCGACGATGGGGCTGTGGGTGCTCTCCACCGCGCGCCACCTGTTCGGTGCCGCCGCGAGGCCGGGCGCAGCGCTCGGCACACACGAGCTGATCGACCAGCCGCACGTGCGGCACTGACCCAAGGCCCGGTCGAATCGATCGGCGCGTGTCATCGGTTGCTTCGTCCGGCTCAGCCTGAGAGCGCGGCGAACACGGAGTTCGCCCGCGGCGATGTCGCGCTCGTCGTCGGGGCGAACGACGTGACCAACCCGGCGGCCAGGCGCCCCGGCAACGCCGTGTCCGGCATGCCGATCCTGGACGTCGACAAGGCCAGAACATCGTAGTCGTCAAGCGTTCCATGGGCCACGGATACGCCGGCATCGACAACGAGCTCTACACCGATCCGAAGACCGGGATGCTGTTCAGCGGCGCGAAGAAAGCCCTCGCCGCGCTGAGCGCCGCGGTGAAGACCCTGGTCGGATCCTGACCTGACCTCATTCACATACGCGCCGCAGCTGGCGGCGGGCGATACGTGAAATGCTGACGGTGCCGGCTCTGGCCGGGTCGGCACCGTCAGCGTCTTCTAATACTCCAGCCGTAGTTCGTGATCTTGTGGGTGGGGGACGCCGCTGATATGGGCGCGGCCACCGTTGACCATCTGGACGAGATCGGCCGCGCCATCGGTGGCGTCCGTCGTTCTTGGCCTACTCGAGTCCGCCGAGGCGAAGGGCATCTTCGATCTCGCCGAGCTTCGCGGACGGCAGGACGCCCGCCTGCCCGATCAGGTCTTCCCTGGTCAGGGTGACCAGCCAAGTGCAAGGGATGAGGCCGGGACGTGGAAGTGCGACCCTGAGGACGCCTTCGAGGGGCAGTCCTTCGGGGGCGCCGACTGTCACCTCGACGGCCACGCCGCTGAGATCGATGCCTGCGGGAGCGACGACCTGCATCGCCAGGAAACCGGCCGCCTCTTCTCCGGAGAGCAGTACGACTGCCCTGCGCTCGTCGAAATCTGCCCACCAGACTTCGCCACGTCGCATATGTCCTCCTGACACGGGGCGGCGCGCCTGCATCGCCCCTTCGGTCGCCGCCTGCTCCAGCCACAGATCGTGAGGTTGGCTGGTCAGGGCTGGTGAGAAGCTGGCTGCGGCCACCGCTGATCATCGGTGTGAAGACAGAAGATCATGCGGTGGCCGCAAGTCACAGCGTAGTCCCTGCTGGCTGGCGGGATGTGTTCGAGGGCCTGATGGGCCAGATCGCGGGCCGGTTCGCCCGGGTCGAACCCCGTTTCCGGGCACGGCAGTTGGTTCTGGGGCTGCTTGCAGACCTGCCGCGCAAGAACTGCTGGACGATCGCCGAGCACGTCGGGGACGCCACTCCGGACGGGCTGCAGCACCTGCTGGGGCGGGCAAAGTGGGACGCCGACCTGGTCCGTGACGACCTGCGCGAGTTCGTGCTGGAGCACCTGGCCGACGACGAGGCCGTGCTGGTGGTCGACGAGACCGGTGATCTGAAGAAGGGCACGCACACCGTGGGCGTCCAGCGCCAGTACACCGGCACCGCGGGCAGAATCGAGAACTCCCAGGTCGCCGTCTACCTCACCTACACCTCCCGGCACGGTCACGCAGGCATCGACCGCGCCCTGTACCTGCCGAAGTCCTGGACCGGCGACCGGGACCGCTGCAAACAGGCCGCCATACCGGACGACGTCGGCTTCGCGACCAAGCCGCAACTGGCCCAGCAGATGATCGAACGCGCCCTGGACGCCAAAACCCCGGCCGCCTGGGCCGCCGGCGACGAGGTCTACGGCGACAACCCCAAACTGCGCGCCGCGCTGGAAAAGCGCGGGCTCGGCTACGTGCTCGCGGTCTCGTGCACCCACCGTGTCCTCACCCCGGCCGGTCCCCAACGCGCCGACCACCTGGCCAAACGCGTCCCGCGCCGGGCCTGGCAGAAGCTGTCCGCCGGACGCGGCGCGAAGGGACACCGCTGGTACGACTGGGCGCTGGTCGCCATCACCGCAGGTGATCCGACGGGCCATCAGCACCTGATGATCCGCCGCAACCGCACCACCGGCGAACTGGCCTACTACCGCTGCTACTCGCCCCGACCGGTGCCGCTCTCCACGCTGGTCAAAGTCGCGGGAAGCCGCTGGACTGTGGAGGAGACATTCCAGAGCTCGAAGGGCCTGGCGGGGCTGGACGAGCACCAAGTGCGCCACTGGGACTCCTGGCACCGGTGGGTCACGCTCGCCCTGCTCGCCCACGCCTTCCTCGCCGTCACCGCCGCCCTCGAACGCCGCGACCAGGTCCCGACAGACGACGGGACCAGCCCAGGCGGACTTATCCCCCTCACCTGCAACGAGATCCAGCGACTGTTCACCGCCCTGGTCGTCCGGCCCGTCCGCGACACCGCCCACCGACTGCGCTGGTCGACCTGGCGCCGACGCCATCAAGCCCGCGCCCGCCTCAGCCACTACCGCCGCCAGACCACCCTGCAGCCATGAAGATCACGATCTACGGCTGGAGTATTAGTACTCCAGCCGGACTTTGGCTGTTTCCGCTGGTCAAGAGCCCCGTGCTGAGTCTAGCGCGGGGCTTTGGCGCTGTCCGGGCACCGCGACGCGCCGCCGGTAGTGACAGGCGCGCGCCACCGTGTTGACCGGCGCGTATGCCACGGCAGGCTTCGGGGTCCAGCGTGGCCGCGTTCTATTGCGCCTCTGCCCGCGCTCGCGGGTTCGCTCTAGCGTGATCAAGGGGGAGCGCCGGATGTGTACGTGCGCGAAAGGCCGCCGGCGATGATCGCAGAACTCGAGGTCGTCAAGGAGAGCGCCGCGCTCGAGCAGATCGAGCTGTGGCGAGCGCGGTTGGACGAGTTGCTGGTGCGGGCCGGTGAGCATGTCTTTCGCCGGGAGGCGCGGATGCGGCTGCGCGACTATGTCAAAGGGCTGCTCGCGCAGGTCGGGCGGAAGAACGCCTGGCAGATTGCCGAGTACGTCGGCCATGCCACACCGGACGGGCTGCAGCATCTACTCGCTCGTGCCGTGTGGGATCCGGAGAAGGTACGCGACGAGCTGCGCGATTACGTGATCGAACACCTCGGCGCCGCGGACGGAGTGCTGATCGTGGACGAGACCGGGTTCATCAAGAAGGGCACCGCGTCGGCCGGGGTCGCACGCCAGTACACCGGCACGTCGGGGAAAGTGGACAACTGTCAGGTCGCCGTATTCGCCGCCTATGCCTCGCACCGGGGCCGGGCGCTGGTGGACCGGGAACTGTATCTTCCCAAGGCGTGGATGGACGACCCGCAGCGATGCCGGGCTGCCGGGGTACCAGCCGAGCGCGAGTTCGCCACCAAGCCGCAGATCGCTCGCAGCGTGCTGGCCCGGCTACTCGAAGCCGGTGTGCCGGCCCGGTGGATCGCGGCAGACGAGGCCTACGGACAGGACTACAGGTTCCGGCGCGCCATCGAGCAACTCGGACTCGGCTATGTGCTGGCGGTGCCCAAGTCCCAGCAGGTACGCACGTTCGGCGCGATGAGACGGATCGACGAGCTGATCGGCATGGCGCCCGTACAGGCGTGGGAGCGCGTCTCCTGCGGTGACGGCGCGAAGGGCCCGCGCGTCTACGACTGGGCCGTGGCCCAGTTGCCGCTGGTGCCCGACCATGACTACGAGGGTGATCCGGTGAGACGGTGGATGCTCGCTCGCCGCTCGCTCACCGGTGATCGGGAGATTGCCTACTACCTGGCCTACGGGCCCGTGGACACGGATGTCGCGGAGTTGATCCGGGTGGCCGCGGTCAGGTGGGCGATCGAGGAGTGCTTCCAGGCGGCGAAGAACGAGTGCGGGCTCGACCAGTACGAGGTGCGCCGCTATCCGGGCTGGTACCGACATGTGACCCTGGCGATGCTGGCGCACGCGTTCCTCGCGGTGCAGGCGGCCGACGCGGCGGAAAGGGGGGCGCCTCAAGTGGTCAACCCGTGGTCGTCAACTTATCGGTGGCAGAAGTTCGCAGGCTCCTGGCAGCTCTCAGCCTGCTGATCCCGCCTTCGGCGATGCACATCCTGGCATGGTCGAGGTGGCGGCGCAGGCACCAGGCGGTGGCGCGCGCCTGTCACTACCGGCGGCGCGTCGCGGTGCCCGGACAGCGCCAAAGCCCCGCGCTAGACTCAGCACGGGGCTCTTGACCAGCGGAAACAGCCAAAGTCCGGCTGGAGTACTAGGCCCGGCGGGGGCTGCGTGCGCTGTGGCCGAGCGATGCAACCCACCGCAGCGCGTCCCAGGAGAGCCATGCGACGGTCACGAGCGTCGCGACCGTGATCCAGAACAGAAATGCCACAAGGACGAATACCAGAGGCATGGTGCGCGCGACCTCCTCAGTTCAGGTGAGCCGGTCTGGGGCGTTTCAACGCGCCCTTCCGTTCATGGTCACAGCGGCACCGGGACCGCGCATGGGCCGAACGGCCTGATCAGAGCGTGCGAAAAGTCGGATTGTCGCTGAGCGTCGTTCGGCGCGTGGCGGATCCACAGGACGGTACGCCCAGCCAGCGCGGCGCGCAGGTTGCGTTCGACGGCGGCGGCGGTCTCGGCGTCCAGGTGGGCGAGCGGCTCGTCGAGGACGATGACCGGTGCGCGGCTGAGCAGCGCGCGGGCCAGGGCGATGCGCTGGCGTTCGCCGCCGGAGACCGCGTCGCCGAGTTGGCCGACCTCGGTGTCCAAGCCGGCCGGCAGCCGCCTGACCCAGTCCGCGAGGCGGACGGTCGCCAACGCCTCCCACAGTGCGGGCTCGGCCGCGTCGGGCTGCGCGATGCGCAGGTTCTCGCGGATGCTCGCGTCGAACAGGTGCGCTTCCTGGCCGCAGACCGTGATCAGCGACCGGACGTGATCCGGGTCGACGCGGCGCAGATCGATTCCGTCGATGCGCACGGCGCCGGTGGTCGGGTCGAGGCAGCGGGACGCGAGCGCGGTCACCGTCGACTTGCCCGCGCCGCTCGGTCCGGTCAGTTCCACCTGCTCGCCTGCGCGGACGAGGAAGGAGACGTCTTCGACGGCCGGACGCCACGCGGCCGCAGCGGCCGGAGTCGTCGAGGCGGTTGGCATTGTCGGGGTGGTCGGCTCCGCTGACTCGGGCGTCGACGGATGCGGCCATGCGGCGGTCACCCGGTCGAATGCGAGCACGGACGTGTCTGTCCACGCGAGCGGCAGCGGCGCGCGCGGCGTCGGCACCAAGGGCGCGGCGTTCGCGATGTGGCGCAGCCGTTGCCAGCCCGCGCGTCCGCGGTCGTAGGCACGGGCGGCGTCTGGCAGCGCGGCGAGCAGTTCGAACAGGGCGAGCGGCGCGAGCACGAGTGCGGCGGCGATCGGGCCGGCGATCTGTCCGGTACGCACCGCTGCGATGGACACCGCGGCTAGTGCGGCGCAGGTCGCTCCGGCGGCGACGACGCTCAGAGCGTTGCCCAACCCGGCGGCGAATGCGCCACGCCGCTCGAGTGCGGACAAGCGTCGGTCGGCGGCGGCGATCCGATCAGCGCGCGCGGTGGCCGCGCCATACGCGGTCAGATCCGGCAGCGCGCCGAGCAGGTCCACGGTCTGCTCGGCCAGTTCGGCGTACGCGGTGGCGGTGCGTCGTCCCGCGCCACGGCTCGCCGCGCGCGTGGCGAGCGGAGCGGCCACTCCCGCGACGGCGACGCCCGCACCGAGCACGAGCGCGCTCGCGGGCAGGACGAACACGTCGTACAGCAGCAGTCCGGCGCACGCGAGCGCGGTCGTCACTGCCGGAAGCAGGACTTTGAGGAACAACTCCTGTACGGCGTCGATGTCGGCTGTCAGCTTCGCCAGCAGGTCACCGCTGCGTTCGGCCGCCATGCCGGACGGGGCGCGCCGTAGCAGCCCGCGGTAGACGCGCACCCGCAGATCGGCGAGCAGCCGCAGCGTCGCGTCGTGCCCGGCGAGCCGTTCGGCGTAGCGGGAGACCGCGCGGCCGATCCCGAAGGCCTGCACGGCCGCGATGCCGACCTGCAGGGTGAGCAGGGGCGGTCGCAGCGCCGCCGTGGCGATCAGCCAGGCGGAGGAGGCGGCCAGGCCGACGCCGCACAGCGCGGCGGCGGCGCCGAGCGCGACGGTGGCGAGGATGCGTGCTCTGATGCGTCGTGGTTCGGAAGTCGGAGCATGGCTGTGAGCAGGAAGGGGGACAGGAGCGCGAGCGGCTGCGAGAGGGGAAGAGGTCGTCGTGGCGGCGGGTTCGAGACGCACGACGCGGTCGCAGAGGTCGAGCAGTGCCGGGCGGTGGGTGATCAGGAGTGCGGCGCGTCCGGGCAGCCAGGCGCGCAGGGACGCGGTGATGCTGGACTCGGTCTCCGCGTCCAGGTGCTCGGTGGGTTCGTCGAGCAGCACGATCGGCGCGTCGCGCACGATCGCGCGCGCTAGCGCGACCCGGCGGGCTTGGCCGCCGGACAGTGCGGTGCCTTCGCGCCCGAGCGGGGTGCCGAGTGGGAAGTCGATGCCCGCGGCGGTGGCGGCGGTAGCGACCTCGGCGTCCGTGGCGGCGGGACGGCCGAGCCGGATCGCGTCCGCGACCGTGCGTCCGGTGAGCCGGGGGTGCTGCGGCACCCACGCGATCCGCGCGCGCCAGGCCGCCAAGTCGACTTCGGCCAGGTCCACGTCCCCGACGGTGACCCGGCCGGTTGACGGCGTGTCGAACCCGAGCAGCAGGTGCAGCAGCGTGGATTTGCCGATGCCGCTGGGTCCGACGAGTGCCGTGGCGCGTCCGGCGGCGAAAGATATGTCGAGGTCTGGGACGAGTTGATCGGGGCGGTCCGGGCGGGCGACGCTGACGCCTTCGAACCGGATTCCGGTGTCGGTGTCAGCGCTGGTGTCGGTGCTCGGACCGGTGTCGCGCGGAATCTGTGGCGGGGTCAGGGCGAAGACGCGGTCGGTGGCGGCGACTCCTTCGGCCGCCTCGTGGTAGCGGGCGCCGACCAGGCGAAGCGGCAGGTAGACCTCGGGCGCGCAGATCAGCACGAGCAGGCTGGTGCGCAGAGTCAGTGTCCCGTCGGCGAGGCGCAGTCCGATGGCGACCGCGACCATCGCGACGGAGAGCATCGCAATCAGTTCGAGGACCAGCGAGGAGAGGAACGCTACGCGCAGCGTCCGCGTCGTGGCGCGCCGGTGCGCGTCGGCGGCGCGGTGTATCGCGGCCTGCTGGCTCTTCGCGCGGCCGAAGGCGACGAGGGTGGGCAGCCCGGCGACGACTTCGAGGAAGTGTCCGCCGAGCCGTTCGAGCGCGGACCAGCGCCGTGCCATGTAGTCGCGGGTCGCCAGGCCGATCAGGATCATGAAGACCGGGATCAGCGGGATGGTCAGCGCGATGATCACGGCACTGAGCGGGTCGGCCGCCAGGATCCTGATGCCGAGGACGGCCGGCACGATCGCCGCCAGCGCGAGCTGTGGCAGGTAGCGGCCGAAGTAGCCGTCCAGTGCGTCGATCCCGCGCGTCGCCAGCACGGTCAGTTCGCCGGTGCGCTCCCGGTCGGCGGGGCGCGCCGGGCCGTGGATCAGGCTGCGGATGAGGTCGCCGCGCAGCGCGGCTTTGACGGCCGTGGACGTGCGCGCCGCGCAGGCCTCCCTCGCCCACGCGAGTGCGGCGCGCCCGGCGCTCGCGGCGAGCAGGCCCAGCAGCGCGCTCGTATACGGCGCCTGAGACCTGGGCGCGAGGATCATCCGCGAGACCAGGTCGGCTAGCAGGGTGGCCTGCGCGATCAGCAGCAGCGCGTCCAGTGCGCCGATCCCGGCGAGCGCCGCGAGGAAGGCGCGTACCGGCCGCGCCCGGCGCAGCAGCCTGGGATCGACGGGCTTCACGCGGCGCTGCCTTCCTGTCGGCGGCCGGGGTGCTCCGCCGTGGGCGGCCTGCGCGAAGCGGGCAGGGACACCTCACCGTCCGCGATGATCCGCGCACGGAAGATCCAGTATGTCCAGGACTGATATGCCAGCACGAGCGGTGTGAAGGCGAGGGCGACCCAGCTCATCACGGTGAGCGTGTAATGGCTCGACGACGCGTTGGCGACGGTCAGGCTGTAGGCCGCCGACGTCGTGGACGGCATCACGGCCGGATGCAACGCCAGGAAGAGCGTCACGGTCGTGGCCACGATCGCGGTGCCGGTGCCCGCGAACGCCCAGCCGTCGCGATCCCGCCACGTTGCCGCCAATCCGCCGAGCAGGGCGGCCGCGGCGATGACGGCCGTCGCCGCGCTCGCGGCCAGGTGACCGTGCGAGGCGCCGCTCTCGTGTACCAGGGTCCAGCCGAGGAACGCGACAGCGCAGGCCGCCGCGACGGGACCGAGCAGCAGCACCGCCTTACGGGACCGGTCGCGCAGTTCGCCGGTCGTCTTGAGCGCGAGGAACACGGCGCCGTGCAACGCGAACACGCTCAGCGTGGTCAGTCCGCCGAGCAGCGCATAGGGATTGAGCAGCGTGAAGAAGGACCCTGTGTAGTGGTGCGCGGCGTCGATCGGCACTCCGCGCACGATGTTTCCGAACGCCACGCCCCACAACAGCGCCGGCACCGCGGCGCTCACGGCGTGCGCCAGATCCCAGCGGCGCCGCCAACCCGCATCAGCCTCCTTGTTGCGATATTCGATCGCGATGACCCGCACGATCAGCGCGACGAGGATCAGCAGCAGCGCCAGGTAGAAACCGCTGAACAGCGTCGCATACCACTGCGGGAACGCGGCGAAGGTCGCGCCGCCGGCCACCAGCAGCCACACCTCGTTGCCGTCCCAGACCGGCCCGATGGCGCGCAGCAGCAGTCCACGCTCGCGCTCGTCACGGCCGATCGCGTGCAACAGGACCCCGACGCCGAAGTCGAAGCCCTCCAACAGGAAGTATCCGCACCACAGCAGCGCGATCAGCTCGAACCACAGGTTCTGCAAAGACATCGCCGGATCCCCTCTCCTGGTGTCAGTACGCGAAGCCGAGATCGGGCTCGGCGCCCGGGTCCGTCGGCGCGGATGATCCGACCGGATCGCCGGGTCCGTGGCGCGCCGCGCGCAGCGTCAGCCCGACCTCGACGACCGCGAGCACCGCGTACAGCAGCGTGAGCACGATCAGTGAGGTCAACACCGTGCCCGCGCCGACCGTCGGCGAGACGGACCGCCGGGTGGCCAGCACGCCGTACACGGCCCAGGGCTGGCGGCCCATCTCGGTGAAGATCCAGCCGAAGCTGGAAGCCAGCGGACCGAGGGCGAGCGACCACAGCGCGGCCCGGTAGAACCAGCGCCGCTCGGGCGCCGGGGTGCGCCCGGCGCGGGTGAGCCAGAGCCCGATCAGCGCGACGAGTCCGGCCAGCAGGCCGAAGCCGATCATCAGCCGGAAGGACCAGTACGTCACCGGGATCACCGGCGTATAGGCGCCCGGACCGTACTTGGCGACCTCGGCGGCCTGTACGTCGTTGATGCCCTGCACCTGTCCGTGGAACGAACCGGTGGCCAGGAAGGAGAGCACGCCCGGCAGCCGCACGGACCAGACCTCCGACTTCCCGTCCAGCGAACCGATCGTGAACAGCGAGAAGGACGCGGGCTGCGCGGTGTGGTACAGCGCCTCGGCCGCCGCCATCTTCATCGGCTGCTGATCGGTCATGATCTTGCTGTCGATGTCGCCGGTCACCGCGGTCAGCACACAAGCGGCGAACGAGGTCCACAGCCCGAGCCGCAGCGAGGGGCGCATCGTGTCAGCATGCTGACCGCGCCGCAGGTGCCAGGCGCTGACCGCGACGATGAGCAGCCCGGACAGCAGGAACGCGGCGGCGATGGTGTGCGCGAAGGCGACCAGCGCGGTGGAGTTGGTCAGCACCGCCCAGATGCTGGTCAGCCGCGCGGTGTGGGTCGCCGGGTCGAGCACGAAGCCGACCGGGTGCTGCATCCAGGCGTTGGCCGCGAGGATGAAGTACGCCGAGAGCATGGTTCCGATCCCGGCCAGCCAGATGCAGGCCACGTGCACGCGCGGCGGCAGCCGGTCCCAGCCGAAGATCCACAGGCCGAGGAAGGTGGATTCCAGGAAGAACGCCAGCAGCCCCTCGATCGCCAGCGGCGCGCCGAACACGTCGCCGACGAACCGCGAGTACTCGCTCCAGGCCATACCGAACTGGAACTCCTGCACGATCCCGGTGGCCACGCCGAGCGCGAAGTTGATCAGGAACAGCTTCCCCCAGAACTTCGTCGCGCGCAGATAGTGCTCGCGGCCGGTGCGCAGCCACGCGGTCTGCAGGCCCGCGGTCAGCAGCGATAGGCCGATGGTCAGCGGTACGAACAGGAAGTGGTAGACGGTGGTGATGCCGAACTGCCAACGGGCAAGCAGCAACGCGTCCACGGCGCGGGTCCTTTCGGCGATGATCGCGGATGCTCCCGAGGATCGCGGATCTGGGTCCCTCCACGTCAGGGCGCACCGTCCCGGCTTGCCGCGGACCAAAGTCCCGAACCGGCCACGCGCGGCACCACGTCACGCCGGGAGGGGCCAGCGCTGCCAACTGTCAGTACAGCAGTGTGCGCTTGCCCGACGGTGTGCGCAGGTCCAGTTCGGGAAGTTCCTTGCGGATGCGGCGGCGCCTGATGATCCGTGTACGCGCACCCGCCGGTGCGTTCCGGTTCCCGCTGGCCGGGGACTCGTACATCGTCATCGCCTCCTTGGCGTCGGTCCGCGAGTTCCACGGCCGCCGACCGACCGTGAGCCCCACTCTTGTTCGCCTGAACCGGTCTGGCGTGGGCCTTGGGACGCGAGTGTGCCGGGACCAACGGACCGGCAGCGACGAGACCAAGGTCCAGGTCAGCCGCCTGTCCGAGCTTCGGCGCGGTGCCGTTCGTCCAGGTGAGCGAGGGACGGTCGGCGGACCGCTCGGCTCTGCCCGGCTGATGCGCGCGGCGGGAACCTTGCCGCAGAGGAGCAGTCGTGTCGCGAGCGGCCGGCCGATCCGGCCGAGTGCGCCGGCGCCAGGTTCTCGCGCGAACGCAGCACGGAGAGGGACGGCGGCATGATGATGAACGGCTGGTCCGGGTCGATGTCGGCCTGGGACTGGATGTGGATGGTTCTCGCGTTGACGGCGGCGATCACCGTGGCGATGGCGAGCATCACGCTCGCGGTGCGCTCGGCGCGGCGCGGAGGCGCCACAGCGCCAGTGCCGCCGGTATCCGCGGCGGCCAGTGCCGAGAACGTGCTCGCCGACCGCTTCGCCCGGAGCGAGATCGGCGAGGACGAGTACTGGCAGCGCGTGCAGACGTTGCGCGCAACGGACCAGCGCTAAGCGATCGTTTCCGTCTCGATCGTTGCCCAGCGCCGGGCGCCTGGCGCCCGCGACGGGCCCTTCCTATTCGCGCACGCAGATCGTTCCGGCCGCAGATAGTCGCCTGCCCAGGCGCACGGGCCGGAGGCCGCGTCGCAGCCCCGGGCTGAACGTGCGTTGTCGTGGCGCACGCTCAGCCCGCAGGCTTGGTGCGGTGCGGGTGCCGGTCAGAACTCTAGGACTACCGGGCTGGGACTTTTCCGGCCAGTACTTCCTCGAACACGGAGTTCGCGTCCTCCAACTTGCGGCTCTGCGCGATCACCCGGGTGCGTCCTGCTCGGTGCAATTCGAACACTTCGGCCAGGTCCTGACGGGTGCCGACGATCGAGCCGATCACGCTGATGCCGCCGAGCACGGTGTCGAAGATCGGGATGGTCAACGTGCCGTCGGCGGGCAGGCCGACGCATACCAGTCGGCCACCGCGGCGCGGGCTCGCGAGGGCCTGGCGGAACGACTGCGGGGCGGCGAGCGCGATGGCGACGTCGGTGCCCCGCGGGCCTTGATCGCGGCGACCGAGTCGTCGGCCGCGGCGTTGACCGCGTAGTCCGCACCGAGTCCCACGGCCAGCTCAAGGTTGGTCGGCTCGATGTCGACGACGGCGACGATGCCACTGGCGATGCGCGCGTACTGACCCCGATGCCCTCGTGGCCGGGGGGTGAGTGGCAGCGCGGGTTTGACCGGCCAGTCGTCGTAGGCGGCGTGGATGTCAGTGTGACGCACTCCCCTGGCCTCGATGCGCACCAGCGCCTGGCCCGGCCCCGGTGTCGGGACCGGCAGGCCTGGATTCCCAGGGGTGACCATCTTGCCAGAGGGCTGATTCGTAAGCTGTGGCGGGATCACCGGTCGTCAAGTTAATCGATGTAGGTTTCAGGAGAATTGGATCATCCTTTACATTGCAGTCCAGGAACTTAAGAACTTGTGACTGGTATTGCTCTGTTGTTGCTGGAGTGATCAGGGCAGTCCGTACGTTTCGAAATCGTGGCGGATATGCTTGGCGGTGCGGTGAACGGTGTGGTGCCCGTTTCAGCAACTGCGAAGCGGGCACCACACCGTCGCGAGGTTCGGACGTTCGCGGTTCCGAGTCCGGATTCTGAACAGGGGTTTACTGGCCGGCCTTGATGTTCAGGCCGGGCTCGGTGAGGGTTTCGGAGATCTCCGGGACAGTCGAAGGGGCGGGGTGGTCTTGTTGGCGGAGGCGGTCATGTACTGGCCGGAGACCTGGCTGTAGGTCAGGCCGCCGGTGGCCTCCTTGATGTGGGTTTCGATCATGTCGGAGAAAGCCTTGGCCTGGGCTCCGGTGGTGACCTGCTGGCCGGCGTGGCCGGACTGGGCGGCGGGCAGTGCGGCCTTGGCGCTGGCCGGGAAGGTGATCTGCTGGGCCTTGAGCTGGTCGGTGATCTGGTGTTGGCCGGAGACCCCGACGCCGATCATGATCGGGCCGGCGATCAGCAGGGCGAGGCCGGTAAGCGCGGTCAGCCAGCGGACCAGCGAGCGAGCGGTGTGCAACATGGGAAACCCCTCCGAGTGCGTCGACTCGATGGGTCGATCGGTTCGGTGTCGGTGCTGCTTGGTTCGGAACCACCGTGCTGTCACCGCCACTGCCGGGGCATGGGCCGCAAGGATCGTGAACGGCCGGCCTACCGGCTCGGGCGAAAGTCCGCACGTTCGGGACTTTCGACCCGTGCGGCTCCGGGAACGCCGGGCTTACCGTCGGCGGTATGACTGTGACATCGATCCAAGCGCCACCTGTTCGGGTGTTTCTACTCGACGACCACGAGGTGGTGCGGCGCGGGCTGCGCGACCTGCTGGAGGTCGAGGGCGAGTTCGAGGTGGTCGGTGAGGCGGCGACCGCCGCCGAGGCGCTGGCGCGGGTGCCCGCGGTGCGGCCGCAGGTGGCGGTGTTGGACGTGCGGCTGCCGGACGGCGACGGGGTGACGGTGTGCCGCGAGTTGCGCTCGCGGATGCCGCAGCTGTCCTGCCTGATGCTGACCTCGTTCGCGGATGACGAGGCGCTGTTCGACGCGATCATCGCCGGCGCGTCCGGATACCTGCTCAAGCAGGTCGGCAGCACGGACCTGGTCGGCGCGGTGCGCACGGTCGCGGCGGGCGGTTCGCTGCTGGACGCGAAGCTGACGGCGGCAGTGATGGATCGGCTGCGCGCGGGCACACCGAAGGACCCGCTGTCCGTGCTGACTGCGCAGGAGCGGCGGATTCTGGAGCTGATCGGCGAGGGGCTGACGAACCGTCAGATCGGCGAGCGGCTGTTCCTGGCCGAGAAGACGGTGAAGAACTACGTCTCCTCGCTGCTGGCGAAACTCGGCATCCAGCGGCGGGTGCAGGCGGCCGTGCTGGTTTCCGAGATGAAGCCGGGCGGCAGCGGTGGCAGGGCACGTGCATGAGGGTTGGGCGTGGTCTGACGCGACGGGTGTGATGTCCGAGGTCGGGTGCGATGGAGACGGATGCCGACGGGATGGAGGTGCTCGGCCGCGCGGTGGCGATCGCGCTGCCGGAGACGCAGGAGGTCGGGCGGCTGGTTTACACCCGGCGGGCGCTTCCCACGATCGTCCCGGTCAACTACGCGGTTCGCGGCGGCGCGATCCTGGTGTGGACCGGCTCGTCCTCGTCGCTCGTGCAGGCCGTGCGGGGCTCGATCGTCTCCTTCGAGGTCGATGACCTGGACCGCGCTGCGCACGCAGGCTGGTCGGTCACGGTGACGGCCACGGCCGGGCTGGTTACGGACGAGGTGGAACTCGCGAAGGCACGTGTGGACGGACCGGTTCCGTGGGCGCCGGGGATCAAGGAGTACCTGATCTGGATCCCGCTGACGGTGGTGACCGGCCGACGACTCGGGTCTCGGGCACCCGACGCGAACGAGCCGAGATCTGCGCAGGCGGATTGATGAGCGGTACTGTGGGCAACGGCAGTGGTGTGCCGGGGTCCGTTCGAAGACTGTACGCGGCTGCGCCTCTGGAGAGGCGGGTGGCTGTGCCGGACCAGTCAGGTGACGAGGTCTCGCGGGTGCTGCCGCAGCTGCGGATCGATGAGCTGCTCGACGAGTTGCAGATCCGGCTGGCGACGGTGCGTTCGTCGCGTGATCGGGTGCGACAGCTGCTGGAGGCGGTTGTCGGCATCGGTGCGGGCCTCGATCTGGAGCAGTCGCTGACCCGGATCGTTCAGGCCGCGGTTTCGCTGGTGGACGCGCGGTACGGGGCGCTCGGCGTGATCGGCGGGGATCAGCGGCTGGCGCGGTTCATCACGGTGGGCTTGTCCGAGGGCGAGATTGCCGCGATTGGGCCGTATCCGGAGGGGCACGGGCTGCTGGGGGAGTTGATTCGGCGTCCGGTGCCGCTGCGGACGGAGGAGTTGTCGGCGCATCCGACCTCGTACGGGTTCCCGGCGAACCATCCGCCGATGCATTCGTTCCTGGGCGTGCCGATCCGGGTGCGCGAGGAGGTGTACGGGAACCTCTATTTGACTGAGAAGCAGGGCGGCGCGCCGTTCGACGCCGATGATGAGGCGGTACTCACGGCCCTGGCCGCGGCGGCGGGTGTTGCTATCGACAATGCGCGGCTGTATGAGGAGGCGCGTCGGCGGCAGGAGTGGCTGGCGACGACGTCGGAGCTGACGCGGGGTCTGCTTTCCGGCCAGGATCCGGAGGACGCGCTGGCGCAGTTCGCGCAGCGGGTGCGTGCGTTCGCCGGGGCAGATCTGGCGCTGGTCGCACTGCCTGAGGCTCCGGACGACGAACTGCTGGTGATCGCCGCTGACGGAGAGGGCGCCGACTCAGCGCGGGGTGCGGCGGTGGCGCTGGAGGGCACACTGCTGGGGGCGGTGTTCAAGTCTGGCCAGCGAGTGCTGGTCGCTGACACGGCGACGGCGGGGGAGTTGCTGGCGGGGATCGGGCCGGCGCTGGTGGTGCCGTTCGGCGCGACGGGAGAGGTACGCGGAGTGCTGGCGTTGGGACGGCGCGCGGAGTCGGCGCCGTTCGACGCGGCGATGGCGGATCTGACGACCGAGCTGGCGATGCAGGCGTCGGTGGTGCTGGAACTCGCGCAGCGGCGCAAAGACAGCGAATTGCTCTCGCTGTACGCCGACCGCGACCGGATCGGCCGTGACCTGCACGATATGGCGATTCAGCGGCTGTTCGCCACCTCGATGTCGTTGCAGGGCGCGTACAAGATCACCCAGAAGTCGGCGGTGGCGCGGCGGATCGCGCAGGCGATCGAGGATCTGGACGGCACGATCAAGGTCATCCGCACCACGATCTTCGCGCTGCACTCGCACGAGCTGGAGGAAGAGGACGCGCCGAGCGTGCGCGCGCAGGTGCTGGCGGAGCGCGAGCAGGTGGTGCGTTCGCTGGGTTTCTCGCCGACCGTGCGTTTCACCGGCCCGGTGGACCTGCTCGTGGACGAGGAGGTGGCCGGGCATCTGCTGCCGGTACTGCGCGAGGCGCTGTCGAATGTGGCGCGGCATGCGAAGGCATCTCGGGTCGAGGTCGATCTCGCCGCGGCCGACTCGAAGATCACGCTGACCGTGGCCGACGACGGCGTCGGAATGGCTGAGGGCGGGCGGCGCAGCGGGCTGGCGAATCTGCGTGAGCGCGCGCAGCAGCTTGGCGGCACGTTCACGATCGGCGCCGGGCCCAGCGGGGGGACCGTTGCAGTGTGGAGCGTTCCCGCGCGGTTCGGCGGCCCTGGGGACGCTGACGACGACTGAGGCGTCCATGACGTCCAGAACGGGACGATCGGCGGGGCGGAAGAGGCCGTGAGTCCCTGATCCCTCCCCACCTCTCGACGCGACGATGCGTGAGAGGAAGGACGGTGGGGCCGTGTATCAGGTCAGGCTGCATGGACGCGGCGGGCAGGGCGTAGTCACCGCCGCCGAGCTGATCGCCTCGGCGGCCATCGCCGACGGCAAGTACGCGCTGGCGTTCCCGAGCTTCGGGTCCGAGCGAACCGGTGCGCCGGTGGCGGCGTACTGCCGGATCGACGACGAGCCGATCCGCAGCCGTGAGCCGGTCGCCGATCCCGACGCCGTGCTGGTGCTCGACGCGACGTTGCTGCGGCAGGGCTTCGTGTTCGACGGCGTGAAGCCCGGCGTCACGGTGCTGGTCAACTCGGCTGAGGCCATTGCGGTGAACACCCCCGCGCCGTCGCGAGGCGCGGCGGACGTGCGGACGTTCACACTGCCGGCGACCGAGATCGCGCGCGAGCGCATCGGCCGACCGCTGCCCAACGCGGCGATGGTCGGCGCTTTCGCCGCGACCGGTGTCGTCAGCCTCGCCTCAGTGCGTGAGGCAATCGCCGCGCGCTTCCACGACCGGGCGGCCGAAGCCAACTGCCAGGCGGCCGCCGACGCCTACGAGCGCGTACGGCGCGCCGTCGAGGGCGACGAAACGTCTGCGCTGGAACTCCGGGAGGTCGAGGGTGTCTAGTCAGCACGTTTCTCGTCAGGCCCTGTCCGGTCAGGCGCCGCGAACGGCAGGGGAGCGGCCGGAAGCGGGACGGCCTGCCGGTCGCGCGGTCGAAGGTTCGCACGCGGTGGCCGAGACGGTCGCTCGGTGTCGTCCGCAGGTCGTGCCTGCGTACCCGATTTCGCCGCAAACGCACATCGTAGAGGCGCTCAGCGCTCTGGTGCGCGAAGGCGAACTCGCGCCCTGCGAGTTCGTGAACGTCGAATCCGAGTTCGGCGCGATGTCGCTGTGCATCGGTGCTTCGGCGGCGGGGTCGAGGACGTACACGGCCACCTCCAGCCAGGGGCTGCTGTTCATGGCCGAGGCGCTGTACAACGCCTCCGGCCTCGGCCTGCCGATCGTGATGACCGTGGCGAACCGGGCGATCGGCGCCCCGATCAACATCTGGAACGACCAGAGCGATTCGCTCTCGCAGCGCGACAGCGGCTGGATCCAGCTCTACGCGCGCGACAACCAGGCCGCCTGCGACCTGCACCCGATCGCGTTCCGGCTGGCCGAGGAGCTGTCCGTGCCGGTGATGGTGTGCATGGACGGGTTCGTCCTCACGCATGCGCTGGAGCGGATCGCCGTTCCCGGTCAAGATGTCGTCGACCGGTTCCTGCCGGCGTACGCGCCGCGCCAGGTGCTCGACCCGGCGGCCCCACTGTCGCTGGGCTCGATGGTCGGGCCGGAGGCGTTCACCGAGGTCAAGTTTATCGCGCACGGCCGGATCAGCCGGGCGCTCGGCCGGCTGCCGCAGCTTGGCGCCGAGTACGGCAAGCTGGTCGGCCGCCCCGCCGAGGATCTGGCGCGCGGCTACCGGCTGGACGGCGCGCGGACCGTGTTCCTGGCGATGGGATCGGTGCTCGGCACGCTCGAAGACGTCGTCGACGAGGCCCGCGAGGACGGGCTCGCGGTCGGCGCGATCGAGCTGACCTGCTTCCGGCCGTTCCCGGCCGAGCGGCTGCGCAAGCTGCTCGGCGGCGCCGAACGCGTCGTCGTACTCGAACGCGCGTTCTCACCGGGCGGCGCGGGCATCATCAGCCCCGAACTGACGGCGGCGCTCGCCGAGCAGCCGACCGTGCGCGACGGCGCCGGGCCGGTGCGCTGCAACACGGTGATCGCCGGACTTGGCGGCCGTCCGGTGACGAAGAAGGCGCTGCGGACGCTCGTTCGTGACGCGGCGGCCGGGCGGGTCGCCGGCTTCTCGTTCCTCGGCCTGGACCGCGAACTGCTCGGCCGGGCCGGCTACGGACGCGCCGCCGACGCCGATGCGGGCCAGACCTGGGAACGACTGCTCGCCGACCTGCGCAACCGGGAGACGTGGCGATGAACGACAAGGCGATGGATGCGCGGGCGCGAGGCGTGAAGTTCTACCAGGTCGGCTCGTTCGCCATCGGCAACCGGCTGCTGGACGCGGAGTGGCGCTCGGCGCAGTCCGACGCGCAGCGACCCAATACGCTGATTTCCGGGCACCGGGCCTGCCAGGGCTGCGGCGAAGTGCTCGGTGCGCGTTACGTGCTGGACGCGGCGATGCGCGCGACCGGCGGCAAGCTGATAGCGGTCAACGCGACCGGTTGCCTGGAGGTCGTCTCGACGCCGTATCCGGAGAGTGCGTGGCGGATGCCGTGGCTGCACTCGCTGTTCGGCAACGCTCCGGCGGTCGCCTCCGGCGTCGCGGCTGCTCTCAAGGCGCAGGGCCGCGACGACGTCAGAGTACTGGGGCAGGCCGGGGACGGCGGAGCGGTGGACATCGGCCTCGGCGCGCTGTCCGGAATGTTCGAACGCGACGACGACGTGCTGTTCGTGTGCTACGACAATCAGGCGTACATGAACACCGGTGTACAGCGCTCCGGCGCAACGCCACCGGCCGCGCGCACCGCGACGACGCCGGTCGTCGGCGGCCACCCCGGAAACCGGTTCGGGCAGGGCAAGGATGTGCCCGCGATCGCGATGGCGCACCGGATCCCGTACGTCGCAACCGCGACGGTCGCCGACCTGCGCGACTTGGAGGCGAAGGTCGAGCACGCGATGCGGCTGCGCGGGGCGAGGTATCTGCACGTGCTCGTGCCCTGCCCGCTCGGCTGGGGCGCCGCGTCGTCGCAGACGATCCGGCTGGCCCGGCTGGCGACCGAATCAGGCCTCTTCCCGCTGTTCGAGGCCGAATACGGCGAGGTCGTCTCGGTCACGCCGATCCGGCATCGGATACCGGTGGGCGAATACCTTCGCGGTCAGGCGCGGTATGCGCACCTCTTCGAAGGCGCCGGTCGGCCGGACATCATCGCGCGCATCCAGACCACGGCCGATCACAACATTCGTAAATACGGCCTGCTCGACCCAGAGGGAGCCCGGCCATGACAGAGCATCCCTTCGCGATCACGCTCGATCCGGGCAGCAGCCGCAGCAACCACACCGGGGCGTGGCGCACCGAGCGTCCGGTGTATCAGCACGTCCTGCCGCCCTGCCAGAACGCGTGCCCGGCCGGTGAAGCGGTGCGCGACTGGCTCTACATGGCCGAGGACGGCTCATACGAAGCGGCGTGGCGGCGGCTGATGCTCGACAACCCGCTGCCTGCCGTCATGGGACGCATCTGCTACCACCCCTGCGAAACCGCGTGCAACCGCGCGTTTCTGGATCAGGCTGTGGGCATCAACTCGGTCGAGCGGTTCCTGGGTGACGAGGCGATCCGTCAGGGCTGGACGATTCCCGTCATGGCCGCGGCGAGCGGTCGTCGTGTGCTGATCATCGGCTCCGGGCCGGCCGGTCTGTCGGCCGCGTATCAGCTCGCGCTGCTCGGGCACCAGGTCGTCGTGCGGGAGGCCGCGCGCAAGCTCGGCGGGATGATGCGCTATGGCATCCCGCGCTACCGATTGCCGCGCGAAGTCCTGGACGCCGAGATCGCCCGGATCGCGGCGATGGGCGTACGCTTCGAAACCGAGAGCCCGGTCGACGATTTGGACGCGGCGCTGCGCGAGGGTTCGTTCGACGCCGCGTTCCTCGGTGTGGGCGCGCAGAGCGGTAAGCGCGCTTACATCCCGGCCGGGGACAGCGCGCACCTGCTCGACGCCCTCTCCGTGCTGGCGGCAGCCGAAGAGCACTGGCCGATCAAGCTCGGCCGGCGCGTCGCGGTGTACGGCGGCGGAAACACCGCCATGGATGCGGCACGCACCGCACGCCGCCTCGGCGCCACCGACGCGGTGATCGTCTACCGGCGTACCCGCGACCGGATGCCCGCGCACGAATCCGAGCTCGAAGAAGCCCTGGCGGAGGGTGTCCAGGTGCGCTGGCTGTCCACCATCGCGCACGCCGACCGCGGCCGTATCACCGTTGAGCGGATGGAGCTGGACCTGAGCGGCTTCCCACAGCCGACCGGCGAGTTCGACGTGCTGGAGGCGGACTCGGTGGTGCTCGCGCTCGGCCAGAGCGCCGAGCTCGGCTGGCTCGACGGAGCCGAGGGTGTCGCTCTGCGCGACGGAGGGATCGACGTCGACGCGAGCCTGATGACCGGCCGTCCCGGCGTCTTCGCCGGCGGAGACGTCATCGGGGGCGAGCAGACCGCGACGCATGCCATCGGCCACGGAGCGCGCGCCGCGCGTGCGATCGACCGGTACCTGAACGGCCTCGACGCCGAACCCGCACAGGCCACCGCGTCCCCGGTCACAGCGCCGTACGACGCGCTCAACACCTGGTATTACAGCGACGCGCCCGCGACCGTGCGCCCGATGCTCGAAGCCGCCCGCCGCACCGACACCTTCGCCGAAGTTGTCAGGGGACTGACCGAAGACAACGCCCTCTACGAGGCGCGGCGGTGCCTGTCCTGCGGCAACTGCTTCGGCTGCGACAACTGCTACGGCGTGTGCCCGGACAACGCGATCACCAAGCTGGGATTCGGCCCCGACGGCGAGCCGCACTACTCGATCGACCTGGACTACTGCAAGGGCTGCGGCCTGTGCGCCGTCGAGTGCCCGGCCGGAGCGATCGCGATGACCGCCGAGGTCGGGGACGGACCCCGCCGAACCGGAGAGGAGCAGTGAGCAACGCGATGAGGCACCGAACTGTGGCAAGCGTGATGACGCCGGCCGAGAAGGTGGTCACGGTGCGCCCCGGCACGCCGTACAAGGAGATCGTCAGGCTGCTGACCGAGCATCAGATCAGCGCGCTGCCGGTCCTCGGCGAGGGCGAGCACGTGCTCGGCATCGTCTCCGAGGCGGACCTGTTGCCCAAGGAGAGCAGGTTCCGGCAGGACGCGTCCGAGCGCCCGCCACTGACGCCCGCGCAGGCGCGCAGCAGGCACAAGGCCGAGGCCGCGACCGCGCTGGAGCTGATGACGACGCCGGTCGTCACGATCACCGCCGAGCAGGACGTGTCGGAAGCCGCCAGGCTGATGGAGCAGCACCGGATCAAGCGCCTGCCGGTGATCGGGCCGGAGCGCAGGCTAATCGGCATCGTCAGCCGGCGTGACATCCTGCGTGTGTTCCTGCGCACCGACGAGGACTTGCTCGACGACGTGCACACGCTGCTGGTCGACGACTTCTGGATCGCTCCGGAGGGCTGGGACGTACAGGTGGCCGACGGCACGGTGCGGCTGGCGGGACGGATGGCGAACCGCAGCACCGTGCGCATCGCGGAGAGCGCCGTGCGCCGCATAGACGGCGTCGTCGTGGTCGAAAATGACCTGACATACGAGTTCGACGACACCTCGGTCAAGCCGGGCGGCGAATACCCGTATCACGGCGTGTTCTCCCGGCTGCACCGAGGCCGCCACGGCTGAGCACACCCGGGGCCACAATCCCGTCGCCGCGAGGCCATCGGCTCTACCGGCGCACGCCCGGCGGATCCACGTTCGAGGTGTGAAGACTCAGCGGATCCAGGAGGTGGATCATGCTGCACACCAGGCAGTGGAACGCCAAGGTCTTCCTGTTCGAACAGAATGGGCATACCAGAGCCGACGCGGTGCTCGACACCGGTGAGAACAAGCTGCACGGACACGGCCGCGCGCGCTGCCACACCGGCGAGCGCGACGTCCCCGAGATCGGCGACGAGTTGGCCGTCGGCCGCGCGTTCGCCGATCTGGGACGCAAGCTCGTCGGGGCGGCGAGCGACGACCTCGAAGGCGTCGGACAGCGTCCGGCGAGCCTTCAGGGCTGATGTCGAGACTCCGATGCCTACCAGACACACGGTGAATAGCGCACTCGCCTCGGCGTCGGCGATGGCGATCGTGCTCGCGGCGGCGAGCGGGTGTGCGAGCGGTTCGTCCGGTCCGGGCGCGGCGCCCTCACCGTCCCGGACGCCGACGTCTACGGGACCTGCTACCGGTTCTCCCTCGCCCTCCACGTCGCCCGGCCCGGTGCCGACGATCCGGACCGTCTCCTCTCGCGTCGCGTACGCGTGGGCCTGGCCGGGGGCAGCCGGCGGCGTGCGCGTGAGCCACACCTACGCGGTGTCGCCGGTGCCCGAGTTGGTGCGAATCGGCGTCGGCGACCATCTGCGCGATCCGGGCGAGCGGCCGTTCAACCGGATCTCCTTCACGTTCACGACGGCGTTCCCCAGCTACCGATTCGGGTACGCGTTAGAGCTGACGGCTGATCCGAGCGGGAAGCCCGTGCCGCTGGCCGGCATGGACGTGCTCAGCATCGTGTTCACGCAGGCGCAGGCGCATACCGTCGACGGCGCCGACTCGTCGATCGCCTCACAGCCCGCGCGTCCGCTGCACCTGACGCGCATGGTCGACTACGCCCAGGTCGGCGACTTCGAGGGCGTGCTCAGTTACGGCGTCGGCGTCGCCCGGCCGTTCTGGCATTCCAATCCGCAGTTCGCGGTCCGGGCGTACGAGGTCGAGACGGTCACCGCCGGCGGGCAGCACCTTTACACTGTCGCGATCGACGTTGACGCGACGAACTGACCTGCACGAACGGCCGCCACGCCGAATCAGGAAATGTAAGGGCTTTAGTCCCTGGTGGGGTGCGCGGCCGGGCGGTGTACTGGACGTAGCGGGAAGGACCCACTATCCGGCAGACGCGGAGCAGCGAACCCCGTGCCGCTCACCGCGCAATCAGGATCCGCGAGAAGCGGGCGGGTTCCTTCCCGCGGCCAGCCGCACGGAAGTGCGCGGGACGGCTCGCACGAGAAAAGCGCCGGAGGACTGGTGCGGGTCCTCCGGCGCTTTTCTCGTGCCGGCCGGGTAGCGCGTCGCGGTGAATGACTCGCCCGTCGCGGTGAGTCGCTCGGGCGGTGCCGCGGGTCACGCGCGCGGTGGGGCGGGTTACGCGGGCGTTCGCTCCGGGCTTACGGCAGCGTGGCCGGCGAGCCAGGCCGCGAAATCCTGTTCGGTGGGGCGGGTGTCGGCGGTCGCAGAGCGGTCGCACCAGTCCTGCAAGAAGTGCGACAGGTGCAGGGCTACCAGGTGGCGCAGCATTCGTTCGGACATGACGTTCACTCCCTGACTCGGATTCGTCGGCTGTGACCAAGCTCTCACCGGCCAAGCCCGCTTTCGAGGTGCGTACGGCGCGAGCCGGGCGGGACCAAAGCTCGGCTGAAAGCCCTCGCGGCCGGGACGAATGTCTCTGGCCGCGGCTCTGCCGCGGGCGCAGCGTTGAAGCACGGCGGCCGGGGTCCGCGAGGGAGAGGAAGGAGAGGCAGGGCTGATGAGCGCTCAATTCGCTGCGGGGCCGGTCGTCGTGGAGGCGCGGCTCGACGAGCCGTTGTCTCGCTGGCTGTGGCTGGTCAAGTGGCTGCTCGCGATCCCGCATTACCTCGTCTTGTGGCTGCTGGGCATCGCGTACGTGGTGCTCAGCGTCGTGGCGATGTTCGCGATCCTGTTCACCGGGCGCTACCCGCGCGGGATCTTCGACTTTAACGTCGGCGTGCTGCGGTGGTCGTGGCGGGTCACCTATTACTCATACGGGGCTTTGGGCACGGACAAGTACCCGCCGTTCACGCTTGCCGACGTCCCGGACTATCCGGCGCGGCTGCACCTGGAATACCCGGTCGAACTGGCCCGGTGGCCGGTGCTGGTCAAGTGGTGGCTGCTCGCGATCCCGCAGTACCTGGTCATCGGGCTGTTCCTCGGCGGGTTCAGGTACGCCGGATTCCTCAGCCTCGGGCTCATCGGCGTCCTGGCGCTCATCGCCGGGGTCGCGCTGGCGGCGCTCGGACGGTATCCGCGCGGGATCTTCGACCTGCTGATAGGGCTGAATCGGTGGGTGCTGCGCGTCGTGGTGTACGCGAGCCTGATGACCGACGTGTACCCGCCTTTCCGCCTCGACCAGGGCGGGCTGGAGACGGCGGGCGGGACCGGGGGCGCCGGCGGCCCGCAGGTCGCCGAACCGGTCGATGCCGTCTGAGGCCGATAGCCGGTGTGGACCGGGACCTTGGTCACTGGGGCGCGGGCCGCACCGGCGCGAGCGTGGAGTCAACGGGCCGCCTGCCAACAGGGTGGGCGACCGAGCGCCGCTACGGAGGCGGTCATGAAGGCGTTGGTTTATCACGGTCCCGGACAGCGAGCCTGGCAGGACGCGGCGGACCCCGAGCTGATCGACCCGGGCGACGCGATCGTGCGCGTGGACGCGGTCACCATCTGCGGCACCGATCTGCACATCCTGGGCGGAGACGTGCCCGCGGTTGCCGAGGGGCGCGTCCTGGGCCACGAGGCGGTCGGCACGGTCGTGGAGACCGGGCTGGCCGTCGGCGGCGTGCAGGTCGGGGACAGGGTGCTGATCTCCTGCATCAGCGCGTGTGGCCGCTGCGCGTACTGCCGCGCCGGACGCTACGGGCAGTGCCTGGGCGGCGGCGGGTGGATCCTCGGCCACATGATCGACGGCACTCAGGCCGAGTACGTGCGCGTGCCGTTCGCCGATACCTCCACGTACAAGCTGCCGGACGCCGTCAGCGACGAGGCCGCGTTGCTGCTGGCCGACATCCTGCCCACCTCGTACGAGGTCGGCGTACTCAACGGCGCGCTGCGTCCCGGCGACAGCGTCGTCGTGGTCGGCACCGGGCCGATCGGGCTGGCCGCGATCGCCACGGCGAAGCTGCTGAGCCCGAGCCTGATCGTGGCCGTCGACAAAGCCGCGTCCCGGCTGGAAGCGGCCAAGGGCTTCGGCGCCGACATGGCGGTCATGCCCGGCGACGCCTGCGTCGAGCAGGTCATGGCCGCCACGGACGGTCTGGGCGCGGACGTGGTCATCGAGGCCGTCGGCACGCCGGCGTCGTTCGAGCTGTGCACCCGGCTGGTGCGCCCCGGCGGCCATGTCGCGAACATCGGCGTGCACGGGGCTCCGGTGGTGCTGCACCTGGAAGAACTGTGGATCAAGGACGTGACGATCACGACCGGGCTGGTGGACACCTCGTCCACCCCGACGCTGCTGCGAATGACAGCGGCCGGCCGCTTCGACACCGGCGCGTTCATCACGCACCGGTTCGGGCTGCACGAGATGCAGGAGGCGTACGACGTCTTTTCCCGCCCGGCCGACACCGGAGCACTGAAGGTCGCACTCTTCCGCGAGTGACGAGCGCCAGGGCTCGGCGACGCTTGACAGCGGCCTCCCTTCCGCCTCTAGGTGCGGAAGGGAGGCCGGTGTGTATCACGGATCAGCGCATGAGCGGACGGGTAGCCCGCCGGCGGCGCGCTGCGCCCTCCCTGGTCGTTCTCGTGCATCCGACCAGACCTCCCCTTGTCCGGTAGCCCGGCGCACCCGCGGCCGGGCTGGTTCCATCTTCGAACTCTCATCTGGCACAGGGGTGGCGCAGGTGGGGCTTTCGACCTGGTGAATGCGGGACCGTCGGTGGGCCGCTGGGCTCTGCCCGGGTGGTGCGCGCGGCGGAAGGCTGGCTGGAGGAAAGCCGTCGCAACCGGAGGTATTCGATGAGGATCGCAATTAACGGATTCGGCCGGATCGGCCGGGTCTTCACCCGCATCGCGCTGGAGCGGGGGCTGGAAGTGGTCACGGTCAACGACGTGACCGATGCGGGGACGCTCGCGCATCTGCTGGCGCACGACTCGACCTACGGCCACGCGCAGTTCACGGTGGAGTACACCGCGGACGCGCTGATCGCCGGGGGCACGAAGATCGCGGTGTTCGCGCAGCGCGACCCGGCGCGGCTGCCGTGGGGCGAGCTGGGCGTGGACGTGGTGATCGAGTCGACCGGCAAGTTCCGCACCCGGGAGTTGGCCGCGGCGCACCTGGACGCCGGGGCGCGCAAGGTGCTGATCTCCGCTCCGGCCAAGGGCGCGGTCGACGCGACGATCGTGATGGGAGTGAACCAGGACACGTACGACCCGGCGCTGCACGATGTGGTGTCCAACGCGTCATGCACCACCAACTGCGCGGCGCCGATGGTGGACGTGCTGCACCGGCACTTCGGTATCGTGCGCGGATTCCTGACCACGATCCACGGCTACACCAACGACCAGCAGCTGCTTGACGGCCCGCACAAGGACCTGCGCCGGGCGCGCTCGGCGGCGCTGAACATCATCCCGACCAGCACCGGCGCCGCGAAGGCGGTCGGGCAGGTGATCCCGGATGTGGCGGGGCTGCTCGACGGGGTCGCGATGCGGGTGCCGGTGCCGACCGGTTCGCTGGTGGACCTAGCGGTGCAGCTGGCCCGGCCGGTCGGCGCGCAGGAGATCAACGCGGCGTACGAGCAGGAGGCGGCCGATCGGTTGCGCGGCATTCTGCGGGTGAGCGGCGAGCCGCTGGTTTCCAGCGACATCGTCGGGGAGCGCGCCTCGTGCGTGTTGGACGGCGCGTTGACGCAGGCCGGCGGCGAGCTGGTGAAGGTCTTCGGCTGGTACGACAACGAGTGGGGCTACACCGAGCGGCTGGCGGATCTGGCCGAATACGTCGGCTCCAGGCTCTGATGCCTATGCCTCGGCAAACGCGGCCAGACCGGCGCGGGCCCTTTGGCACTGGCCGGGTCCGGCGCGGCGGTCTTGGCTGGAAGTGGAGGACGAGGAGGCTCTCTGGAAGGAGGACGACGATGAGCGCTGAAGTCAGCCGCCGGGCACACCCGTTGCTGCCCGACCTCGGCGACCTGCTCGATCCGTTCCGCATGTTCTGGGGCGGACGGTTGGTGGCCGACACCTACGGCATCAGGCTGGAGACGGGTTTCGAGGACGGCGCCTACCTGGTGCGGGCGGAATTGCCCGGCGTCGAGCCGGGTAAGGATGTCGAGGTCGCGGTCGGCGAAGGAGTGCTGACCATCCACGCGCAGCGCACTGAGGAGCGCGAGACCAAGCACCACTCCGAGTTCCGCTATGGCACCTACACCCGCAATGTGCGACTGCCGCAGGGTGCGAAGCTGGAGGAGATCACCGCGACGTACAAGGGTGGCATCCTGATCGTCAGGATCCCGACGGAGGAGGCCGATAAGCCGGCCAGCCGCACGATCAAGGTCGAGACCGCCGAGTAGGCGGACGGTGCCGGCTCCGGCAAGCAGCGGAAGGGGCCGACAGGCCGCGCGCACGCAGCTCGTGCACGCGGCCTGTCGCCGGTGCCAGAGCCCCGCGCAATCGGGGCCGAAGGCCTCTCGGTGGGCGGGTGTCCGTCGGGTTCGCTCAAGGGGAGTGGAATCGCGATCACCTTCGCCGCCTCGCTGCTGACCACCGTCGTGCCGGCGCGCCGCGCGTCCGCGATCCACCCGGCGGTCGCCGTGCGAGTCGCGGACTAGCGGTTCAGGATCAGCGGATCAGCGGTTCGAAGAGCCAGCGCGCTGATTCACTCGTCGGCCTTCGGCATGGCCTGCGCGGCGGCGAGGCCGCGGCCCCAACGTGTGGCGCGCTGGAGCTCGCCGGGCAGCAGGTGGTTCTGCCGGTCGACGATGAAGCTCTCCGGCGGGAGCACCAGCCGGTAGCCGTGCCGGCGTAGCCGCCGGGCGATGCCCAGCGCTGCTCGGCCGGTCAGGGTCGACGGCCCGCTCATCCGGGTGTCGAACGCGGCGGCCGGCTTTCGGCCCCCGTCGCCGAGGGCGTCCAGCCACTCGCGAGCGCCCGAACCCTCGGCGGCCGGATCGAGGTCGGGGCCGCCCGGCTTCTGCGCGGCCTCGACCGCCGCCTTGCGCGTCGAGACGCGCGAAAGGCCGTGCACATGGGTCGGCCCGCCGAGCACAAGCAGGTCGGCCTCGGCCAGCAGTTGCGGTGTCGCTGCGCTGATCGGCACGACGTCCACCTCGAAGGAACCGTGTATCCCCTCGGCGATCGCCGTGGCGGTCGCGTGAGTGTTGCCGTACATGGACTCGTAAACCACGAGCGCGCGCATTTCAGCCTCCTTCAATCGACTTTCAACTCAGCCTGCTGGCGCGCTGCCGGCACCGCCACGGCGGGAAGACCCGGCCGCGGACCGGCCAAGGGCCCGTCCAGTCGGCACCCGCCGGGAATCAGCGGCCGCATGCCTTCGTCGAGCAGGTAGAGGATCGGGCGCCCGGTCGGAACCTCTAGGCGGGGCACCGCGTCCTTGGGAACCCGGTCGAGCCGCTTGATCAGCGTACGCAGTGTTGCCGTGCGCGACGACCAGCACCGTGCCGCCGTCGCGCAGGTCCGGCACGATCGACTCGAACCAGCACGGCAGGACGCGGGCCAACACGTCCCGCAGGCTCTCGGCGTGCGAGAGGAGGGCGAGCGGCACGTGTGCGTACTTGGGGCCGGTCAGGTTCGGGTCGTTGCGCAGGTCCGGTGGCCGAGCCCGGTAGGACCGGCGCCATTCTTCGGCCAGTTCCGCGCCGAACTCCCGGCGGATCAGGTCTTTGTCATGCCCCTGCAGGGCTCCGTAGTGGCGGCCGTTGAGGCGCCACGAGCGGCGTACCGGGGCGTCCGCGCAGTGCGCCGCGGCCTGTGCGAGGCGCGCGGTGAGGATGGCGCGTAGCAGCAGCGAGGTGTGGACGGTCGTCGGCTCTAGGCCGGCGGCGGCGATCAGTTCGCCCGCGCGGGTCGATTCCTGCATGCCGAGGTGGGTGAGCGGCGGGTCATCCCAACCGGTGAAGACGTTCGCCGCGTTGTAGGTGCTCTGGCCGTGGCGCAGCAGAATCACGCGGTGGCCGTCTGGTGCCTGGGCGTTGGGCATCAGTAATCGCCTTCGTCCTCGTCCTCGGCGTCGCTCGCGTCCTCGTCCTCGGCCGGGTTCTGCGACTGTGCCTGGATTGCGGTGATCGCGACCGTGGTGACGATGTCGCGGACGGTCGCCCCGCGGGAGAGGTCGTTGACCGGCTTGTTCAGGCCTTGCATGATCGGGCCGATGGCGACGGCGCCGGCTGAGCGCTGTACCGCCTTGTAGGTGTTGTTGCCGGTGTTCAGGTCCGGGAAGATCAGGACCGTGGCGCGTCCGGCGACCGGTGAGCCGGGAGCCTTGGCCGCGGCGACGGCCGGTTCGACGGCCGCGTCGTACTGCATCGGGCCGTCCACCGGCAGGTCAGGTCGCAGCATCCGGACGAGGTCGGCGGCCTTGCGCACCTTGTCCACGTCGGCGCCCCTGCCGGACTCGCGGGTCGAGTAGGAAAGCAGCGCGACGCGCGGTTCTACGCCGAAGCGTGCGGCGGTCTGCGCGCTGCGGATGGCGATGTCGGCCAACTGTTCGGCGTCGGGGTTCGGGTTGACCGCGCAGTCCGCGTAGACGAGAACACGATCGGCGAGGCACATGAAGAAGGCGGACGAGGCGAGTGCGACGCCGGGCGCGGTCTTGATGACCTCGAACGCGGGGCGCAGCGTGTCTGCCGTGGTGTGCACGGCTCCGCTGACCATGGCGTCGGCCAGGCCCTCGTGGACCATCAGGGTGCCGAAGTAGGCGGGGTCGAACACGATGTCCTGCGCCTGCGCGACTGTGATGCCCTTGTGCTCGCGCAGGCGTGCGTACGTCTCGGCGAAGCGGTTGCGTAGCGGGGAGTCGGCGGGGTCGATGATGCGGACGCGGGCTCCGCGCGTCTGCGGCTCGGAGCGGTCGAAGTCCAGGCGCAGGGCGAGTTCGGCTGTGCGTCGGCGGATGGCGTCCTCAGGTCCGAGTAGCGTCAGGTGACAGACCTTGCGGCGGATCAGGACCTCGGCCGCACGCAGGACGCGCTCCTCGGTGCCCTCGGGCAGCACGATGTGCTGCAGCCGGGGCTCGCGTGCCCGCTCCAGCAGCATGTGCTCGAACATCATCGGAGTGACGCGTGCGAGGTGGCTGAGCGCTATGCGGTCGGCTAGCAGCGGGGTGTCGACGTGTAGTTCGAACAGCCCGAGCGCGGCCTCGGTCTTGTGCGGGTCCGCGGCGGTCAAGCCGCCTTTCAGCGCGGAGAGCGCGGTGGCGGTGGCGAAGCTGTCCGCGTCGGTGACCGCGACCGGTGTGCCGGGGGCGAGTCGGTCGGCCAGCCGCAGGATCCGTTCGTCTGGGCGCTGACCCAGCGTCAGCAGCACACCCGCGATCGGCGGATCGCCTGCCGAGTGGGCCGCGAGGGCGCCGATCAGCAAATCGACTCGGTCGCCGGGGGAGATGACCAGGAATCCCTCGCTCAGCGCGGTGAGGAATCGCGGCAGCATCGCGCCGCCGAAGACGTAGCCGCGCACGGGGCGAGCCAGTCCGCGCTCGTCGCCGAGCACGGTCCACGCCCCGGCGGCCGACAACGCCTCGGCGACGCTCGGAGATCGCAGCGTCGGCTCGTCCGGGATGACGAAGACGGGCACCGGGGATTGCGCGGATCGCGAGGAGTTCGCGGGCTGTGACGAGGGTGTGCATTCGTCGGCCAGCCGCTGCGCCACGCCCTGCTCGGCTTCGGGCGCGACTCGGTTGGCGATCACCGCCGGTATGGTGCAGCCCAGCTCGGCGTAGGAGCGGCGGGCGTTGCAAACCTCGGCGACGACCGTGTCGGTGCTCTGCTCGAACCCGCCGACCACCGGCAGCAGCAGTGCGCCGAACTCGTTGGCAAGCCGGGCGTTGAACGCCAGCTCGTCTGGGATGGTCGTGCCGGAGAAGTCACTGCCGAGCACGAGCACCGCATCGCACCGCTGACGCAGTGCGCCCAGCCGGTCCACCAGCGTCTGCACCAACTCGTCGGTACCCCGCTCGGAGCGGATGACGGCGGCCTGCTCGTAGGAGAATCCGTACAGCATGTCCGGCGGCACCTCGATCCGGTACCGGGAACGCAGCAGCTCGATCACCGGATCCGTAGCCGCGTGGCCCAGCGGCCGGAAGACCGCGACCCGCCGCGCTCGGCGGGCCAGCAGCTCCATGATGCCCAGCTCGACTAGCCCGCGCCCATCGCCGTGGCCGACGCCCGCGACGTAGACGACCCGGCAGTCGTCGCCGCTCCCGCTCGGGTGCGACGATCGGCTAGCCACGGGTGGGCCCCGAGGAGCCCGTCGGCGCGACCGGCTTCGCGTGCCCCCATTCCGGCCTGCGTTCGTCGCCGATCATGAACCACGCTTCGATTCCGGTGACGCCGTTCACCTGGCGCAGCAGGTGGTCGACGAGCGGGATGTCCTCGCGCATGCCGACCCGCCCGCGCAGCCGTACGACGCCGTGATCGACCGTGGCGCCGAACACTTCGCCGCCCATGTCGATCACCCGGTCGATCACGTGGCGGCGGATTTCCTCATCAGTCTCCATGCTTCAAGGACACTGCGCGGCCGGCCACGGCGAACAGGGCCGATGGGCCCGCCCGGCGACGCCGTAGACAGCAACCATCGGCCCGCTTGATCGGGACGTTCGGCACGGTCTGCGTCTCGGGGTGCAGCACGACACTTCAGGTGGACGTTCAAGAAAACGGACACAGCTGGAGCGGAGAGATAGCGATGGCGACACAGCACGGACTACACGCAGGCGGCAGGTTCCACCTGCGCGCCCGCCCGCCGAGGACGGCGCAGGCCGCCACCGGCACGACCACCGCCGAGACCACGGCGGTCGGTCTGCGGGAGGCGGCGATCGCGGCGCTGCGGGTCGGCACCGGGTTCGCCTTCCTCTGGGCGTTCCTGGACAAGACCTTCGGGCTGCACTACTCGACCCCGTCCGCGCGGGCCTGGATCCACGGCGG
>JBKOWZ010000256.1:0-18476 GCA_046724665.1 Actinomycetota bacterium
GGATGGTATCGGCAGGGCTTTGGAGGTGTAGCAATCGGGCACGTGGCTGAACTGCGGGAACGCGGGATTGTGACACTTGTGACAAGATCACGTCGGTGCTGTCACAATCAGAATCGGGCGCTGACCTGCATTAATCCGCAGTTGTGACACTTGTGACACCTGGAAGTGCGTACCGGCCCCGGGTGGGGCTGACGACCTGTCCGTCTTCCAGCATCCTGCCCAGGTGTGTACGGATGTTGTCGTACTGGTTGGGGTCGATGGCTTCGGCGATCTGCTTCGGCCCGTGGCCGGGGTGAGTTTCGAGGTGGGCGGTGATGCGGTGGCGTAGGTCGCCGAGGTTGTGTGTGTCGGCGGGGCCGTCCAGCAGGTTCCAGGTGCCGTGTTCGGGGTCGAAGGCGGCGGCGTATTCGGTTTCGTCGATGTCGCGGCCGGTGACGTGCAGGATGCCGTCGGCTTGGCCGCGTCCGCGTTTGAGGGAGAGTGTGGCGTCTGCCGCGCCGGCGAGGCCGAAGGTGCCGGAGACTTCGGCGAGGAAGTCGTCTGAGGCCATCTTGCGCACGTGGTGCACGAGCACGATCGCGATGCCGTAACGGTCGGCGAGGCTCTTGAAGCGGCCGATGGTGGCGTAGTCGGCCTGATAGGGGTCGGCGCCCGGCGGGGTGGCGCCGCGGACCTTGGCGAGTACGTCGATGATGACCAGCCGGGCGTCGGGGTGCTCGTCGAGCCAGAGTCCGATCTCGGCGGCCCCGGCGGGGAACGGCGCGCACTCGGTCATCAAGGTCAGGCCCTTGGGCGGCGGATTGTCACCGAGCACCTTGCCCAGCCGCGATTTGAGTCGCCGTGCGGTGTCCTCCAGCGCGAGGTAGAGCACGGGGCCTTGCTGCACACGCACCTTGCCCATCGCCTCGCTCCCGGCGGCGATGGCGACCGCGAGGCCGAGGGACAGCCAGGACTTGCCGACCTTCGGTGGCCCGGTGAGCAGGGTGACGCCCTCGCAGATCAGGCCGGGCACGGCCCAGCGCGGGGGCGGGAAGTCGGTCGCCATCAGCTCCGCCGCGGTCCACGCGGTGCGCGGCCGTACAGCTGCGCCGGGCGGTGCGTCCCACGGATCGACGGGCGGCTCAGCGAAGTGATCAGGCTCGGGAGGAGTCTCGGATCGCAGGGTGGGTTCGGGTTGGGGTTGGCCGTTGGCGACCGTCACGGGGTTCACACGGCCCTCCATGCAGCGTGCGAGGGTGCGAGGGGCTGGGCGGCGGGAATGCTGTTGTCGCCGGGTGGGGTATTGCTACGCGGAGTTGGGAATAGGCGTCGCGTTTGGGGAAGGTGGGCCTCGATGGCCGATGTCTCGGGGAATCTGACCGTGGTCGTGGCCGGTATTACGGCGACCGCGGGGATTCTGGGCTCCCTCGCTGGCGGGTCGTTGCAGGCGTGGAGCACCGCACGAGCCGTCAAGGCACAGGCGGAATCGAACAGGCACGTCGCCGCGTCCGATCGCTTCGCGACATGGCAGATGCACAAGCGCGAGGTTTACGCCTCGCTGTTAAACGCGATACAGACCTACATCTCCGCCGACGGCGAGACCGACGATGGCGAGGTGATGATCTGCATCAACCGCGCCGTGGTCGTTGCGCACGTGGGACTGCGCACCGCGCTGATGGAGCTTCAAGAGGATCTGACCGTTCTTGAAGACTTAGCGACGCGCCGAGACCTAGTCGAGCACCTGACGGCCGACGTACGCCAACACGGCAATGACACCTGACGCGATGACGGCATCTGATATCACGGCCCGCGCAAGCCCACGCCAGCGGTGTAATTGGACATCTCACGTCGGGCAGCCGGGCCGCGAGTCGTCAACGGCCCGGCTGTAGTTGAAGGGCGCCAATCGGCTGGCTACTCAGCCACTGATGCCGGTTTCGAGCACGCGCGCCATTTGGTCCGCCGCAGTCTGAGTGGTGAAGTAGCGCGGTCGGTGGTGGTCGTCTCGGACTTCGGTGTACTTCACCGAATCCCATACGTACCAGCCGTAAATGCTGTGCAGGGACGAGTACCGCGGACGCTCGGCGCCGCAGTCGCGCGCATAGGTCTCGCCCGTGGCGTCATCCGACTCACGACTGGCGCAGTCCTCGCGGTGCTGGGCGTTGCAGCGCTTGTTCATGAGGTCTGCGAACCGGTCAGCGTCCGCTTCAGCCATCTCGAATGAGTCCGCGGCTGACGGCCGCACGTTTTTGCCCGTGTGCTCATCCATGACGTGAAAACTGCCGCGATGAGCCTCGGTGCAGCGGTAAGCCCTGAAACGGTCGTCCACAACGCTTCCTTCCTTGCCTTAGCGGTCAATAGTGGCCAGTTCGCTGCTCTGCGAGCGGTTGCAGAGGTCGAGTGCGGGTCGGCGAGCGGCGGAGAGACGCCGACGGCCGCTCAATCGGCGGCCGTCGGCGAGGGGTGGATCAGGGTTTTAGAACGGGGGGTTTTTCCGGCGGCGGTGGATGCCTGAGCGTGTGATGATCCGCTCCAGTTTCGCGGCCAGGACGGAGCGGGTGGCGGTCTCGTCTTGGGTGAAGTGTTGGATGGCACATAGGGCGGTGATCGCGACGTCGGCGAGTTCGTTCAGTAGGTCGTCGCGGGTGTGTGTGACGCCCTTGCGGGGGTTCTGGCCGACCATGCCGATGTAGGCTACGGCGGCTTCTCCGGATTCTTCGGCGAGTTTGAGTACGCGCATGGCGTCCTCGTGCGGCCCGGTGGGGTTGGAGGAGTCCAGCCAGGCGGTGACGTCCGCGACGTCCGCGAACAGGTCCCAGAACACGGTCACGGCCCGCCGCATTAGAACGGCGGCTCGTCGGTGTACCCGCCGCCCGGCGTGCCGTTCCCGCCGCTGGTGCCCGCCCACGGGTCGGCCTCGTCCTGACCGGCCGAGGTGCCGCCTCCGCGGGTCGCCTTGAGGGTCTTAGCGGTGGCGAAGCGCAGCGAGGGGCCGATCTCTTCGACGTCGAGTTCGACCGCGGTGCGCTTGACGCCCTCGCGGTCTTCGTAGGAGCGCTGCTTCAGGCGCCCGGTGGCGATCACGCGCTGTCCCCTGGTCAGGGAGTCGCCGACGTGCTCGCCCAGTTCGCGCCACGCGGAGCAGCGCATGAACAGCGCCTCGCCGTCCTTCCAGGTGTTGGTGTTCTTGTCGAAGATGCGGGGGGTGGAGGCGATGGTGAAGGAGGCGACGACGGTTCCGGTGTTGGTGACCCGGATCTCGGGATCGGAGGTCAGGTTGCCGACGATGGTGATTGCGGTTTCTCCCATGGACATGGGCGGTTGCCCCTCTTTCTCGTATGTGGCGTGGTGGTGTCGCTTGTTGGCGCGGGTGGTCAGTTCAGGGCTTGGGCGATGCGAGCGCCGAGCCAGTGGGCGGCGTTGACGGCGACGGCGTTGCCGGCCTGCATGGTCTGCTCGCCCTGGTTGCCGGTGATGCGGTAGTCGAGCGGGAAGCGCTGTGCGCTGGCTTGTTCGCGTGGCTGGATCATCCGGTAGTGGCAGTCCTCGATCTCAACAGCGGGCCTCAGCAGCCCGGCGGAGTCCACGGTGGTGACGGTGTGCAGCGGTTCGCGGGTGCTTTTCGGCGTGGCCTTGCGGTAGGGGATGACCAGGCCGTGGTGGTTGCCCTGCGCGGTGACGGTGCCGATCGGCGCGCTGATGGGGGTGGCGGTGGCGTGGTTGCGGTACTCGACCACGAACGGGCCAGGGGTGCACAGGGCCTCGAAGCCCTTGGGGTTGGCCGTGCGGGTGCGCATCGGCTCGCCGGTGGTGGCGGTGGTGTTCCACTGGCCTCCGGCGGGCACGAGCAGCGCTTCGCCGATCTTCACGGTGCGGGTGGGCAGGGGTGCGGCGTCGGCGGGGAAGGCGCGCCCGTCGTGCCCGGAGTGGTTGACGGTCACGACCGTGCGCGGGGAGTCGGGCAGCTGTGCCAGGCCGGCGCGGATGCGCGCCATGGTGGACGCGGCCAGCGGGCGTTTGCGCTCGCCGATGCGCTCGCCGAGGTTGGTCCAGTCGATGATGCTCGCGGCGGGGCGCACGTAGGGTTCGACGGTGGCGTGGGCCTTGGGGCAGGTGTAGGTGTACTGGTCGCGGTAGGAGCCGAAGGGGTGCCCGAGGATGCGCAGGGTGCCCGGCTTCCAGGTCTGTACCGCGTCCACGTCGGCACCGCAGGCCGGGCACCAGGCGCGCGGGCGCACCGTGACGTCAGGTAGCGGCAGGCCGTCGCGGATGAACAGCCCGTACCAGCGGATGCGCCACTGCGCGGCCGGGTCGTTGCCCGCTCCACCCAGGTGTGCGGCGGAGGCGCACACGCTGAGCATCCGGTAGCCCAGGCGGATCATGCCCTGGCACCACCAGTCCAGCAGTTCCCAGCGCCAGGCAATGTCCGGGACGTTCTCCACGATCACGGCCTTGTAGCGGTGGACCTCGGTGGCGCGGATCACGTCGTGGAAGGTGGCGCGGGTGCGCTCGAACCCGGCCTGTTCCACGTGCCCGAGCGCCTCGATCGCCAGCTGCCCGCTGCTACGGCCCGAGCGGCGGCCGGTCCGCCCGCCGGCCGGGCTGTTCTCGGTGCAGATCGGGGACGCCCACAGCACGTCCGTCGTGGGCAGGCGGCGCATGTCGTAGTTGTTGACGTCGGCGCACACGTGCTCCGCATCGGGGTGATTCAGGGCGTGGGTCTCGATCGCCCGCGGCCAGTGGTTAGCGGCGAGCTTGAGTTCGAGCCCTGCTTCGACCAGGCCGGTCGAGCTGCCGCCCGCGCCGCAGAAGATGTCGGTAAAGGTCAGGGACAAGGGTGCCTCCGATGTCGGTGACAGCACCGTGCCCGGCCCTCGGCGACAGGGGCCGGGCACGGTGTACGGGTAGTCAGCGCGAGGCGGCCTCGCGCTCGGCGAGGTCGGCGGCCTGCTCGGGGAACGCGAGCGCGTAGGTCTGCCGGACTCGCTGGGCCATCGCCCGGACGTGTTCGTCTTCGGCCTCGGCGCAGCGGCGCGCGATGCTCTCGGCGCTGAGGCGGTAGGTGCGCGCGCCCAGCGGCCCGGCCGACTCGATCTCGTATCCGGCCTCGATCATGGCCTGGTCTTCGGCGGCAGTGCGCTCGGCGATGCGGCGCAGCAGGTTCATCCGTTTACCTCCTTCGGTGTCACAGGCCGTGCGCGACCCGGGGCCCCGTCGCGGGGCCGGGTCGATGGCGCGGTGGGCGGGTTACCAGTCCTGGTAGAGGCGCACCTCGCAGGCGGATACGGGTCCTTCGGCGGGGACGGCCCACACGTGCAGGTTGGGGCCTTCGGGGGTGGTGTAGATGGCGGACCAGGCGTGTTCGGTGCGCAGGTTGGGCCAGGTGGGGCCGTCGTGCAGGCGGTCGGCGTACACGTCCCAGGCCAGCTCGCACCAGTCGCAGTCGCAGTTCTGGTCGGTGCCGGGCTTGACCGTGCCGTTCGGGCACTGCTCGAAGTAGTTCTCTTCGATGCGCTTGAGTTCGTCGGCGAGGTAGTCGGCGGCGGCGGCGATGTCGTCGAAGCAGCCGATGTCGCCTTCCGGCAGGTAGCCGGGGATGTTGCAGCCGACGTGCAGGTGCATGCGCCCTCCCGTTGCTGACGTCGTGGTGTGTGGATGGCGTTCGGGATGCGGTGCTCGAAGCGGGGTTATCGGGCGTGGACTCGGGCGTGGATGGCGGTGGCTTCTTCGTCGCTCCACGGGCCTTCCAGATGGGCGCTGCGTTCGGTGTGCTCGCCGGTGTACGGGTTCTCATACGGCTGGTCCTGGTACCAGGCGCGGGTGGAGACCTGCGGGACGGTTTCGGAGCAGGTGGCCGCGTAGAACCTGGTGGCGTGTCCGGTGAGCAGCAGTACGGCAGTCTCGACGTCGGACGCGGGGAGCCAGATGGTTTCGTCGTCGTTCCAGTCCCCGAAGTCATCTGCGTGGTCGGCGATCACGTACAGCTCGCCGGTGGTGTCGCTCGGCGCCGGGACGTCGCCGAGTTCGACCGCGGCGAAGTACTCATCCGCGGTCCATTGCTGTGTGTAGATCCGGATTGCCTTGGCGGCCATCCTCACCTCGATTACTCGTTGGGTTCGGGCATGCCACAGCCCGCCATGCGCGGGCGGGCTGCGATGGCGTGGTCGGCTGCGCGGCTCGCCCTGGGGTCGGCGGGTCGTGAGCGTGTCGGCCGGTTGGTTACTGGTGCAGGTGGCGTACGGCGCGTACGCCGTCCGCGCGGGTGGCCTTCAGGGCCTGGGTGCGTTGGGTGGCGCCGGTGTAGTGGATCATCTCGGTGTGGTAGGTGACCGAGCCGTCCTCGGCGGTCACGGGCCGCTCGAACACGACGGTGCCGGTGGGTTCGGTGCTCGCGTACTTGGACAACACGAAAGATCGCCTCCTGGCGTGGTTGAGGAGCGGGGTGGTGGCGGCGTGGCCTTATGCGGGGCGGCCGGGAAGGGGGCCGATTCCCCGTGCGGGGCTGCGGGTGTGGCCCGCAGCCGGGCATGGGGCGTCGGAGTTAGTTGCCGTTGGTGTGCTGGATGGCGCGGGTGTTGACCACGCCGTGCACCCAGCTCTTTGAACGGCCCAGCGCGGCGGCGATCTGCCCGTAGGACATGCCTTCGGCGTGCAGGCGCCGGGCGGCGCTGTGCTCGTCCTCCCCGCCCCTCGGCCCGCTCGCCGCGTTGGCGCCGGGCGGCAGGGTGCTGATGCGAGCGAACGGGTTAGCCTGCGGGGTGAACGGTGCGAGAACGGGCAGAACGGGGCGCGACTGGGCCGGGTACAGGATCGGGTCGAGTGCCCGCGGCCCACTCGGCGGTGGGGCAGCGGGCCTGTGGGCGGTCTTGGCTTGTGAGGCTGCGCGGGCGAGGTTGCCCGCGCCCAGGCCGATGAGGGCTTCGACGGGGATCGCGGTGATCTGCTGTTTGATCGCGTGCCTGGTGGCGTCGCGGTCGATCAGCAGCCGCAGGGCGAGCAGCCCGGGGCGTACCCGGAACGCCTCGCGGCCGTGGCGCCGCTCGTAGGCTGCGCGGGCCTCTTTCAGCAGCTTGTCGAACACCACGACCGCGGCGATCGGCAGCAGGCACGCCACCACGCGGCCCTGCGGGTCGGGGATGTGGATGTAGTTGATCCAGGAGGACAGGGCGGTGAATCCGTACACGTAGACGCGGGCGCCGAGGCTGGCGCGTCCGTGCGTCGCGGCGCGAAACGCCAGCAGCGACAGTCCGAGGGCGGCGCCGTCGAAGGTGCCCGGGACCAGCCACGCGGGCCCGGGGCTCAGGCCCATGTGTGCCACGGCGAAGGTGTGCAGGCTGATGAAGCTGGCGGACCAGCCGGCGGCGGCCACGCTCAGAACCAGCAGCACGGCGGTAAGGGCGAGCGCGCCGTCGCGCAGCCAGTTCGCGGTGCGTTGCGCGCGGCCGGCGGGCCCGTCGGGCGGGGCGGGGGTGGCGGGCATGCGGGTCCTCGTCTCGAAAGAAGTGGATGACGAAAACGCTCGGGCCGAGGCGGGTGGCGTGACCGACACTGGGTCACGAGCGCGCGGAACTGGCGGCTACGGCCGACGCGGCGACCACGTCTCAGCCGTAGCGGCACCGCGCTTCACGGCGGGGTTTCCGGGCGCAAGGGGGTTGCGCCAACTACACCGACTACACCAACTACAATCCCGTCGGCGCAGGTGAAGCGGGGTCGTGACCCGACTACATCCACAACTACACGCCGACTACATGTAGATGTGTAGCCGGGGTGTAGTCGGGGGTGTAGTCGGCGAGAGAGTCAGGGTTCTGGCGTGTCCGCGGCGCCGTTGAGACGTCGGGCGACGGTGTCGAGCAGCACGCCGGTGGTGACTCTCCCCTTGCTGCCGCCGACGCGCAGGCTTCGCTGCACCGTCACACCGGCGTCGGCCAGTTGTGCACCGAGTTCGGCCGCGGTCATCTCGGCGAACTCCTCGACGCCGTCGGCGGACAGGTCGGCGGCGATGTCGCGTAGGTGCGCACGGGTGGCCTCGTGCCCGGTGAACCAGTCCACCACCGCGCGCAGCAGCCGGGCCTGCTCCGGCTCCAGCGGCACGGCCTGCTCGTCTTCGTCCTCCCGGTCGGGGCCGAGCGCGTCGAGGTCGAGCACGACCGGTTCGGTGTCGTGGGCGTGGGCGAGCGTTGCCGGGTCGATGCGGGGCAGTCCGGCGGCCATGCGCTCGAGGGCGCGGTGGTGCACCTCGGCCAGGGTGAGCCGGTGGAACTTCTTCGGGACCGGGGCGATGTGCGCGCCGCCGTGCACGTAGGCGGTCCCGGCGTCGTACGGGTCGTCGCCGAGCGCGGGCTGCAACCGGTCCGGCGCCCAGCCTTTGGCGCGCATCCCGGGGCCGAGCAGCAACTGCACGTCCTGCGGGTCGCAGGACAGCAGTGCTTTGATCCCGATCTGTGCCTTGACGGTGCTGGAGCCCAGTTCCTTCTGCGTGGCGCGCTGGGAGGCCAGCAGCAGGGTGATCGCGCCCTTGCGGAACTCCTTGAGGATCGTGGCGACATACGGCCACAGGCCCGCCTCGACCAGCGCGGGGTATTCGTCGATGACCACCACGATCTGCGGGCCGTCGGGGGCGGGCTGCCAGTTCTCGCTCTCCAGCGTGGGCAGCGGTTGCCCGAGCCGGGGACGGGCACGCTCGCCCAGCTCGCTGCCGCGGCCGCGGCCCATCTTCACCAGCCGCTTGAGCAGCGCCTCGGCCTTCTGCGGGGTGTCGGCCAGCTCTTGGATCACATCGCCCCACGCGTTCAAAGCGGGGGCGCCGGTCAGGTCGATCCCGAGCAGCACCACGTCCTCACACGCGGATAGGGCGTCGATCAGCGTCCAGAGCGCGGAGGACTTGCCGGAGCCGGTGCCGCCGACCAGGGCGACGTGCACCCGGGCGAGCAGCAGGCTGAATGGCGCGCCGTCCATCTCCAACCCCACGTACAGCGGCTTGCGCACGGTCAGCGACCTGGGGGCGTGGTGGTGCGGGGCGCCCAGGCCCGCGAACGGGTCGCTGCGCCGGGCCCGCAGCGTGACCAGGCCGGTGTCGCGCGGGTTGACCTGGAACGAGAGCCCGCCCATCGGCAGGCGCAGGCTGGCCTCCACGTCCGCGAGCCGCTCGGCCAGCAAGCGGGCGCTGCGCGGCAACTCCAACTCCACCAGCCATCCCCACGGCCGCTCGGTGACGGCCAGCACCCTCGCCCCGCTCACGCCGTTGGCCTTGAGCGCGTCCGTAATCCACGAAACCTGATCCGGCGGCGGTGCGGCCTCGGCCACCGCCGCCGGGCCCACTGCGGCCGGCGCGAGGGCGGGTGTGGCCGGTGGGCTCGGGGTGAGGGCCAGTACGCGCGGCTCTGGCCGCGGCTCGGGTTCCTCGCCGCCCTCGGTGAGGGCGCGTTCGCCGTGCGGGCCGCCGTACAGCCAGCAGGCGCTGATCCACGCGGCGGCGCCCGCACCGAGCGAAACCCCCGCCGCACCGGCGCCGGTGGCCATGGTCTGTTCGATCACGAACCCTGCGATGCCGACCGTGAACCAGCGCCCGGCCCGCCCCGGCCAGTCCAGGCCCTCGGCGCGCACGAACGCGCTGCCCTTGGCCCAGATCCGGCCCGCGCCGCGGCCCATCCGCGCCTGGGCGCGCGCGGTCAGCGGGGTGTGCGCGGAGGGGTGGATGTCGGGGGCGGCGATCGGGCCGACCTGGTCGGCCGCGTGCTGCCAGGCCGAGCGCTCCGGTTCGGCCTGGTCCCGGTCGGGTCGGGGCGCATCGGGCTGGGTCACGGCTGGTACTCCGTCCTGGACGCGGCGGAAACAGTGGGAGGGGCGCTGCATGCAGCGCGCGCGGCGCCGAGTCGCCCGCAACGGCCTGCGCAGGCGCGCGGTTCGGTGTGGGCGCCGGGCGGTCAGCTCGCGGCGGCGGCGATCTGGTTGGGTTCGAGCGAGAAGAACAGGACGTCCCCGTCGCCGTCCCAGCCCACGCGCCTGCGCAGGTCGTTGCGAGCGAACTCGAACGCTTCGGCGCGGGTGGCCTGCGGGGCGAGGTTCAGCGTGCCGTGCGCGGTGGCGACCTCGGTGCCGCGCGGGTGGGGACGCTGGGCGGTCAGGACGTAGTGGTATTCGGTCACATCAGTCTCCTGTGAGCTTCAGGCCAGGGTCGGCCGGTCGGCCGCCCACGCCGAACCGCCCGCCAACGGATCGCACCGGGGCGGGCGGAACAGCGAGAGCAGGCGGCAGGACGTTTGCACTGGTCAAGAAGCGATCACGATGCGATCAGCGTGATCAGTCCTCAGTGTCGCGGAACGAGTCGATGTACGCGTGCCGCGCCCGGGCCTGCTCATCACTGATGTATCCGATCTCGTTGTCGTGCTGGATCAGCTCGTCCTCGTAGTCCAGGCAGTCCTCGCACGTGCACCCGTTGGTCTCCCAGGCGCCGTCGATCTCTTCGCCGAAGCACTCGTTGCTCACGTCAGAGTCCTCACTCATCGGCGGTCCGGGCTGATTGCCCGCCCGCGGCGACGGCGCGTGGCCGCCGCCCGGGGTGGGCCGTCAGCACCGCCTGACCGGGTACGCGGTGATTAGCCGAGCACACCGGCGACGGAGCCTGCACCGTGGGCCAGCGCCGCGCCGACCACGCCGCCGCCGGTGGACAGCAGCGCGCCGAGCAGGAACGCCAGGACCAGGGTGCGGCGCGGGTCGTGCTTGATCTTGCCGCCGCCTACGCTCTTCATCTCGTTGGCGATGCGGTGGGTGTGGTGGTAGAGCCAGCCGATGCCGACCAGCGCGGCGATCGACATCCCGCCGCCGAGCGCGCCGTGCGACGCGGTGGTCGAAGCGGTCTGCACCGCGGCGTCGGCCAGGGTGTTGGTGATCGGGGACAAAGCGGTCTCCCTTCCAGAAAGAGTGCCGAGGGTCGCGGAGGGCCGGTCGGCCATCCCCGTACCGCTGCGGACGCCGGGACGGCGGCCGGGGCGGGGCGGGAACGAGCGCTCGGGCCCGGCGCGGGCCGCGCGTTTGCGGCCCGCGCCGGAGGGTTCGCGCTCAGGCACGCTGGCCAGCGGTGCTTGCGGGCGCGTGGTAGCCGGGGATCACGCCGGTGTCGTCGCCGACACCCACGGCCAGGGCGAAGACGAACAGGACGACGATGGCGAGCAGGGTCTTCATACGGGTCTCCTCGGTTCGGTTGGCGGGCGGAGCAGGGCGTGGTGCGGTATCGGGTCGAGCGGTGCGGTGAAGTGGCCGGTTAGCGGTGCAGGCTCGCGGCCAGCAGGCCGGCCGTAGCGGTGACAGCGGCGCGGCGGGGGCTGGCCGTGAGCCAGAACGCCAAGGCCAGGGCGACCGGGACGCTCCACAGCAGGGCTAGGGCGAGCCAGCCGCCGGCGCGCAGCGGGGTGCGCAGCAGCCAGCCCACGCCGTACGCACCGTCCGCTCGACTCGGTGGTGCGTCGGCGCGGGCGAGCACGACGCCCGGGACCGTCCTGGCGGCCTGGTCGGTCTCGATCGGGATCTCGGTCACGGTGGCCATGGCGGCACGCTCCTTCGGAGTGCGAGTCGGGTCGGTCAGCCCAGGTAGTGGTCGGCCCAGGCCGCCAGCCGCATCGCCAGGCCCCTGTCCTGGTGCTCGATCGCGAGAAAGTCGGCCAGGAGCGCGGCGGCTTCGCCGTGGGTGTGCGGCAGCGGGGTGCTCAGTGTCTGGCCGCGGTACAGCTCGCGGTCCCCGTGCGTCACGACGGCGCGCCACAGCCCCACGTACCGGCGCCCGACCGTGCCGCCGCCGCTCTTCGCGATCGCGATGCTCAGCGGCGCGTCGTAGTCGCCGAGGGCGGGGATCTCGAAGACGGTTTCGGGTTCGAAGTCGCGCAGGTCGGTATAGCTCACGGCGAGTCCCTTACTCGGAGCGGCGCGGGGGTGGCCTGCGGGTCACCGGCGGCACGCTCGCGCAACCAGCAGGCCGCGACCAGCAGAGTGAGTACCGCCATGAACACCGCTTTGATCAGGTAGATCAGGGCGGTGCACAGCAGGATCGAGGCGGCGGTAGTGCGCGGCAGGCCGCGCAGGTCGGACAGGAACCGCTCGCTCTGGGCGAGGGTCGGTTGCGCCCAGGGCGGCAGGGTGCGGCGCACCGAGGCCAGCAGGCTGAGCACGGTGTTCACGAGGCGCTCCCGGCGGCGGCCGAGCGCAGCGCGTCCCAAACCCGCTGCACAATCCCCTCGCCCGCGCTCGGTGGCGGCTGTAGCGCGGGAGTCTGCGAGGCGGCGGTGTAGTGCGGGACGGCGGCCAGGATCGAGTGCACGTAGTTGTTGGTCTGGCCGACCTGCTGCCAGTGGTCGATGATGCCGGGGCCGCCGTTGTACGCGGCCAGCGCGAGCGTGACCGACCCGAACTTCTTGACGTACCGGCAGTCCAGGCGGGCCATGCCGTGGATCGCCGAGTCCGGGTTCCACGGGTCCACGTGGTTGCTCGCGGCGGTGTCCGGCTCGAACTGCGCGATGCCCTGCGCATTCGTGTCCGAGACCGCGCGCGGGTCGAACCCCGACTCCTGATTGATCTGCGCCGCCAGCAACGCCGCACTCACCTGCGAGCAGGTACGGCCCGCATCCGCGATGATCCCGGCATAGGCGGCAGGCACCGTACCAGGCCGCAGCGCTCCCCCGCCCACACCGGCGGCCACATTCGCCTCAGCGTGCTGGTACACGACCATGACGACGATCGCGCCCGCGCTCAGCAGCAGGGTTCGAGGCTTCACGGCAGCGCCGTCCTTTCCATCAGGCGTAGTGGCACACGAGGGACGCAAGCGGCCGGCCCTACTGCGGCGGCTGGCAGGGTTCCCGCCAGCGCGCGGGCCCGGGTCAGCGCGTCGTCGTCGGTGACCGAGTCCGGCACGTCGGCCACGATGCGGAAGGCGCGCAGCAGGCCGGTGAGTTCGCCTTGAAGCAGCGCGGCGGAGCAGTCCCACCGCGGTAGGTACGCGAACGCGGTGGCCACATCGGCGTCCGCCTGCACCAGCAACCCAGCCAGAACGGCCAGGCGCACGTCATCGGACATGCGGGGGTTCCTCCTCTGCGGCAGCGACGATCACCCCAGGGCCGCGAACAGCCACGCGGTGGGCAGGGGGATGAGTTCGGGTCAGGCCGTCTCGGCGCGCGGCGGCCGGGACGACCGGGTCGGCGGCCATGATGTGGGCGACCGCGCGGGTGGTCATGTGCAGCTGCCGCGCGATCCGCGCCGCCGTCAGGCGGCGGTCGGCCAGCAGCCGCACCGCCACCACGCGCTCGGCGTCGCTCAACGCAACCCGGCGCCCGGCCACCGCGTAGGCCACCGCGACCTGATCGACGTCGTCCGCGGGCACCTCGGGCGCGTCGTCCAGGCCGCACTCGACCACCAGGCGCTCATCGATGCGGATCGCGTGCTCCCAGCACGCCCCGCACGCCACGCCGCCGAGCCGTTTGACCTGCTGCCCGGCGTGCACGCTGCGGCAGCGCTCGCGCGCAGGACCGGCCTGCGGGTGACGCGCACCGAAAAACGACCACCTACCCGCCGCTCGTGGATCAGGCGGGCGCACCCGGCTCTTGTTCTGCGAGTGCGGCAGCGCATGCGCGGCGCGCGGCGGGGCGGGGGCGTACAGCATGACAGGCACTCCTCGGCAGCAGGGGACAGGGATCGGCGACGCCGGGCGCAGCCGGGGACACGCGGGCGCGACACCGGCTCCGGGTGTCAGAGTTCGAGCAAAGAAAGCAGGTCGTCCTGCGCGTAGCGCGCGGCGCTCGCCGCCGCGGCCCGCTCCTGGGCGGCGCGGCGGGAAGCGCGCGCGATCGGGTCGAAGCAGCGCGGGCAGTACACCCGCCCGTCGCCGGCCAGCAGCAGTCGCGAGCCGTTGGCGGCCAGCCGGTGCGGGCAGCGATGCGCCGGAAACGCCCGGTGGCTGCGCCCGCACGCCCCGGTGCACGAGCACTGGCCGCCAGCGGCATCCACAGCGGCGTGCCACGCGGCCGTGGCCGCCAGCGGCGCCGCCGGCACCGTGACCGTGGCGAACGGGTCCGCGCTCACCAGCGCCCCCACACCGCGTCACCCGCGTCCATCGGCACGAAGTCGCCCGGACGCGCCCCAGCCGGGGGAAGCTCCCCCAGCAGCGCGAGGTGATCGCGCAGCCAGCCCAGCGGATACGCCATCCCGGCCGCCTCCGCAGCCACTGCGGCCTTCGCCGCGGCCAGTAGATCCCCGTAGCACTGCCCGGCCAGCACCAACCGGTCCGCCAGCGCCTGCACGGACGGCGACGGCTCGGGATCGGGCGTGGCGACCAGCGTCAACGTCGGTGAGCTCATCAACAGGGCCCTTCTACGAGAAGCAGGCATGCGAGCAGAGACCGTCCCGCCCACCGACGCGACAGGCGCACGGCGGGCGGGACGGCGGAAGTAGGGCGGATTGGCCGGCCGAACGCGATGCACACCGGCCCGCAGGACCGACAGCGCGGTTGTGGACGCGGATTTCGGCCGCGCAGTCAGCCCACGACCAGGGCGACGGCCTCGGCCCCGGAAATGCGCGTCCAGATCCGCAGGCCGGCACCGAAGTCCAACGCCCTGACCGCCTCCAGGTACGTGGCGCCGCCCACGCGCGGCTGGTCGAGGCGCGTCGCGGCGTCAAGGACGAGCGCCCACGCACGCACCGCGGCGACCCGCTCCACGTCGTCGCCGACAGTGAACAGCTGCGCCTCCGCACCCCAAGTACCGGTCACCGAGTCGTAGGCGACCACCAGGTTGTGCAGGTCCGGCAGGACATCCAGGGGCAGACCGGCCAGCAGGGCGGCGATGTCCGTCAACTGGCTCGGAAGACCGGTCGTGTGATTCTCGCCCATCGTGTGCGTCCCTTCGCGGCAGGGGATCCGGGCTGATTGCCCGCGCGAAGCGGCGACCCCGGGGCCGTGGGGTCGCCGCCGGGCGCGAGCCGTCAGGCCACAGCCGGAACGCGGCGCGCGCCGTGCGCACTGTTGGCATGCGCCAACTCGGCCTCGGTCAGCCAGAACTCGAACCAGCCGTGCCCGGTGACCTGCGCCGGGTGCGCAGAACGCGCAGCACGCTGCTCCGCGATCTGGTGGACCGCGGGGGCCGCAGGGACACGGCCCACACGCTTCCACGCGGCCTCGAACGCATCGGCCATGGCCGTGCGGGTGCGCTGCTCGGCGTACTGCGCCGCACCGCGCGTCGCAATCCGGCGGGTGTCGCGCCGCTCCCCCTCGCGCAGCACCAGGCGCGCCGGGCGGGTGCGCCCCCTCGCCTGAAGCCACTGCCGGGCAGCAGTGCACAGCGCGGTGTGCTGGGCCGGGGTCAGGTCGAAATCAACCCGCTGTGCCGAACCAACGCACCGGCGCCCCTCGGACCTGTGCGTCTGCACCAGGCCCCGCACCACCTCAACCCAGTGATCACAATCAGGGCACACCAACCAAGCCGAACCCGACACGGGAAGCTCCACGTCCAAAGCGTGCAGCGAGGAAAGAGGCAGAGGCGCACGGCCGTTGGTACGCGAGGCAACAGACATGACAGGACCATCCTTCGACCAGGAGGCGAGAGAAGAGGAAGAAGACTGCGCGAAAGCAGGGCTCTGGTTCTCCGCCGTCCATGGGCCACAACAGAACTGCGGACCATGGACGCCCGGACAGCGCAAGCACTGCCAACCACCCTGATCGGAGTTAGGTGACTGGCGAACCAGCCCCGGGACCTTGAACCTGCGGCCCCTCACAAGGCGCGCTGTCATCCGGACCCCGACCAAGCAGGCTATGAAGTTGTTGATCTGTCACACTCTCCGCCGGGAATCTTTCCTCTCGGCGCACTTCCCAAGGTAGCAGTGTTCTAGAACACTGTCAACCGCCCGCTCTAGTACACTAGAGATACAGCTCGCCTTGGCAGCCGCGACTCGCATTCCGAGGGAGCAGTGTGCTAGAACACAGGTATCCGATAGGAGCGCAGCCATGCCACAGCTAGAGCGAAACGACCCGCCATACATGCAGATCGCTGGAAGCATCCGCGACCAAATCACGTCCGGCCAGCTCCGCGAAGGCGATCCAGTCCCGTCCGCCAGGCAGATCTGTGCAGACTGGGGCGTCGCGATGAACACTGCTGCAAAGGCGCTGCGCCAGCTGAAGGACGAAGGGCTCACGCGCGCACAGCCGGGATCCGGAACTGTTGTTGACACTGCCCGGCTGCACCGCTCGGCACGGGACCGAAGCCTTGCCGTCCTTGCCACTGGACGTATCTATCCGCCAGGCCACTACGCTGGCAACATCGCAGCCGAATTGGTTCGTGCACCGGACAGGGTCGCTGACGCCCTCGGTGTCGAGCCCGGTAGCGAGGTGATTCGCCGTCAGCGGGTCACCTACAGTCAGGGCGACAAGCCGCTCTCGCGTTCGATTAGTTGGTTTGATGGCTCGCTCGCCAAATCCGCGCCTGCGCTGCTCAGATCCGAACGAATCGTGCAAGGAACCTTCCGCTACGTCGAAGAACAGACTGGTCGGACCCGATCGCCTCGTGAACGCATCTTGTTCTCCGCTGGGTTTGCCACAGACGAAGAAGCAGCGCTTCTCGGACTGTCCGTTGACAGTCCTGTCCTACGAGGCCGGAACTGGTACTACGACACCAACGGCGAGGTGATCGAGTACGGCGAATCTGCGGCGGTTCCGAGCATCGAGGCCAGGATCGAGTACAGCACTGAAGTCCACGGAAGCGAGAATGCGACGTGAGTGACAGCGATCTGCGGCACCTACACAGTGGCAAGGTACGCGACGTATACGAGGACCCGCGCACAAGCGAGTTGCTCTTGGTTGCCTCCGACCGCGTGTCCGTCTATGACGTAACGTTGCCGACCGCCGTTCCAGATAAAGGTCGGCTACTGACCGCCCTATCAAACTGGTGGTTCACCCACCTGTCCGACGTCGCGCCCAACCACATCGTGTCCACAAGTGACGTGCCATCGCAGTGGGCGGGGCGCGCTGTGCGCTGCAAGCCGTTGCGCATGATCCAAGTCGAGTGCATCGCCCGCGGCCACCTGGCCGGCCTCGGGCTGAAGGAATATCAGACACGCGGGACAGTGTCCGGCGTCAATCTCCCCCAGGGGCTGCGCGAGGGCGACAAACTGCCCGCACCGATCTTCACACCCACAACCAAAGCCACCGAAGGCCACGACGAGTTCATCGACTTCGACGCCGTCGTAGCCCAGGAGGGTGCCGAAGTCGCCGAACGGTTACGCGCACTGACCTTGGAGATCTACACCCGCGGCGCAGCACGTGCCGCCGAGTCAGGAATCATCATCGCCGACACAAAGCTTGAGTTCGGGTGGGATGCCGATGGCGTCCTTACGCTCGCCGATGAACTCCTGACTTCAGACTCATCCCGCTTCTGGGCGGCCGACCAATGGGAACCCGGCCGCCCACAGTACGCATACGACAAACAATTCGTCCGGGACTGGAGCTTGAGCACGGGCTGGGATAAGACTCCGCCGGGCCCCGAGATGCCAGCCGAGGTGGTTGACGCGACTCGCACCCGATACATCGACGTCTTCCAGCGCATCACCGGTGAGAAGTGGTTCTAAGGACATGATCCACAAGCCATACGACCCCCGTAATCCCGGACCGCACAACCTTTCAACACGTGCCTATGATCCACGAAAGCTAATCGCGGACGTCATTGCAGTTCTGGAGGATCGCGGGCTCGTGCCAATCGCCCCGGCAGGGCGTGATCGCGTTGAAGCGGAGACCGCTGCCAGTCAGTTGCTGCGCACGCTTGGATTCATGCCAGCAGCAGCGCCCGAAGACTGGATCGACCTTGACGGAGGCGCCCGATACGACACGCGAGTGCACGGCGACTGAAGCGGGCGCAAGGCCAGGCTAGGGCGGAAGTTGAGACACTTGGGACAGATTCGCCTGGAACCCCGCCGGAGTCTGGCCATCCCCCATCACTCGGCCTCGCGTTGGGCCTGGCAGCCTCGGCCGCACCGCAAGCGCCTCACTGTCCCAAGTGTCCTAATCACAGATCGCCACAGGTCATGGCCGGAATCAAATTGGGACACCGTTAGGGCGTTGTTGTCCCAGGCGTCCCATCCGCGGCCCACGCTCAGCCTTTTCCCAGGCCAACGCTCTAGCCACGACTTGGGACCTGGGTTGGCTCAACTTGGTGCACACCCTTGGTGCACGCAGACGTAGGTGTGGCTTCCCCGTGCTTGTAGGCGCACGTGTCGATGCGTTGATCTGCTTAGGCGCGTTGCCCATTGTCCAGCCCGGCGGCAGCACGCGCCAGGCGCAGGTTGTTGCGGGAGGCCAGGGTGTGTGGGTGTTCGGGGCCCAGGATCCGCTCGCAATCGGCCAGGTTCCGCTCGTGCAGCTCGGCTGCCCGCCGGTGGTCCCCGGCCGCACGGTAGGCGTTGGCCAGGTTGTTGCGGGATTGCAGGGTGTCGGGGTGCTCGGGGCCCAGGATCCGCTCGCAATCGGCCAGGTTCCG
>JBKOWZ010000029.1:0-11389 GCA_046724665.1 Actinomycetota bacterium
GGGCGGCGACGCGCGCTTCGACGCGGCGTTCGACGAGCTGCGCCGGGCCGTGGCAGACCCCGGCGAGGCCGAGTTCCGGGCGCGCCGCCTGGTCGAACGGCTCGCCGTCGTGTTCCAGGCCTCGCTGCTGATCCGCTACGCGCCGGCGCCGGTCGCCGACGCCTACTGCGCCACCCGGCTGGCCGGGGAAGGCGGCCAGACCTTCGGCACCCTGCCGGCCGGGACGGACACGAAGGCGATCCTCGAGCGCGTCCTGCCGGGTGTCGGCTGACGCCCGCCGGTCACTCGTCCGGGCTCGCGGGGATGCGGCCGGGCCGGGAAACCGGGTGACTGGAGTCAGCCTCCAGGAGGCGTCAGAGAGAGGGAGTCAGCGCACCATGCTCACCGAAGTACAGAAATCCAAGCTGGACCGCCGCTTCGAACTACTCGACACCGACAACGACGGCTTCATCACCGCGGCCGACTACGACGCGGCCGCCGCGCACGTCTGCCAGGCCTTCGACTTCGCCGAGGATTCCCCGCAGTACGAGCGGATCCACGTCATCTACCTGCGGCTGTGGGTGGCGCTCAGCCGAAAGACGGACGCCCGCGAGAGCGGCCGGATCAGCCGGGAGCAGTTCATCAGCTCGTGTGCGGAGAGCATCGTCGAGCCGGCCCGCGGCTACGACCGGATCATCAGGCCGGTCGCGCAGACCATCTTCGACCTCATCGACGATGACGACAGTGGTTCGCTTGAGGTGGAGGAGCTGGCCACCTGGGCGAACGCCTACGGCGTCTGCACCGACGACGCCGAGCGCGCCTTCCGTGCGCTGGACCGCAACGGCGACGGCGTGCTCGACCTCGAAGAGGTGCAGCAGGCGCTCAAGGAGTTCTACACCAGCGACGATCCGGACGCTCCGGGCAATCAGATCTTCGGCCCGCTGCCGGTCGTCGCCGCGTCGCACTAGGTGTCTCGGCAGGGCGTTAACGCGCGCCGGCGCGCCTAGGGCACGTCGGCGCGCGTTAACGCGTCTGCGGTCAGTTGGCCGGGCTCGGTGTAACCGGACAAGGCGAGTGTCAGATCGAACTCGGCCAGCAGGCAGCGCAGTACGTGCTCGACCCCGGCCTGTCCGTTCAGGCCGAGTCCGTACGCGTAAGGGCGTCCCAGTAGTACTGCCTTCGCGCCGAGGGCGAGCGCCTTGAACACGTCGTCGCCGGTGCGTACGCCGCTGTCGAACAACACCGTCAGCCGGTCGCCGACCGCCCGCGCGACACCCGGCAGCGCGTCAGCCGCACCGATGGCGCCGTTGACCTGCCGGCCGCCGTGATTCGAGACGACGACGCCGTCCATCCCGGCGTTGGCCGCGCGTCGCGCGTCGTCCGGGTGGAGCACGCCCTTCAGCACGATCGGGCCGTCCCAGTGCTCGCGCAGGAACGCCAGGTCGTCCCAGGTCTTCGTCGGATCGGCGAACATCTGGGCGAAGTGCAGCACCGCGGCGTTCAGGTCCTCGTGCACCGGCTTGGCGAGCCCGGCCTGGAACGCCGGGTCGGTGAAGTAGTTCGCCGTGCCGATGCCGTGCAGGAACGGCAGGTACGCCTGGTCGAGGTCGCGCGGCCGCCAGGCCAGCAGCCAGGTGTCGAGCGTCACCAGCAGCACGCGGCAGCCCGCCTTGGCCGCCCGCGTCAGCAGGCTGACCGTCACGTCCCGGTCCTTCGGCCAGTACAGCTGGAACCAGCGCTGCGCTCCCTCGCCGGCCGCCTCGCCGACGCTGTCCATCGCCTCCGCCACCTGCTCCATCGGCGTGCTGGACGCGGACGAGAGCACGAACGGCAGGCCCTGCGCGGCGGCCGCCCGAGCGGCGGCGGGCTCGGCGCCCGGGTGCACGATCGACAGCACGCCGACCGGCGCCAGCGCGACCGGCGCGGGAAGCCGGGTGCCGAACAGGTCCACGGACAGGTCGCGCCGCTGCACGTCGCGCAGCATCCGCGGCACGATCCGCCAGCGGTCCAGCGCCTCGCGGTTGGCCCGCACCGTCTTCGCGTCCCCGGCGCCGCCGGCCACGTAGGCGAACGGGCCGGGCTCGAACCGCCGCTCGGCCAGCTCCTCCAGCCGGGTCAGATCCGTCGGCAGGCCGGGCACCGTCCCGGCCAGGCCGTCGAGGTAGATCTCGTACTGGAACGCGGACCAGTCGCGGGCTGAATCTGCGGGCGCCATGGGTGAGGATGGTAGATGGAGGTGACCCTCATGAACAGCGACGTGACGCGCATGGAGCCGGATCTCGACGTACGTGTCGAGCACGACTCGATGGGGGAGGTGCTGGTGCCGGCGCGGGCGAAGTGGCGGGCGCAGACCCAGCGCGCCGTGCAGAACTTCCCGATCTCCGGCACCCGGCTGGAACGGGCGCAGATCGCGGCGCTCGGCCGGATCAAGGCCGCCGCCGCGGCGGCGAACGGCGCGCTCGGCGTGCTCGACCCGGAGACGGCCGAGGCGATCCGCGCCGCCGCCGCCGAGGTCGCCGAGGGCCGCTGGGACGCCGAGTTCCCGGTCGACGTCTTTCAGACCGGCTCCGGCACCTCCTCCAACATGAACGCCAACGAGGTGATCGCCACCCTCGCGGCCGAGCGCCTCGGCCGGCCGGTACACCCGAACGACCAGGTGAACGCCTCGCAGAGCTCGAACGACGTCTTCCCCGCGTCGATCCACGTCGCGGCCACGGCGCTGCTGGTGCGGGAGCTGCTGCCCGCGCTCGACACGCTGGAGCAGGCGCTGGCCGTGAACGCCGGGCGGTTCGCCGACACGGTCAAGGCGGGGCGCACGCACCTGATGGACGCCACGCCGGTCACCCTCGGCCAGGAGTTCGGCGGGTACGCGGCGCAGGTCCGCCGTTCGGCGCAACGGCTCGAGTCCGCGCTGCCCCGGCTCGCCGAACTGCCGCTCGGCGGGACGGCCGTCGGCACCGGGCTCAACGCGCCGCCCGGCTTCGCCGCGGCCGCCGTCGCGCGGCTGGCGCAGGCGACCGGACTTCCGTTCACCGAGGCGCGCAACCACTTCGAGGCGCAGGGCGCGCGCGACGCGCTCGCCGAGTGCTCCGGGCAGCTGCGCGCCCTCGCCCTGGCGCTGTTCAAGATCTGCGGCGACCTGCGCCTGATGGGTTCGGGGCCGCGGGCCGGGCTCGGCGAGATCGCGCTGCCCGACCTCCAGCCCGGCTCCTCGATCATGCCCGGCAAGGTGAATCCGGTCATCCCCGAGGCCGTGCGCATGGTGTGCATCCAGGTGGTCGGCAACGACGCGGCGGTCGCCTTCGGCTGTGCCTCGGGCGAGTTCGAGCTCAACGTCACGCTGCCGGTGGTGGCGCGCAACCTGCTCGAGTCGATCAGACTGCTGGCCAGCGCGTCGCGGCTGCTGGCCGAGCGCTGCGTCTCAGGCATCGAGGCCGACGAGGGGCGGCTGCTCGAGTACGCACAGTCCTCGCCCGCGATCGTCACACCCCTCAACCGCGTCGTCGGCTACGAGGAGGCCGCGAAGATCGCGAAGCAGGCGCTGAGTGAGGGCACCACGATCCGCCAGGCGGTGATCGACCGCGGCCACGTGGCCGCCGGAACCGTCACCGAGGAGCAGTTGGACCGGCTGCTTGACGTGCTCAGGATGGCGCGCCCGCCGGCCTGACCGCTTCTACGACGTGCCGTCGCCGCCCGGCGCGTTCAACCGCGCGGCGACGGCGTCCGCGATCGCCTGGACGAATGCTTCGTTGCCTGCCAGCTCGGCGGCCACGGAGCCGGCGTCCAGCACCGGCGCGGCCGACAGCTTGTTCACGGTAGCGCTCAGGGTATTGATCTGGTTCATGATGCCCTGCATGTGCCCGTCGTTCCAGGCCACCATTCCGCCGAGCGTGGTGTCGCCGGCCTCCCCCACACCCTGCCGTTTCAGCACGTAGTTGAAGATCGCGGCGATGTCCGCCTGCGTCAGTGGCATGTCTTCTCCTCCCGCGGGATCGACACCCGGCCAGTGGTCGGCGACGACGGACAGGTCGTAGCCCAGATCGTTGTTGTTGTAGTACTGCTTGCCGATCGCACCCGACGGGATCGTGGCGATCCCGTCGTACTGCGCGACCCAGTAGTGCGGTTCCGCCACGCGCCGTGCGCGGAACGCGTCGCGTACCGCCGGCCAGGTCGATGTGTTCATATACACGGTTGGATCGACCCCGGCCCGGCGGCGCATCAGCACCCAGTCCACCGACTGCGCCGGAGTCGCGTTGCCCGGCTCGACGTCGAGCACCTGCCCGTCGTTCGTCTGCGAGAACACCGCGACCCGCACCTTGACCGAGCGGGGGAACCGGGCCCAGTCGGCGCTCGACCACTTGTAGAGACCGTCCACGTACCCCGCGACCAGCTGCGCCGAGGTCGGCAGCCGGCTCGCGTCCACGCCGTCGTACATCGTCCTGGTCACTGCGCGGCTCTCCGTCTTCTGCGATCCCTGCGATGGCAATGGCAGCCGGCCGGCCGGCGCTAGCCGCCCGAGCACACGGTGGTGATCTCAGCGTCCAGATCCTTGGTGAACTGCGCGCCGAGCTTCGCGTCCCAAGTCTGCACGCTCTGCTGTGCCGAAGCCGTGATCTTCACTCCATCGGCGGAGTGAACCGAGGTCGCGATCACACAGCTCATCACCCGCCAGGTGACGGTGACGAGCACCGTCTGCCCGTCCAGCACCTTGATCGGCAGCGCCGGGTCCACCGAGGCGGCGATGCCCGGATTGTCCTGCGCGATGCCGGTGACCGTGACCGGCGTGGTCGTCGGCGCGCTCAGTTCGATGGTGTAGTCGAACCGCACCGGTGTCAGCTGCATCAGCGTGCTGCCGATCCCGCCGTACCTGACCGTGAGGTCCGACTCGGGCGTGGGCTGGTTGCAGAGCGCTGACCGCAGGATGTCACCCGGCTGCCACGGCGAGGCGCTCGCCGGGAGGGTGAGCCGGGCCGTGCGCGGCGTGCCCAGGGCGCTGTACCCGGCCAGGCTCACCGCGCGGCTGACCAGCGGGAAGCCCGAGCGGGCGCAGTCGTAGCGGAAGGGCACGGTGACCACCTCGACGCCCTTCGGCGTCAGGGGCAGCGAGGTGATCGCGGTTCCCGGCCCGAGCGCGGAGGCGGACGCGGCTCCCGCGTCACTCGCGGCGGCGCCGGTGGTATCGCCTCCGGCGGCGTCGCCGGTGCGGGGGAGTCGGATCAGTCCGGGCTGGTTCAGGGCGACCCCGGTCAGCTCGATCATCGTCGGGCCGTTGTTCTGCAACGCGAGTGAGAGGTCGATGCCTGAGGCGTCCTGCCGGACCGTGTACTCGGCCGAGATCAGCGTGACGTCGAACGCGTCGCCGGCCCGGTCGTGCCGCACTACGGCGAACGCGGCCGCGGCCACTGCGACGACCGTCGCGGCCAGAACCGCGGCGAGCGGGCCGCTCGGCTTGCGGAGCCGGCGAGGCGCGGAGCCCCGGCCGAGGTCGAGGCCGGGATCGCCGCCGGGGCTCGGCTCGCCGGACTCGTTGGGTTCCGCCTCGTCGCCGGAGCCGAGGAACTCTATCTCGGAGACTCCCACAGCTGTGAGGTTAACCCGATTGGTGGGCAGCCGTCAGAAGGAGCTAGAAGCCGTCCGGGGTGATGATGCCGGCCTTGAACGCGCGCTCGTGCCACAGGTCGAGCCCGGCGGGGAGCCGTGGCTCGGCGGCGCCCGGCGGCGCGGCCAGCACGACGTGCGAGACGCGGCCGGCGAGCCGGATCGTCTGGGCCAGCGCGACCGAATAGCCCCTACGGCGCAGCCGGGCCGGGATCTCGAGGTCAGCCTCGGCGATCGTGCAGATCCGGCCGTGCGGCGTCAGGGCGTCCGGCAGGCTCCGCCAGAAGGGGTCGAGTGTGTCCGTGAGCGCACCCGTCGCGCCGACGGCCCGATTCCACGGTGGATTGGTGACGAGCAGATCGAAGCGTTCGGCGCCCCACGTCGGATGCCCCGCATCGGCTCGCACGAACTGGATGGCGGCTGCCGTGTTCGCACGTGCCGCGTTCGCCTGCGCGTTGCGCAGCCGGGCGGCGTTGATGTCGGCCGCGAGGATCCGGGCTTCGGGTAGGGCGAGGGCGGCTTCGATCGCGATCGTGCCGTCGCCGCAGAACGGATCGAGGACCGTGGACGCCGCGGTGCCAGGCGTCACCGTGTTGGATGTCGCGGTGTCGAACACAGCATCGTCGCCGATCCGGACGAGCGCGGCGGCCAGCGGGGGGTGCAGCGTCGCGGGGCCGGTGTCCTGCTTCCAGGGGCGCCGGTGCAGCGGCTTGCGCAGGAGGCGGAGCGCGACCTCGACCATGTCGCCGCTGAGCGAGAGCCGCACCGTGAAGTCGGTGTCCGCGGTGTCGGCGGCGGAGCCTCGCGCCGAGTCCGGGTTCCGGGAGACGTACCGCGCGCCGACCGTGTTCTCGACGACCTGCCCCGCTACGTCCTCGACCGCGAACCGGTTGTAGTTGCGCCGCCCGAGCAGGCTCGCGACCACGTCGAAGGTCGGCATGTTCGTTGCCGCCGGGGTCAGCGGCGATTCGCGCACGTCACCGAGGCGTGCGACCGCTGCGGCGAAGTCGATGCGCGCGAGCTTGCGGGGCAGCTCGGCCAGCGCTGCGCGGGTGTGGTCGATGCCGCGCAGCGTGCCCACGTCCAGCAGCAGATCGTCCGCGGTGCGCAGATCGAGCAGATCGGCGTGCAGTCGCGGCACCTCGAACGACACCTGACGCTCACTCAGCCAGATCTCGTCGGCCGCGTCGTGCCGGAAGTAGTGGTGGAAGCGTTGCTCCACCTCGGCCGCGAGCACCCACTCGAGGCCGCGTACGCATCGAGCAGTCAGTCGCACAGGCATCCTGCACATGGTACGGGCGGCGCCCGGTGGACGCCGCCCGTACGTGCCGTGTTGCCCTAAGTCGGGGTCTCGCTCATCAACGCGCTCATGCTTTAGGGCAGGGTCCACTTCTGGTTGGCGCTACCGGTGCAGTCCCAGATCTGGAGCTGGGTACCGGAGCCGCCCCAGCCGGTGTCGTCGAGGCACCTGTTCGACTGGGGGTTGTACAACGCGCCGTTGGACTGCGGGATGAAGACCTGTGCGGCGGTGTTGTTGCAGTCGTACAGATCGACCGTGGTGCCGTTGGCCGTCCCGCCGCCGTTGATGTCAAGGCACTTGCCCAGTGCGTGCAGTGTCGTGCCGGCCTGCACGAAGGTCCACTGCTGCGCGTTGGTGCCGTTGCAGGTGTAGACCTGGACCGGGGTGAAGTTGGCGCTGTTGGCACCGCGCACGTCCAGGCACAGGCCGTTGGAGGCCAGGACGACCGGGCCGGTTCTTCCGGTGGGCGGCGGGGTGCCGCCGGTGGTGGTGTACGCGGCGACGTAATCGACCCGCATCGTGCCGCCCGAGGCGGTCGAGCCGGTCGGCGTGGTGCAGCCGCAGACGCCGTTCGGGAACCCGCCGCCGATGGCCAGGTCGAGGATGATCGACAGGTTGTGGTCGAAGGCCTGCTGCCAGGTCGAGGCGCCGACCTGTCCCTCGGTGACGGTGAAGTACGAGGCGCCGTCGAGGTAGAAGGTGATCGACTCGGCTGAGGTGTTGGTGCGGTCGAGGATCATCGTGTACGTGTGGAAGCCGGACTGGCAGCCGCTACAGGCGCGCAGCCCGCTGCCGATCCCGTTGCCCTCGTTGCACGGGCCGCCGGGGTACACCCCGCAGTGGATCGTGCCGGCCACCTCGGACAGCGAGTTGACGTCCTCCATGATGTCGATCTCGCCGTTCGCCGGCCACTGGCCCGGGCCGAGCATCCAGAACGCCGGCCAGTAGCCGAGGCCGCCGGTGGGCTGCTGGATCGAGGCGGTGACCTCCAGCTTGCCGCCCGCCGGGGCGCCGACGTTCGCGCTGGTGGTCTGCACCCGGCCGGAGGTCCAGTTGCTGCCGGAGCCGATCGCGGTGATGTCGAGGTTCCCGGCGCCGTCGAGGTGCACGTTGGCGGTCGAGTTGGTCATGTTCTCGATCTCGCCGGTGCCCCAGACGCCCTGGCCGACGTCGTACATCCACTGGCCGCCGATGCCGCTGCCGTTGGGGCCGTTGAAGTCGTCGGCGAAGATCTGGGTCCAGCCGGACGGCGGCCCCGGCAGCGCGGCGTTCGCCGGGCCGACCGCGACGGTGAACAGCCCGGCCAGCGCGGTGACCGCGGCCAGCGCCGGCAGCCGGAACCAGCGGCCGGGCAGGAGGCGCGGGGATGCGGGGCGGGAGGGAGATGAGGGAACCGAGGGGGAGGGGGAGTGAGCAGAGGAAGCGCGGTGGGCCGGCGCGGCGCGGCCTCGCCTCTGTTCGGACATGGCATGCGACCTCTCGCGTTGGACGCCTGCGCCCGGTCGGCCGCGCCGAGTCGATCGGGCAGTATGGGATTGTTACAACCCTTCGCCCGTTTTATCCGGAAACGTTTCCGGAATGATGCGTCTCGCGCACCTGACGAGCATTCTGGGCGTGGTTGGGAGTATGTGGTCGCGGACAACCAAAGTCAACGGATCGCGCGACCGGCCCCGCCGTGCCGCCGCCGCACCCCGCGTCCACTCTTGACTGAATCAGGGCTCTGGGTTTATATGGTGTGGTGAATACGCGTGCTCCGCTGAAGACGGCCGCATTCGAAGAAGGCTGATGATTCGGCGCCCGGTCGGCCGGGCGCACGGCGCGTTGTGTCCCGCTCACCGGTGAGCGCTTTTCCCGTCCTTTCTTGGCCCGCACCGACGGCGCACCTGTGGCCGTGCCCGCACCGCACGTGCGCGTCTTCCCTGTCCCTGGCTGGAAGCTGTGAGGAGATCTTCGTGGGAGCGACACTTCTGGGCTCGATACGCCGGCGCCTGCTCGCGCCGCCCACCGATGCCGTCCGCTTCACCACGCGCGGCTACGAGACCGCGGACGCCCCGGCGCGGGAGTATCTGGAGTTCAGCGCGTTCCAGCTGATGCTCGGGTTCGAGTTCGGCATCGAACAGAAGGGCATGGACGAGCTGCCCATCCGGCTGGAGAGCGTGCAGCGGGAGCACCGCGGCTTCGCGTATGAGGGCGCTGTGATGGGCCTGGCGGTGCGGGACGCGCTCCGGCCGGCGCGCGGGCCCAAGCTGACCGAGGCGTTCCTGGCCGGCCCGGACTTCGACTCGGCGCCGGGAACGCGGCACATCTTCATGAGCTACGTCGGCATCGGGTCCGCCCTCGCGGTGCTGCCCAGGGCGCTGTGGCGGCGGGCGGTGCCGGATCCGGCCAGGCTGATCGCCCACCCCAGCATGCGGTGGATGATCGTGGACGGATACGGCTTCCGCAAGGGACTGTTCGAGCACCGCAAGTACGTGGACGCACAGTACGTCGAGAGCTCCTTCCCGGGATGGGAGCCGCTCGACTATGTCAACCGGGTGATCGACCAGGGCATCGGCCGCGCGATGTGGTTCGTCTACGGCGGCAGCGTCAACCGCCTGCTGGCCGGGATCGAGCGGTTCCCCGAGCCGCGCCGCGCGGATCTGTTCTCCGGCGCGGGCATCGCGGTGACCAACGCGGGCGGCATCAGCGTCGAGGACCTCGAAGCGCTGCTCAAGGGTGCCGGGCCGTACCGCCCGAGCCTCGCGCTCGGCGCGGTGCTCGGGGCCGGCGCCCGGCTGCTCTCGGACCTGGTGGTCCCGCACACCGAGCTGGCCACGCAGGTGCTGTGCGGATGCGGCGTGCCGGAGGCGGCGACGATCGCCGCGAGCGCGACGGAGGATCTGCCGGACGCGTCGGCGGCGACCTACGAGCTGTTCCGGCGGCGCGTGACAGAGCACTTTCGCTGAGCCGCGCCGTGCGCGACTCCCGTAGGCTGACTCGCGGACGCGCTGAAGCTACAGAGGGCAGGAGACGATGAGCGACTCGACCGAGCAGACCCCGGGTGCGCCGGACGGCGAACTGGCCGCGGTGCCGGGCAAGGTGTTCGACCTCGCCCGCGACGGCGAGACGGCCGCGCTGGCGCAGCAGCTCGACGACGGCGTTCCCGCGACGGCGATCAACGAGTCCGGGGACAGCCTGGTCATGCTCGCCGCGTACTACGGGCAGCTGGAGACCGTGGAGCTGCTGCTCGCCCGCGGCGCGGACCCGAACCACGCCAACGACAGGGCGCAGACGCCGCTGGCCGGCGCGGTGTTCAAGGGCCAGGTCGCGATCGTGCGCGCGCTGCTCGCCGCCGGGGCCGACCCGACCGCCGGCTTCCCGTCGGCGATCGAGGCGGCGCAGATGTTCGGCAAGACCGACATGCTGGAGCTCTTCGAGGGCCCGGCGACGGCGGGCTGACCGGCTGACGGCGGCTCAGACCCTTCGCGGCGCGCGCTCGGTTCTCGCGAGCGCGCGCCGTGCTTTTCCGGGCCTTTTGATCGGATCCAGCGCAGGGTAAAGAGACACTACGGCGATATCCGGTCATTCCGGCGTGTGTATGGCGAGAACGCCATTTATCAGAACTCTTCGGAGCGCGCCGTGCGGCGGCGCGCACCTCGCGTCGGTGTCCATACCGCGGCATTCAGCTCGTCGGCCGTGAAAACGCCCTGGGACGGCCCACAATGCCCCGGCCTGGTAACGGCTCGATTACAGCGGTTAAATTGTGCACCGCGCTTTACTGTTGCATTGCAGGATCTCCTGATAGACCCTGCTAGCCATAGAGGGAGGGGGCGGCATTGCCAGTGCAAGATCCGAGCACCTCGCGCGCGGTCCTCATCGCGGTGGACGACTACGTTCCCGCCGACGCCCCCGGACCGACGCCGGGCGTGTCGCAGAACGTCGAGCAGCTGTCCGCGCTGCTGACCGACGCCGAACTGCTCGGGCTCGCCCGCGAGCACTGCACGGTACTGCGCAACCCGCCCGACGCGGCCACCGTCCTCGACGCCGTGTACGAGGCCGCCGCGGCGGCCACCGGCGCGTTCATCCTCTACCTCACCGGCTTCACGCTCGCCGCGCACCGGCATCCGGACCTCTACTTCGGGCTGGCCGGCTCGTCGGAGTCGCGGCTCTACCGCGCGCTGCGCTTCCCGGACGTCGCCGCGCTGGTGCGCGAGGCCGGGCACGCGGCCGACCGGATCATCATCCTCGACTACTGCTACGACGGGCAGGTCCCGCCGATACACTCGACCGGCGCGGCCGCGCTGGAGGCGGTGCCCGGCGCGTGCGTCCTGGCGGCCACCGCCAAGGACGCCAAGAGCTGGGTGCCGCCCGGGCAGCGGATGACCGCGTTCACCGGCGCGCTGATCCGCGCGGCCCGGGCCGGCGTCCCGGGCGCCGGCGACGCGCTCGACCTCGCCGAGCTGCACCACCAGGCCGGCCGCGACCTGTCCGCGCAGCAACTGCCGACGCCGCGGCTGTGGCCCGGCCACGGCG
>JBKOWZ010000019.1:0-30065 GCA_046724665.1 Actinomycetota bacterium
ACCGACCAGGGGGACGAACGAGGCGAAGAACTCGAGCGCGGTCAGCGGCAGCGCGAGCGGCACCTTGAGCAGGTACAGCGCGATGCCGACGAGCGCGGCGTTGGTCGCCGCCACGATGATCGAACCGCGGGTGTAGCCGGAGAAGGTGCGCCACGCAGCCCGGCCGACCCGATCCCAGGTGGAGCGCGCCTCGCCGGGCAGCTGCGTGGTGAACCAGCGCCACATCTGGTCGCCGGAATGGGTGAAGAAGATCGAGCAGAACACGGCGAGCGCCAGCACGGTGAGGATCTCCACCGCGCGGGTCGCGCCGCTGAGCGCCTGGCTGATCAGGGTCGAGCGGTGGGCGGAGATGAAGGAGCTGATCTTGCCCTGCAAGCCGCTCAGCGCCGAGGGGCTGACATGGAACGGCGGCCCCTCCAGCCAGCGCTCGATCCGGGACAGGCCGCCGCTGAACTCCTGGCCGAGCCGGTCGGTCTCGTTCGCGACCGTGGTGCCCATGAAGGTGAAGAACCCGGCGATCACCAGCACGCTGCCGAGCATCGCGATCAGTACGGCCAGCGCGCGCGGCATCCGGCGCGACATCACCTTGACCGGCGGTCGCAGCAGCGAGGTGAAGACGAGGGCGAGGAACACCGCGATGCCGACGAGTTGGAACCGCAGCAGCACGATGTAGAGGACGTAGACCGCCGCGCCGATGACGAGCACCCGCCACGCGTACCCGGCGGTCACCCGCAGCCGCAGATTGACCAGCGCGTCCGCGTCGCTGCGCGCCAGCGCGCGCAGCCGCGCCTGGTTGCGCGTTCCGGCGAGCGAACCCTCCGAGCGGGACCGGTTGCCGGCCACGCCGGACGAGCGGCCGTTCGAATTCTGCTGATCCGCGCCGGCGCGCCCGCGCGGACGAGGAGACCGGCTACTCACCTGGGCACCGCCGATTCCTCATTCCGTCGCTGTCTGCTCGCCATTCGGCTGTCTGCTCGCCTGTCTGAACCTCACCCGCCGGTCACCCGCCGAACGAGACCGGCCCGTTGATGTCCCGTGCCTGCACGGCGTTGTGCACCGTCGCGCCCTTGCTGATCACGTTCGCGACCACGCTGCTGTCAACCGAGAGCGAACCGGCCCGATCCAGCCACTCGCGCAACGCGCTTTCGAACCCTGCGTCGCGCCGAGCGAGGCCGACCAGCTCGGCGCTGAGGTCGATCACCGCGTTCTGGTCCGGCTCGACGCCGGTTGCTGGCGTCAACTGCTCCACCGCCGCGACGGCCTTCGTGGCGGACGCGCCGTCGGGGCTGTGGCCGGGGAATGCCGAACGCACCAGCTTCAGCAGCCCCGACCACGCGCTCCTGCCCGCCTCCGCCGCAGTCTCGCCGAGGACCCGGTTGAGCACGGTCGCCACCGCCGACACGGCCAACGGATCCATCGCCACTCCTCACCCGACGCGCCTGCGAACGCAGCCAGGATAGCCAGGCTCGGCCTCGCCCGACGGGATTCCGCCGCCGGGCCCCTACCAGGGCAGCGGATCCCCGGCGATCTCCTGCGCGAACAGCGTCCGCAGCGCCGCGAGCACGTCGGCGGGCAGGTCGCCGTCCGCGGCCGCGAGGCTCGACTCGAGTTGCGCGATGCTCCGCGTCCCCGGGATCACCGTCGAGACGCCCGAGTTCGCCAGGACGAACCGCAGCGCGGTCTGCACCGGCGTCCAGCCCTCCGGCACCAGCTCGAGGAAGCGCGCGGTCAGCGCGCCCCGGCGCTGCACCTCCTGCGACGACCAGCGCGAGCGTACGCCGGTGAACGTGGACGAGGCGTCGTATCGGCCGGCCAGCCAACCCGACTCCAGCGCCACCTTCACCACGCTGCCCGCGCCGGCCTTGCCCGCACGCTCCGTGGCTTCCCACGTCTCCTGATGGAACACGGAGAGGTAGACCTCGAACGCCTTGCTGTCCGTGGTCTCCAGCACCGTGTCGATGTCTTCGGGCCAGTCCAGCGAGGCGCCGTAGGCGCGGATCAGGCCTTCGCGCTTGAGGTCTTCCAGAATCTCGTAGTGGGGAACCGTCCGGCCGTCGAACAGCTCCCGCGGCGGACTGTGCATCAGCACGATGTCGATCACATCCGTCTCGAGCTGACGCAGGCTGCGTTCGACCGAGCCGCGCAGCGCCTCGGGGGAGAAGTCCGTGCCCTCGGGCGAGTGCCCGAACTTGGTGCACAGGACGACCCGGTCCCGGTGCCCGCGCAGGCCCCGGCCGAGCAGCCGCTCGCTGTTGCCCTCGGCGTAGCCTGGCGCGGTGTCGAAGAAGGTCACCCCGGCGTCGAGCGCCGCGCCGACGACGGCCAGCGATCCGGCCTCGTCCGGGCCGTCCCAGTCCTTCCGGTTTCCCAGCTGCCAGGCGCCGAGCCCGATCTCGCTGACCGTCAGGCCTGTCGTGCCGAATTCCCGGTATCTCACGGTCGCCGCCTCCGCGTGCTCGATGCCCGCGCCAGCTTCGGGCCCAGGTACTCGGCAACCAGTGCCCGGCACTGGTCACTCGATCTCGATCCTCAGCCCTTGCGCTTAGCGCCTTGATCCGCCCGCAAGGCTAGCAAGTCAGCTCATCCGACGCCGGGCCGTGGAAACGCCTCCGCGGCCACGAGACCGTCGCGCACGGCCTCGCGCTGCACCGCGTGTACCGTCCGGCCGTGCAGATCGGAGATCCGCTGCCAGCCGTAGCCAGAGCCGACCTCGGCGGCGAGCTGCTTGCGCTCGTCCTCCGACCAGCGGGTATGCGACTTCGGGTACTGCTTGCGTCGCGCCCGCAGCCACTCGCCGAAGGTCGGCCGATCGACGAACCAGGTCAGAGCCCTGAAGTAGCGGCGGTCCAGCTGGAAAACGACCTCCTCGGCGCACAGGAAGACGAGGTTCTCCTCGTCCACGGCCACGCGGTCGGCCCGCAACACCAACTCGCCCTCGGTCAGCGACACCCCGCGCGGCCCGCGCGTGTCCTGCGGCGCGGTCAGTCTCACGCGCACCCAGCCCGCCTTCATGGCTCCGGACGTGGATGTGGACGCGGACGTGGCTGTCGTCCCTTTCGCCCTCGCCGCCGTCTTCGCCGTTCCTCGCCCGCCGCCGTTGCCGCCACCACTGCCGTTACTGCCGTTGTCGTCGAAGCCCATGTCGGACACGGAGCAACCCTCCCCGATGGTCCATCCGTTCCATTCGCGCTGACGTTCCAGACCTACCCGTCAGCGCGTTCGAACAAACGTTTCCAAGAGAGAAAATATGGCCCGTGGCCTGCGAATTCACCCATGAATCAGCGCGCGCAGAGCCCGCGTAGCAGCAGCCCCCACACGGCCTCGAATGATCGCTCGAACCCCGTATCCACAGCCCACTCGGCGGCGTGCGCGGGGTGGTGGAACCGCATCGTGGCGTCCAACACCCCGCGCGCGACCACAGTCGGATCTCCCGCCGCGAGCTCGCCGCGATCCATCCCGTCCGCGACGATCCCGGCGATCTGCCCGACGAGCTCGCCGACGTGCGCCGCGATCACGTCGCGCGCGTCACCGGACAGCAGCGCGTACGCGGCGAACAGGTCGGGATCGGTCCGTGCCTTGTCGTGCTTGAGCCGCATGAGCGTGGTCAGCCACCGCCGCAACCGGTCGGCGGCCGGTCCCGCCTCGGCGGCGATGGCGGTGAGCGGCGGGTTCATCCGGGACAGCCAGCGTTCGAGGACGGCGTCGAGCAGTTCAGCCTTCGAGGCGAAGTGGCGGTAAACGGTGCCATGGCTCACGCCGAGCGCCCGCGCGACGTCCACGACGGTCGTCTTGCCGGGCCCGAAGCGCCGCAGAGTCTCCTCCGCCGCGTCCAGTACCCGGTCCCGAGTCAGCGTCTCCGCCGCCACCGCACGTCCCCCTTCCGTCTGCCAACTGCCAATCCCGCGTCCTCATTCACCAACATCTGCCGACACCCATCGACATCTGCCGACATCCACCGACAACCCGCCTATGCGCCCCGTGATCCGTGACCCACCCGCGTAGCACTCACACCCACGCGCGGCCAGTCACCGATACCTACACACGTCACACCCTACGTGCACTGATCGCCGGAGCCGCCGCTCACGCATCACACGCCACACGCCACTTGCATCCCGCGCCTACTTCTCACTGTCGAGCATCGCGAGCTGCGCCGCAGCGTACCGCTCCCCGCTCGCCGCTCCCGCAGGCACGACAGCCTCAATCGCGGCGATGTCCGCGGCAGTCAGTTCCACATCCAGCGAGGCCAACGCCTCGGCCAACCGGTCCCGACGCCGCGCCCCGACCAGCGGGACGATCAACTCGTCCTGGGCGGCAACCCAGGCGATGGCCAGCTGAGTCACCGTCACACCCTTGTCCTGCGCGACCTTCCGCAGCCCCTCGACCAGCGCGAGGTTCCGATCCAGGTTCTCGCCCTGGAACCGCGGCGAGTGCGCGCGAATGTCGCTCGGGCTCGAGGCGCTACTTGGCGTCCAGTGTCCGGACAGCAGTCCGCGCGAGAGCACGCCGTACGCGGTGATCCCGATGCCCAACTCGCGCACGGTCGGCAGGATCTCCGCCTCGATCCCGCGCGAGAACAGCGAGTACTCGATCTGTAGGTCGCAGATCGGGTGAACGGCGTGCGCGCGACGAATCGTGTCCGCACCAACCTCGGACAGCCCGATGTGCCGCACATATCCGGCCTCGACCAGCTCCTTGATCGCGCCGACCGTCTCCTCGATCGGCACGTTCGGGTCCAGGCGCGCGGGACGGTAGACGTCGACGTAATCGGTGCCCAGCCGGCGCAGCGAGTAGGCGAGCGACGTCTTCACGGCGTTCGGGCTCGTGTTGAAACCGAGCCACGTGCCGTCGGGGCCGAGCAGCGCCCCGAACTTGAGGCTGATCAGGTAGTCCTCGCGCGCACGGCCACGCACTGCGGACCGCAGCAGCAGTTCGTTGTCGCCCATCCCGTAGAAGTCGCCGGTGTCCAGCAAGGTCACGCCCGCGTCGAGCGCCGCGTGAATCGTGGCGACCGACTCCGACTCGTCCGCCGGCCCATAGAGCGCCGACATGCCCATGAGCCCCAGCCCAAGCGCGGAGGTCTCGGGCCCGGTGATTCCCAGGTGACGCTTCTCCATGATCATCGCTCCAACTTCCGGACGCGCCCCTGCGCGCCCTCTGCCACTAGTGTAGGACTATGGACTGACAGATTTCAAATTCTGTCACCAGTAGAGCCCGCAGATGTGATGGATCCGCAGCACAAGAGATCCGGGGTGGAGAGTGCGCCGCGTGGAGGAAGCGGGACGCCAAAGACGCCGAAGGGCCTCGCAGCAACGTTGCTGCGAGGCCCTTCTTCGTGTCGTGATGCTTCGTGTCGTGATGCGCCTCGTGACCTTGCAGTACCTCGTGACCTTGCAGTACTTGGCCACGCCGAGCTAGTGCCGAGGCACTAGTCGAGAACTACGCGCGTGGCGGCATGCCGTGTCGCGGCGGACAGTCTTGGCGGTCGAACTGTTAGTTCTGGCGCCGAGACTGAACTGCCCCGACCAAGGGTGTCGCGGCTGATCGTCTCGGTTGCCGAGGTGCTCTAGCCGTGGCCATGCGCGTGGCTTGCCGTGTCGCGGCCGACCGTCTCGGCGGCCGAACTGTTAGTTCTGGTGCCGAGACTGAACTGTCCCGACCAAGGGTGTCGCGGCTGATCGTCTCGGTTGCCGAGGTGCTCTAGCCGTGGCAACGCGCGCGGCGTGCCGTGCCGTGGCCGACCGACTCGGCGGCCGAACTGCTAGTTCTGGTGCCGAGACTGAACTGGCGCGGATCAAGGTGTTGCGCCAGCCGTCTCGGCGGTCGAGGTGCTCTAGCCGTGGCTACGCGCGTGGCTTGTTGTCGCGGCTCGTGTGCTGCTGATCACGGTTCCAGTCCGACCGCGGACGCGAATCGCCGCCACGACGGTCGTCCCGCCAGGGACGCTCCCCGCGCGAAGGAGTCTCGTTGCGCGGAAAGCCACCGGTACGCGGGACGCTTTCGCCGTGCTGGAAGCGGTCACCGCGCGGGGGACGATCGCGGTACTCGCCGTAGCCGGAGCGGTTCGCTCCAGTGCTCCGGTCGTTCCGGTCGAACCGCCCCCGATTGTCGGCGTCGCGTCCCTTGAAGTCGCGCCCGCCGACTCCTCGACCGTCGAATCCACGACCATCAGCGCTACGACCGTCAGCGCGACGGCCTTCGAATCCACGATTTTCAGCACCACGACCGTCAGCACCACGACCGTCAGCGCCACGGCTTTCGGAGCCGCGACCTTCGAATCCACGACCGTCGAACCGTCGGCTGTCGGAACCACGCCCGAATCCGCGTCGCTCCGAGTCCTGCCCACCGCCGAAGCCGCGTCCCGCCGAGCTGTCACGGCTGCCGAAGCCGCGTCCCGCTGAGCCGTCACGGCTGCCGAGGTCTCGCTCCGGCGAGCCGCTTGCCTTGAAACCCTGTCCCTGCCCCTGCTCCTGAGCCGGTCCCGCCGAGCCTGGCGCCGTCGATGAAGCGCCGCCACGCCAACCGTCTCGGTTCCGGTCGCGGCCGTACCGATCGCCGTCGCGTCGGTCGAACGATTGGCCACGACGCTCGTCACGGTCGTAGCGGCCGCCGTTGAAACGACTGCCGTCACGATTGCCGTCACGACTGAAGCGGCTGCCGTCACGACCGCCGTCGAAGGAACCACTGCGTCGATCATCGCGACGGTTGTGACCGCGGTCATCGCGCTCGTACCGGCCACCGCCGTCCCGGCGCTCGTACGCGCGGGAAATCCGCTCGCGCACCGGCAGCGTGAACGGCGTGACGTCGCCGGGCTCCGGCACTTCGCGGGCGCCGGTCAGGTCTGCCAGCGCGGTGCCCGCCGACTCCCAGCGGCCGCCGACTCCGAGCGGCGCGGCGTCGAGTTCGTTGGCTGTGACACCGGCGTCGTCCATCATCCGCTGCGTCAGCTTGCGCTGCTTCGGCAGGACCAGCGACGCGACCACGCCGGTCTGCCCGGCCCGCGCGGTGCGGCCGGCCCGGTGCAGGTAGTCCTTCGAGTCACGCGCCGGATCCAGGTGCACCACCAGGTCGATACCGTCCACGTGGATGCCGCGCGCCGCGACGTCGGTCGCGATGAGGACCGGGGTGCGGCCCTCCTTGAAGTCCTCGAGGGTCTTCGTGCGGGCGACCTGCGTCATGCCGCCGTGCAGCCCGGCCGCGGGCAGGCCGTGCTCGCGGAACTGCTCGGTGACCCGATCGACCGCCATCTGGGTGCGGACGAAGAAGATCGAGCGGGCGCTCGCGTTGCCGGCCTCGGCCGCGTGCCGCCCGGCGATCTGCACCGCGACCTTCGCCTTGTGCTGCGGCGTGACCATCAGCAGGTGGTGGCTCATCGTCGAGACCACGCCGGCCTGCGGATCCACCTCGTGCAGAACCGGGTCGTTCATGTACTTCTTCACGATCTCGTCCACGGCGCCGTCCAGCGTCGCCGAGAACAGCAGCCGCTGACCGCCCGCCGCGACCTGGTCCATCAGCTCGCAGACATGCGGCAGGAAGCCCATGTCGCACATCTGGTCGGCCTCGTCGAGAATCGCGACATCGACCTCGCCGAGCTCGCACTCGCCGCGCTCGATCAGGTCGGACAGCCGACCCGGCGTGGCGACCAGAATCTCGACGCCGTAACGCAGATTGTCGATCTGCTTACGCATCGGCGCGCCGCCGTAAACGGAACGGATCCGCAGCCGCAGCGCCCGAGCGTACGGCCGCAGCGCATCCTCGACCTGCATCGCCAGTTCACGCGTCGGGACCAGCACGAGGGCAAGCGGACGCCGCGGCTTGGCGCGCAGCCCTTCCAGACGCGTCAGCGTCGGCAACCCGAACGCCAGCGTCTTGCCCGACCCGGTCCGGCCGCGGCCGAGCACGTCCCGGCCGATCAACGCGTCCGGAATCGTGGCGGCCTGGATCGGGAACGCGGTGACGACCCCTGCCTCGTTGAGCACGCTGAGCAGCGGTGCGGGCAGGTCGAGCGACTCGAAGGTCACCTCGGTGCCGGTGTCGAGCTTGGTCTCCTGATTTCGGGTGTCGAGCTCGGTCTGCTGATCTTGTTCGGTTCCCGCGTCCTGGTCCGGGACGGCGTCTGTCGCGGCGTCAGTTGTCGAGACGTCAACCATCGAGGTATCAGCCGTCGAAGCGTCAGCCATCGTCGTGTCTACTGACACCGTGGTGTCTACGGACATGGTGGTGCAGACCTCCTGGTCGCATGGCACGTGACAAGGAGGCATCAGGGAACGCTGGACGCGCGCCGCCGAGCCGATCACAAGTACGGGCCCTATATCGGGGCAATGCCGCGCCTGTGTCGGCCACTGAACTTCGGCCTGAGGGTTGTTCCTCGACGTGGTGCAGTCCGGACGAGCACTAGCAGTGCTATTCGGACACCAATGAGCGCGCGGGCATCACGAGTACCCGATAAGCATACCCGGGCGCCACACGAGGGACGAAACCGGCAGGTCAGGCACGGCTCCGCGAGGCTATCCGCAGCGTCGGCCAGGCAGGCGTGGCGTCCCGTCAGGACAGGCACGGTAGCAGCCGCCAGCGCCTCAGTAGCGCGCCGACGGCGTGCTCTGGCAGCGTGCGTTTGCTCATCCGGCCCGGCGACGGCAGGCTGAGGGACTCGAGCTGCCATTGCACGTCGGACTCGCCCGTCCGATCGGACGATGGCACCGGACCGGCAAAGGACCAGGGCTGGCTTTCGGTTCAGTGCGGCGTGTGTACATAACCCGGGCACTGAACCCGGTGCACTGAACTCCAGGCACCGAACCCCGGGCACCGAACAATGGTGCACTGAACCGTAGGCGCCGTCCTGGCCGTGCCGGACGCACGGAACCGCACACGACGCGCTTGCAGTGCTTCACCACCACTGCATCGCGACCGCACGGAAGGCCTACCGCATGGCGCGCAGCTGGCTCGACATCCCCGCCGACTCGGGGTTCGGCCTGACCAACCTGCCCTACGGTGTCATCACCTACGCCGACAGCCCGCCCCAGCCCGCCGTGGCCATCGGCCAGTACGCCTTCCCGCTCGGCGCGGCCGCCGAGACAGGACTCTTCGACGGCGTCGTCGAGGAGCCCGCGGCCGTTCTCGCCGTCCCGACGCTCAACCCGCTGATGTCAGCCGGGCCGCGCACCTGGCAAGCCGTGCGCACGCGTGTCATCGACCTCTTCGAAAGCCGCGCCAACGCCGCGCTCGTCCAACCGCTGTTGCTTCCAGATTCCCGCGTACAGCACCACCTGCCTTTCACCGTCGCCGACTACGTCGATTTCTTCTCCTCGCGCCATCACGCGGAGAACCTGGGCAAGATGTTCCGCCCGGACAGCCCGCCGCTGCTGCCGAACTGGCTCCACCTGCCCGTGGGGTACCACGGCCGAGCCGGATCCGTCGTCGTCTCGGGAACGCCCGTGACCCGGCCGCACGGACAACGCATCCCGCCGACCGACACAGAACCCGTGTTCGGCCCGACCATCCGCCTCGACATTGAAGCGGAGGTTGGTTTCATTGTCGGAGTGCCGACGCGAATCGGTCAAACAGTGCCTGTGGATAACTTTTCGGACCATGTCTTCGGGGTCGTGCTCGTCAACGACTGGTCCGCCCGCGACATCCAGGCCTGGGAGTATCAGCCGCTCGGGCCGTTCCTCGGCAAGTCCTTCGCCACCTCGATCTCACCGTGGGTCGTACCGCTGGAGGCGCTGAGCGAGGCGCGCGTCGCCCCGCAGCTCCAGGACCCGGCGCCGCTGCCGCACCTCGTCGGCGATCATTGGGGCTACGATCTGCGCATGCGCGTCGAGCTCAACGGCACCACGGTCAGCGAGCCGCCGTTCGCCTCGCTCTACTGGACCCCGGCGCAGCAGCTCGCCCACCTCACCAGCAACGGCTCGCCGCTGCGCACCGGGGACCTGCTCGCCTCCGGCACCGTCTCAGGTCCCGAACCCGCGCAGCGCGGCTCACTGATCGAGCTGACCTGGAACGGGACCTACCCGCTGCAACTGGCCGACGGCTCGACCCGCACGTTCCTGGCCGACGGAGACACCGTGGCAATCAGCGCGACTGCACCGGGGCCCGACGGCACCCGGATCAGCTTCGGTTCGGTCACCGGGACCGTGCAGTCCCGCTGAGGCTGTACCCGGTCGGCCCGGTCGTGCTCGGTCGTGCCCGGCCGGCGGGTGGCGCGGGACCCAGGGCCCTGCGAGGACTGTGCGAAGCATGAGCGTCCTGAGTCGCAGGGCAACAACGAAGAAGTCTGCCCTGGTCCGTCCGTGCTGTGGCGCGCTTTCGAGCGCCGAAAGATCGGCATTCGGCCACGCGCGCGCCGCGTCCCCAGTACGCTTAGGCCACGCGGAGGGGAGCCACATACCTCCGGGAATCGACCGACTGGCCGGTACCGCCCGCGCCACGCCGATCGTTGATCCGGAAGGGTGGCGGGAAGGGAGACGGGCCAAGGATGGCAGCGACAGGTGCCGAGCGCACGGTGTCCCGTGGCCGGATCCCCGGCATGCGCCGCAGGCGCGAGGAGCCCGACCTGTTGCTCGCCCTCGCGTCCAGGGGCTTCGCCCTCGTCCCCGCCGCCGCCCCGCTGGGGCCCGGCTGTTCCTGTAGCCGCGTCGGCTGTCCGAACCCCGGCGCCCATCCGCTCTCCTACGGCTGGCAGACCGAGGCCAGCGCCGACCCCGCCCAGCTCGACCGCTGGCGCGCGCGGCTGCCGGACGTCAACTACGCCACCCCCACTGGCCGCACCCACGACGTGCTCGACGTTCCGATCTCCGCTGGCCGCATCGCGTTCCGCGCGCTGACCACCGGCGGCGAACCCCTTGGCCCGGTCGCCGTCTCGGCCTCCGGCGACCGCTGCCTGTTCTTCACCAGGGCCCGCGCCGGCGGCGAGGACGACTCCGCCGACGACGAGTGGTGGCCCTGCGACCTCGACGCCGCGCCGGAGACCGGATTCGGCGGCCCCGGGCTGCGCTGGCACAACCGCGGCTCATACGTTCTGGTACCGCCTGCCCGCGCGGTCAACGGCGGTCGTGCCCGCTGGATCCACGAACTCGCCGCCCCGCTGCCCGATCCACTCCGCCTGCTCGGCGCGCTCGCGGACGCGTGCGAGACGGTCGCCGCGGCGGGCGACGTCACGCAGTGGTGAGCACGCAGCGCTGAGTCGGAGCGCGTTAGGGGACGGTCAGCAGTTCCGCGCCGTCGTTCGTGACGACCATCGTGTGCTCGAACTGAGCGGTGAGCTTTCCGTCCGCGGTCACGGCGGTCCAGTTGTCATCCCACATCCGGTGCTCGATCGTGCCGAGCGTCAGCATCGGCTCGATCGTGAACGTCATGCCCGGCTCGAGCAGCGCGGTCGCACGAACGTCGTCGTAGTGCGGGATGATCAGACCGCTGTGGAACGCCGACGCGATCCCGTGGCCGGTGAACACGCGCACGACGCCGTAACCGAAGCGCTTCGCGTACGACTCGATGACGCGCCCTATCACGTTGATCTGCCGCCCCGGCTTCACCGCCTTGATCGCCCGGTTCAGCGCCTCCTGCGTGCGTTCGACCAGCAGATGCGCCTCCTCGGAGACGTCACCGACCTCGAACGTGGCGTTGGTGTCGCCATGCACGCCATTGATGAACGCCGTGATGTCGATGTTGACGATGTCGCCGTCGTTCAGCACCGTCGAGTCCGGGATGCCGTGGCAGATCACTTCGTTGATCGACGTGCACAGCGACTTCGGGTAGCCCCGGTAACCGAGCGTCGAGGGGTACGCACCGTGATCGCACAGGAATTCGTGCCCGATCCTGTCTAGGTCGTCGGTGGTCATCCCCGGCTTGACCGCGTTGCCGACCTCGGCGAGTGCCTGCGCCGCGATCTTTCCCGCGACGCGCATCTTCTCGATGGTCTCCGGGGACTGGACATCCGGTCCCGTGTACCGCTTCGGTTGAGGCTTGCCTACGTACTCCGGGCGGGCGATGTGTGCGGGGACGGAACGGGTCGGTGAGACGATGCCCGGTACTAGGGAAGCCATAGTGACGAGTCTAAGGCGTCGTTGCGGGGCAGTAGTCATCTGCGAAAACTCATCCGCCCGCGACGTCGGGCACAGACGATCCCGGCACCTGACGGGATGCGATGCGGCGAGGAGGCACGCGATGGCCGACGAAGGACCGCAGTGGTTCTACTGCCTACGCCACCACAGGGTCGAGGGACCGGTCGGATGCCGGGCACAGGACCGGCTCGGCCCGTACAGCACCCGTGAGGAAGCCGAGCAAGCCTTGGAGAAGGTCAAGGAACGTAACGCGGCGTGGGGTGACGATAGGGACTGATCCTGGCCGCTGCTGACGGCCGGTTACCGCCTACCAGCGCTCCACGCGCGGCCCGCTCACCGCTTCGATCCAACGCCCCAACCGTGCACGTAAGCCGGTCGGTCCGACGTAGGGCTGCGCCGCTGCGAGTGAGACCAGATGCTGCGCGGTATCGAAGTTCAGCGGTCCCGGATCCTCCGGCACGGTAAGCGTCTCGTGGGCCAGGTCACGCAGTTGCGCCGCCGCTTGGTCGAGCGTCAGGATCCGCGCCCCGCGCCGTCGCGCGTCCCCGATCCGCTCCAGCAGCGGGTCGGTCGGATCGTGCTGCGCCACGACCAGCAGCGCCTCGCCGCGCCCGGTCGATTCCAACCGCCGCAAGCTCGCAGCGAGATGCGGCGGAGCGTCCGGCGGTGGGTTGTGCCGCAGCAGGACCGGTGCGAGCTGCGGCAGGTCGGCCCACTGCGACTCGTCGGTGAGGTGGGCCGCCAGATGCCACGGCTCGTCGTCCGCGGGTCCGGCCAGCAGGAGGCCGCCGACGTACCGCGGCGCTCGGCGCAGTGCGGAACCGAACTCGTCGCTCGCGTCCACCCAGTCGGATTGGGCACCGGTCGCGGCGAGAAGATCGCGCAGGGCGGCCGCCTGCACTCTGTCCATGAGGACATCGTGCCAGGTGGCCGCCCGCGCTACAGGCTAATGAGTCGAACGATCTGAACGCATCACCTGCATGCCCTAAGCGCTCAGTGGAATGTGTGCTCCGGCGCCGGGAACTGCCCGGCGACGACGTCGGATGCGAACGCCCGCGCTGCGTTACCGAGCACGGTCCGCAGGTCGGCGTACTTCTTCGCGAAGCGCGGCGCCTTGCCGGGCGTCATGCCGGCCATGTCGGTCCACACCAGCACCTGCGCGTCGGTGCCCGCGCCCGCGCCGATGCCGATCGTCGGGATGCTCAGCAGTTCGGTCACCCGGGTGGCCAGCTCCTGCGGGACCAGCTCAAGCACCACCGCGAACGCCCCGGCTGCCTCCAGCGACTTGGCATCCGCGAGCAGCCGCTCGGCCTCCTCGTCGCCGCGGCCCTGCACCCGGTAGCCGCCGAGCACGTTGACCGACTGCGGCGTCAGCCCTATGTGCGCCATCACCGGGATCCCGGCCTGCACCAGCGCCTCGACCTGGTGGATGACCCGGCGCCCGCCCTCCAGCTTCACCGCGCCCGCGCCGCTCTCCTTCAGGAACCGGGTGCCGGTCTCCAGTGCCTGCCGGGCCGAGCCCTGGTACGAGCCGAACGGCATGTCGGCGACGATCAGTGCCCGCTTCGTGCCGCGGACCACGGCCGACGTCAGCGTGATCAGCTCGTCAACGGTGATCGGCACCGTGTTCGCGTAACCGAGGTGGTTGTCCGCGGCCGAGTCGCCGACCAGCAGCACGGGTATTCCGGCTTCGTCGAACACTCCCGCGGTGAGCGCGTCGTACGCGGTGAGCATCGGCCAGCGCTCGCCGCGCTGCTTGGCCTGCGCGAGGTCGCGCACGGTGACCCGGCGGCCGACTCCGTTCGAGCCGCCGTAGAGCGTGAGCTTGGGCTCGGCAGGCGTGGGGGAGTGCTCGGCGGGCTCGGGCGCGGCCTGTGGGTTTGAGGACATGCCTGAAACTGACATGACAGTAAGACTCCTCGAAACAGATCTCGTGGCGCCCCAGCGGGCGTCCCCGGACTTGTCAGGATCGTCTCACTTCGCAGCGGCCGCCGCTAGGGCGGTAGCTCGCAGACGGCTCGCGCTACCGCCGCCAGAACTGGAAGATGTCCTGTCCCAGCGCCGGGCCGAGGGATGGCTGTCCGAAGGTGTCCAAGATCGAATTGATCGCGTGCGAGAACCCGTCGCGCACCGGTGGGAACGCGACCAGCAGCAACAGCACCAGCAGGATGCCGTACGGCCGGATCGGCTCCAGCGAGCGCCGGGTCTCGTACCGCAGATACGGCTCGATGATTCCGTAGCCGTCCAGCCCCGGGACCGGGATCAGGTTCAGCAGCGCCACCGCGACCTGGAGGTAGGCGAAGAACGAGACGCCGGCCCAGAACGCCTGGTGCGGGTCGGTGAAGAGTTCCACGTCCGACGGCGTGGCGATCGCCACCGCCGCCATCGAGATCCCCGCGAACAGCACGTTCCACAGCGGGCCGCTGGCCGAGATCATGCTCGCCTGCCAGCGCTTGCGGGCCGCGCCCCGATCGACCAGCACCGAGGCGCCGGGCAGCGGAAGAGCGCCGATCGCCAGGTAGATCGCCGGCAGCAGGATGCTCAGCACCGGGTTGACGTAACGCATCGGGTTGAGCGTGAGGTAGCCGCGGGCCGCGATACCGGCGTCCCCGGCGCGGTGCGCCGCGTATGCGTGCCCGAACTCGTGAAGGCTCAGCACGACGAAGTACGCACCGAAGACGAACACGAACACCGCGAATCGGTCGTCGCCGTACCCGACCCACGCGGCAGCTCCGCCGGTCGCGGTGACCGCCACCAAGGCCAGGAAGACCGGGCTGACCTTGATCCGGTTGCGCCGACCCCACGGCGCGGCGGCGCGCCGCTGCACTCCCATGCGCTGGCCGAAGACTCCCATGGTCGCTGTGTACTCGCTTCTGCTGATCCGGCGCCCGGAGCGGACGGCCGGCGGCCGCTGGACGACGGCGCCGGTCGGCGCGTCGCCGACCATGTTATGACCCGCCGCTCGGCCTACGGCGTGAAAGTTCCGTCAGGCGCCGTCAGAACGCCGTCAGAACATCGCGTGCGAGACCGCGGCGCCGACGACCTGGCCGTCCTCCTCGCCCGCGATGACCAGTTCGCCGACTCGGTCGGACAGCGACGTACGCCCTTCCGGCGCCAGACCCGAGTCCGTGACCAGCACGGCCGCGCCCTCCAGTTCGGCGATGGCGCACAACCCCACCACGCCCCACTTGGTGTGGTCGGCAAGCACGATCAGACGTCGTGCGGTCGCCGTGAGGGCACGGTTGGTCTCGGCTTCCATCAGGTTCGGCGACGTAAAGCCGGCGACGTCGTCCATCCCGTGCACGCCCATGAACACGCAGTCGAGATGCAGCGCTCGTATCGACTGGATAGCCACTGGCCCGACCAGCGCATCGGACGGCGTACGCACTCCGCCGGTGAGGATCACCGTCTGGCTGGCGACGGCGTGGGTGTGCAGCACCTCCGCCACACGCAACGAGTTGGTCACCACGGTCACGTCGGGTATACGCGCCATCGCGCGTGCGAACGCGTGCGTCGTCGTCCCGGCCGTCACGCCGATAGCGGTCCCGGGACGTACGAGCTCGGCGGCCCGACGCGCGATCGCGTCCTTGGCCGCACGCTCCCGCCCCACCTTCGCCTCGAACCCCGGCTCGTCGGTCGAACCCGGATGCCGCGCGGTCGCCCCGCCGTGCACCTTCTCGATCAGCCCCTTGCGGGCGAGCGTGTCCAGATCCCGGCGCACCGTCATGTCCGACACGCCGAGGGCCTGGGTCAGGTCGCTCACCCGCACGCCGCCGATGCGGCGGACCTCCTCGAGGATCCAACTCTGCCGCTGCGCCGCCAACATCACCAGGCTCCTTCAGCGCTGAAGGGTGAGGCTGTGCACGAGAGTGCGTGTGTCTTCACAACGTTGAACAGCGATCCACCAGCAGACACAGAATCACACTCGATCCAACATAGACCGGCTGTACCTGGGTAGGAGAACCCAGAACGCAACAGTAATCAGTGCGCGCCTAGCACACCAGCCCCAGCCTCGACTGACTTTGATGTTTCAGTTTGAGCAAGAACCCTTGACACCTCTCCCTGAACAGCGGTTTGCTCTGCGCCAGATTGTTTGTTCACGTTCGTTTCAGGTCGGTTCGCGTTCTACTTTGCTCGCGTACCCACCCGGCACGGTCCCCTGCTCCACTGGCGTCCACATGGAGGTGCGATGTCCCCAGAGTCTCCCAGGGTGTACCACGGCCCTACAGTCGACCGGCGGATGATGCTCAAGGGTCTGCTCGGCGCGGCTGGCGTCGCCGCGCTACCCGCCACCCTCGCGGCATGCAGCTCGAGTAGTGGTTCGTCGGCATCCCCGTCAGGCGGTGCCGCCTCCGGTACCGTCACCCTCGGATCCAACGCCTCGGACGCCGTTCCGAAGAAGGCCTTCCAGGCCGTCTACGACGCGTTCCACGCGAAGAACGCGGGTATCTCGGTCAAGGTCAACACCAAGGACCACAACACCTTCCAGGAACAGATCAACAGCTACCTCCAGGCCACCCCGGACGACGTGTTCACCTGGTTCGCCGGCTTCCGGATGCAGTTCTTCGCGTCCAAGGGCCTGTCGAACAAGATCAACGACGTGTGGGACAAGATCGGCGGCAACTTCCCGCAGTCGGTGCACGACCTGTCCAAGGGCCAGGACGGCAACTACTACTTCGTCCCGATCTACTACTACCCCTGGGCCGTCTTCTACCGGAAGAGCGTGTTCCAGGCGCACAACTACACCGTGCCGACGACGTGGAACGACTTCATCACGCTGTGCCAGAAGATGAAGTCCGACGGCCTGACCCCGCTCGCCTTCGGCGACAAGGACCAGTGGCCGGCCATGGGCACCTTCGACTACCTCAACATGCGCACCAACGGCTACGAGTTCCACATGGACCTGATGCACGGCAAGGCCGCGTGGACCGACGCCAAGGTGAAGGCCGCCTTCGCGCACTGGACCGAGATCCTGCCCTACCACCAGGACGGCTACATCGGCCGCAAGTGGGAGGACGCGGCGCAGACGCTCATCCAGAAGAAGGCCGGCATGTACCTGCTCGGCACCTTCGTCGCGCAGCAGGCCAGCAACCCGGACGACCTGGCCGACCTGGACTTCTTCGCGTTCCCGTCGATCGACACGCAGTGGGCGCAGGACAGCGTCGAGGCCCCGGTGGACGGCTTCATGCTCAGCAAGGGCCCGAAGAACCGCGCCGCGGCGGTCAAGCTGCTGGAGTTCATCGGCAGCGCCGAGGGCGAGGGGGCGTACCTGAAGGTGGACAGCAGCTACAACGCCATCGTCAACGGCTACGACACCTCCGGGTACAACGCGATCCAGAAGAAGTCCGCGACGCTGTTCGGCTCGGCCCAGCACGTCTCGCAGTTCATGGACCGCGACGCCAACCCCGCGTTCACCTCGACCGTGATGCAGCCGCAGCTCCAGGCGTTCTTGCAGAACCCCGGCAACATCGGCAGCATCCTCAGCCAGATCGAGCAGCAGAAGCAGGCCATCTACGGCTCCTGACCACGGCCCCCTGCCATGACTGCCATGCCGGGCCAAGGCGAAGCCACCGGAACGAGGTAACGATGACCGTCGGAACCAGTGCCGACGCCGTCGAGTCCGGGCGCGCGGCGGATCTTCCCCGCCGCGCGCCCGGTCGGCTGCGACGGCTGACCGGCCGCGACAAGACCGTACTGACCCTGATGACCGGGGTCCCGACGAGCCTGATGGTGGTGTTCGTCTGGGTTCCGGCGCTGGCCTCGATCCTGCTGTCGTTCACCTCGTGGGACGGGATCGGCCTCGACTCGATCAAGTGGATCGGGCTGCGCAACTACCGGCAGATCTTCAGCATCTATCCGCAGTTCTGGCCGGCCGTCGAGCACAACGTCATCTGGCTGGTCGCGCTGGCCGCGGTGCCGACGCCGTTCGGCCTGTTCCTGGCGTACCAGCTGGACAAGCGCATCCGGTTCAGCCGGCTGTACCAGAGCGCGTTCTTCCTGCCGGTCGTCGTCTCCAGCGCGGTGATCGGCTTCGTGTGGGAGCTGATCTACAACCCGGACCACGGTCTGATCAACAGCCTGTTTCACACGAACAGCTCAAGCGGCACGTATCTGGACTGGATCGGCAACCCCAAGCTCAACCTGTGGGCGGTGCTGGTCGCGGCCTCGTGGCGGCACGCCGGCTACATGATGATCCTCTATCTGGCCGGCCTCAAGAGCGTGGACCCCTCGCTCAAGGACGCCGCCGCGGTGGACGGCGCGAACGAGTGGCAGGCGTTCCGGCACGTGGTCTTTCCGGCGCTGCGGCCGATCAACGTCGTGGTCGCGGTGGTCACGGTCATCGAGTCGCTGCGTGCCTTCGACATCGTCTACGTGTTCAACAAGGGCGAGCACGGCACCGAGCTGCTCTCCATCCTGATCACCAACAACATCATCGGCGAGGCGAGCCGGATCGGCTACGGCTCGGCGCTCGCGGTGATCCTGCTCGTCGTGTCACTCGCGGCGATCATCCCGTACTTGATCGTCACCTTCCGTAAGGAGCGGCGCTCGTGACCGCGACCACACTGGCCTCCGACTCCACGCGGCGGCGCGGCGGCGCGCGTTCGATCACCGGCGGTCGCCGCGTGCGGCCCGCTCGTATCGTGCTGCACGTCTTCCTGGCGGCGACCGCGCTCGCGTGGCTGGTCCCGATGCTCTGGGCCGTCTACACCTCGTTGCGGCCCTACTCGGAGACCCAGGCCAAGGGCTACCTGTCGCTGCCGAGCACGTTGAACTTCCAGAACTACATCGACGCCTGGCAGCAGTCCGGGATGCCGCACTACTTCTGGAACACGGTCCTGATCGCGGTCCCGGCCGTGCTGCTGACGCTGCTGCTCTCGTCGTTCGTGGCGTTCACGGTCACCCGGTACAACTTCAAGATCAACCTGCTGCTGCTGATGATCTTCACCGCGGGCAACCTGCTGCCCCAGCAGGTCATCATCACCCCGCTCTACCGGCTGTACCTGCTGATCAGCCTGCCGTCCGGGGTCAGCGACTCGGGAAAGCTCTACGACACGATCATCGGACTGGTCATCATCCATGTGGCCTTCCAGTCGGGCTTCTGCACCTTCGTGCTGTCCAACTACATGAAGACCATCCCGGCCGGACTGCACGAGGCCGCGGTCGTGGACGGCGCCACGGTCTGGCAGATCTACAGCCGGATCATCCTGCCGCTGCTGCGCCCCGCGGTCGCCGCGCTGGCCACGCTGCTGTCGATCTGGATCTACAACGACTTCTTCTGGGCCATCGTGCTGATCTCCAGCGGCGACAAGATGCCGATCACCTCCTCGCTGGCGAACCTGTCCGGAACCTTCTTCACCAACGACAACCTGGTCGCGGCCGGAGCACTGCTGACCGCGGTCCCGACGCTGCTGGTCTACTTCCTGCTCCAGCGCCAGTTCGTCTCCGGTCTGACCCTCGGCGCGGAGAAGGGCTGACCGTAGGGCGGTTGACAGCAGGACGGTTGACGGCAGGACGGTTGACGGCAAGGGCGGTCGGCCACGACGCGAAATTGGCCTAGACCAATCGCTTCCCCCGAGCCTCGGCGTGCAGTAGCGTGCTGCCAATCCGGCGCGCCACTGCACATGAGGCCACGCATTCGAGGGGAGAGGAAGATTTCGTGTCCGTAGACTCCGTAGACACCGTCACGTTCCTCGGCAAGGTCCGCGAGCAGATCGACCGGATCGAGTCCGAGCAGGGCCCGGCGATCGACCGCGCGGCGGAACTGATCGCCGCGTCGCTGCGCAAGGACGGCGTGCTCCAGGTCTTCGGGACCGGCCACTCCGAGGCCCTGGCGATGGAGCTGGCCGGCCGGGCCGGGGGACTGGTCCCGACGAACAAGCTCTCGCTGCGTGACCTGATCATCCTGGGCGGCGAGGACCCCGCGCTGCTCGCGGACCCCAAGGCGGAGCGCGACCCCGCGCTCGCCCGCCGGGTCTGGGACCTGGCCCCGATCGGCCCCGACGACGTGATGGTGATCGCTTCGCAGTCAGGCGGCAACGGCTCGACGGTGGAGATGGCGATCATTGCCCGTGAGAAGGGTCACCCCCTCATCGCGATCACCTCCCGGGAGCACACCGACCGGATCACGTCGCGTCACCCATCCGGCAAGCGCCTGTTCGAACTCGCCGACGTCGTGATCGACAACGCCGCGCCCTACGGCGACGCCGTGCTGGATCTGCCCGGCGGCGGAAAGGTCTGCGCGGTATCGAGCATCGGCAACACGGTCATCGCGCAACTGATCGTCGCCGGAGTCACCGCGCGACTGCTGGCGGCCGGCGACGAGCCGCCGATCTACGTGTCCACCAACGTCGCTGCCGGCGACTCGCACAATGACGTGTGGGAAGCGCGCTACGAGGGCCGTATCCGACGCAGTGCGTACTGACCGACATGACGGGCTCCGGTGCAGTGCCTACTGACTCACTGACTGGCGGACTTCGGCGCAGCGCCTACTGACTCGCTGACTGACTGACGGGCTCCGACGCGGGCGCAGGGCCGCGTCACTAGTCCCGTGGCAGCCGATCTTTGCCCCACTCGCCGCTCCATGACGACAGCCGTTCCATTGACGACATCTGGCTGCGTTACGGTGACGCCTGCGCCTAGCCATAGGCTGCCCGCCCTGGCGCACCTCACTTGCGAGCCAAGGTCGGCAGCCACGGCACTAGCCACTGCCCACTAGCGCCGTAGCGCCGCCGCCCCCACCTCGCCCTCACCACAACCTTCCGCCCCCCACCACACCGCGCTACTGAGCCACTCCACTGAAACACGCCACTGACTCAACCTCAGAGGTCAGCAGCCGGTCATCTCAGCGGCCAGCTGTCGGTAACCCACCTTGTAAGCCACTTAGCGAGTAGTCCGCCTAGTAATACGCCTCGCTGGGGGCGTCTCCCGACGCACCCCTGTGACGCGAGATCTGCCGCGGTACGCCAACCGTGCGTCGCGTATACGGCAGCGTGCCGAACTCCGTATCCGACTGCGGCGACGAACTGGCAGTGGCGAGCCGGTCGTCCGCTCCCTGATCACCGGGAACGCAGCGCAGTGCCGAGCGGTATTCACGCACGAGCGCGTCGTAGAGCGGGGTCGTCGCGGGATGCGTCTCAGCCGAACCAAGGCCGGGATGTGTCACTTGAGTGGCAGAAGGTTGTGGCGCAGTCACAACGAAAGCAACGATGCGACAGTGCCTCCGGATGTTCGGCCGATCGAGTGATCGGCCGACAATGCCATCCGTTCGGCCTAACGTGCCTGGTCAACCACTTCGCAATCCCACCGCACGCAAGGCTCCTACCTCGCCTTACCTAAACCCACCCAGCCACATTCCACCCACGCACCGCAACACGACTCACCCACACCATCCGAGCGGATCAAGTAGCCCGCCCGCCAACCTCACATACCTTCAGTCAGCCTCTCGACCGATGTCCGGGATCAGGTCGGCGATCGACTTCACGATCCGCGACGGCCGGTAAGGGAACCGATCGACATCCGCCCGTTGAGTGATGCCCGTCATCACCAGGATCGTCTCGAGTCCGGCCTCGATGCCGCACTTGATGTCCGTGTCCATCCGGTCGCCGATCATCGCGGTCGTCTCCGAATGAGCCGCGATCTTGTTCAGGCCCTCGCGCATCATCACCGGATTCGGCTTGCCCACGAAGTACGGCTCGACCCCGGTAGCTCGGGTGATCAGCGCCGCGACCGAGCCGCAGGCCGGAAGCGCGCCCTCCAGCGAGGGCCCGGTGGCGTCCGGGTTGGTGGCGATGAACCGCGACCCGCCATCGATCAGCCGGATCGCCCGAGTGATCGCCTCGAAGCTGTAGGTCCGGGTCTCGCCGAGCACGACGTAGTCGGGCTGGTTCTCGGAGAGGGTGTAGCCGGCCTCGTGCAACGCCGTGGTCAGGCCCGCCTCGCCGACCACGTAGGCCGAGCCGCCGGGCCGCTGCGAGTGCAGGAAGTTCGCAGTGGCCAGCGCCGAAGTCCAGATCGACTCCTCCGGCAGGTCGATCCCGGTGGAGAGCAGCCTGGCGCGCAGGTCCCGTGGCGTGTAGATCGAGTTGTTCGTCAGCACCAGGAACGGCGTGCCGAAGTCACGCAGCTTGCGGATGAACTCGTCCGCCCCGGGGATCATGTTGCCCTCGTGGATCAGGACGCCGTCCATGTCCGTCAGCCAGGTCGTCACCGGCTTGCGGTAATTCACGTTCCAGCTCCTTCCGGCCGCCGGGCGGGTCCCGACGGACTGGTGAAGGACACGCTGAGAGGTAGCGTGTTGCTTCGGTGCTCATCATCTCGTGTCCGGCCGCGCGGATAGGCGAGGCCGTTCGGATGCTGGAATGGCTGGACACCGGAACAGACCTGGATCGTGGGCGGCTGCGCCACGACAATGTGGCACAGCCTGCAAAAGGATTGACGCCGGTACGCGTGTCGCCTCTCGGCGAGTGGCACAGCGCGGTTCCAGCCGTACGGTATTCCGCGCCGGCAATAGGTGAGGCCCGGGGACATCGTACGTACCGGCCTACCGAGGCTAACACACACGAGTCGCCTCGCGCCGCATCTGTGACTGCGCCAGTACTCTCACATAGTGCGGACTCAGCCGTTCACGCCGACGGTCCGTAGCGCGTCGCCTCTCACTAACGAGTAGCTGCTCGAGACGCCGTCGCCGCCGCTTCGATCACCTGGTCCGCGACGATATCCGTCTCGATCGCCTGCTTCGCAAGCTCCGGGATCGAACCGGCGTCTCGATGACCTCCGTCGTTGCGCTCCGTGCCACCTTCGCGGCCGCCTTCCTCGCGACCACTGCCTCCGTGACCGCCGTCTCCGCGGGCGTCGTCTCCGCGACCGCTGTCTCCGCGGGCGTCGTCCTCGGGACCGTCGTCTCCGCGACCACCGCCACCGCGGCCGCCATCTGCGCGGGCGTCGTCTCGCGACCGCCTTCTCCGCGCGCGTCGTCTTCGCGGCCGAAGACGGCCGACGACAGATCCTTGACCGCGGCCGCCTCAGTCTCGATCTCGTGCGCGATCGCCTTCTCGACTCCGCGCAACCCGAAGCGGACGTGGTCGTCGTGGTGGAAGTAGGGCTCCCAGCGCCGTGCGTCCAGCAGCCGGAACAGCGGGAGGTGCCTGATCTCCAGGCTTACGAACACGGTGGCCGCGGCGATGGCCGCCAGCCAGACATGTCCGACGCCCGCAGCAGCTCCGATCGCTGCCGCGGCGAAGATCGAGGCCGCGGTGGTGACGCCGTGCAGGATCTCCTTGTCCTGCATCGCCTGTCGGAAGCAGAGCCCGCCGCCGATGAAACCGATACCCGTCACGGCGCCGCCGAGCACCGCCGGAGAGGACAACGAGAGGGTGCCGATGAGCGCCGTCCCCGCTCCCACGAGGGAGAAGGTCCGGTCGCCGGCGGGCGCGCCGCGCACTGCTCGCTCGAACCCCAGCACGAAGGTCAGTCCCCAGCCAACCAACACTCGTGTGATCAAGTCCAGCTCGGTGACGTGCACCGCCTCTCGCCTCCCCATACCGCTGGTGCGTTGTCAACTGACGGACGTTCAATCACCAGACGTCGCGGTCCAGCAGTCTAGGGTCAGCCCCGATCTCGTATGCCAACATCTCGCATATCGAGTACCGCATACCGGCCTCCGCACAGCCCGGCCCTACACGGTCCTACACAGTGCACCCGTGAATCTTGCACACCGGCTCCCGGTACCCGGCCTCCACCGCCCGAAGGTGTGGCGATGGCGCGCACACGTTCCAGTTGGTGCAGTAGGTCGGACGCGGGCCATGTCGGCTTCGGACCGGTACACTGCCGTCACGTGCGCTTCCTGAATGATTCGACCCCGCAGTACGACCTCACCTACGACGACGTCTTCATGGTGCCTGCGCGGTCTGACGTAGGCTCGAGGCTCGGCGTCGATCTCAGAACGCCAGATGCGTCCGGTACCACCATCCCGCTGGTGGTCGCCAACATGACCGCCGTCGCGGGCCGCCGGATGGCGGAGACCGTGGCACGGCGCGGCGGACTTGTGGTCATCCCGCAGGACATCCCGCTCGATGTGGTCACCGACGTCATCGATTGGGTCAAGGCGCGGCACACCGTCTACGACACCCCGATCACCGTCCGCCCCACAGACACTGTGGGCGACTTGCTCAACCTCCTTCCGAAACGTGCCCACGGCGCGGCCGTCGTGGTCGAGGACGGCCGTCCCGTCGGCGTGGTCACCGAGGCCGACTGCGCTGCCGTTGACCGGTTCACGCAGCTCAGCCAGGTCATGTCACGCGATCCGCTCACTGTGCCGAACGGCGTCGAGCCCGAAGAAGCCTTCAACCGCCTGAACGAGGGCCACTTCCGCCTCGCCCCCGTGGTCGGCGACGATGGCCTACTCACCGGCCTACTGACCCGGCAGGCCGCGCTACGCGCGACGCTGTACGAGCCCGCCGTGGACGCGTCCGGCCGACTGCGCATCTCGGCCGCGATCGGCATCAACGGTGACTCCGTCGGCCGGGCCAAGGCCCTGCTGGACGCCGGCGTGGACGTGCTGGTCGTTGACACCGCACACGGCCACCAGGAAAAGATGATCAGCGTCCTCTCCGCAGTGCGCGCGCTGAATCCGCAGGTCCCCATCGTCGCGGGCAATGTGGTCTCCGCCGAAGGAGTCCGCGACCTGGTCGCCGCCGGCGCAGACATCGTCAAGGTCGGTGTCGGCCCCGGAGCGATGTGCACGACTCGGATGATGACCGGCGTGGGACGCCCTCAGTTCTCTGCCGTGCTCGAGTGCGCAGCGCAAGCGCGTGCACTCGGCAAGCACGTCTGGGCCGACGGCGGAGTACGCCACCCCCGCGATGTCGCCTTGGCTCTGGCGGCGGGTGCGTCGAACGTGATGATCGGTTCTTGGTTCGCGGGTACGTATGAGTCTCCAGGTGACCTCCAGTTCGATGGCGACGGCAGGCCGTACAAGGTGAACTTCGGAATGGCTTCCGCTCGCGCGGTGCGGCTTCGCACCGCCGACGACTCTCCTTTCCAGCAAGCGCGCAAGGCGATTTTCGAGGAAGGCATTTCGGCCTCCCGGATGTATCTCGATCCGCTACGGCCCGGCGTGGAGGATCTCATCGACTCGATCGTGGCTGGCGTTCGGTCCGCGTGTACCTATGCGGGCGCGCGCTCCGTTGACGAGTTCTATGAGCGAGCAGTCATCGGAATTCAGAGCGCCGCCGGCTTCAGCGAGGGCAAACCGCTGCACACCAGTTGGTAGATGGCTGCTCTGATGTGGAGCGCAGTCCGTGCGGGGCGAGCGGCCGTCCCGCCCCGCACGTCTAGCGCCTCCGCGCTCGCCGGAGTTGATGCCGTCACATAACCGCTTCGACGGCGATCGCGCCCGGGCGACGCAGCGCTAGCTCACTGTGAAGGTGACCGGCGCCGACTGGCTTGCGTTGTAGTTGCTGTCACCGCTGTATGAAGCGGCTGCCGTGTGATTGCCCGGCTTCAGCGTGAGCTTCTCGATCGCGCGGCCATGGGAGATCTTGACCGGGGGAAGCGACTTGCCGTCCACGACGAAGGTGACTGCTCCGGTTTCAGCGGGGCGGCGATGGCTCATGCCGTGGGGGTTCTGCTGATTCGGCCCCTGGTCAGTCGTTGGCCCTGCGGGCGGTTTCGCGATGCTCACCCTCGCGGAGAGCAGAATGCCCTCGCCTCCCTCCGCATTCTTGGGCACGTGCACGCGGGTCACGGTCTGCTGGTGCGGAGTCGGGTCGCCATCCGCCGCGAAGGCGATTGCCGGCGCGATCGCCAAGCCACCGATCGTCGTCAGGACCAGGGCACGAGTGAACGCTCGGGACATAGTGGACCTCCTTGTGCGTCGCCGCTGCCACGGGTGGCTCCCGTGAGGTTCAGCGCGACGTGATCAACAGTGCCAGGAGATCGCATCTGGCGAATCCGTAAAATGGCGTATTTTTTCTACGCAGTAGTGACGAGGCCATGTGGGTTACCTAGCAGATAATCACACTGCGCTAGAAGAACGGGAGAGTGGGATTGCTGGCAGTTTGAAGTGGTGATGGATAGCACAGCGCCTGGATTGCCAGCCGATGGGAGTGGCGCCACGGACGGACGACGTCATGTTGGTTTGGGGGAAGAACTGGGGCGCGTATTGCGCGGGCCAAAGGCGGACGGGTTGGCGAAGTGATGATCGCGTGAGATGGGAAGGAGTGTATTGCGCGGGACTGGACGGTGGACGGGTTGGTGAAGTAGTGGTCAGCTGAGGTGGGAGGGAGCGTATTGCGCGGGACTGGGCGGCGGACGGAGTGGTGAAGTGGTGTTTGCGTGGGATGGGAGGGAGCGTATTGCGCGGAATTCGACGGCGAATGGAGTGGTGAAGTGGTGGTCGTGTGAGGCAGGAGGGCGCATATTGCGCGGGATTGGATGGCGGGTGGGGTTGGCGAATTGGTGTTGGTGTTAGATGGGGGCGAGTGGATATCGTGCGGGGAAATAAGGTGGAGAGCAGCTTCGGTGTTGAATGCTGAGGGAAGGCACGGCCTTGGCTGCGGCGGAAGCTATCTGGCCGTTGTTAGGGAGCAACGGCCAGCGCGTGGCGGATGACCTCGGGCTGTTGCGTGATGTGAACGGCCGACCATTTGCCGTGTGTGTGGTCGTTGGTGGGGATGGGTGGGACGGGCACGTTGCCAGGTGCTGGTCAGCTCTCGCTGCCTGGGCCTGGAGTGGGGAATCCGAACCGCTTGGCGAACCTGGGGTCCGACTCCCACCACGGGCGCAGGTGCCCCTCCGGGAGCGCCTCTTCGTCGGCGCCTTGTGCGCCTGGCGCGTGCTGGACCACTTCGAGCGCGTCGAGCAGCGTGTCTACGACAGCCGCTTCCTGACGGTCTTCGCGGAACATGCGTCGCCAGAGGGCACCGATGAACGGTAGGCCGGCCAGGTCGCCGATCACCCAGATCGCTCCGCCGCCGATGAGCTGGTCTTGGTGGAACGTCATACCCCACGGGCGGGCGAGCGCTGTGTAGTAGTCCAGCGCGACCGTGTAGCTGCCCCACATCAGGATGATGCCGAGCGCACCATCCGTTACCGCCTCGGCGAATGTGATCCATACCGACACGAGGTGGGGGTACTCGTGCGGCACCGGGTCCACGCGTAGACGTGTCCAGTAGTAGTAATAGCCGACTGCTACCAGGGTGAACCTGAGTAGCTCGTTCTGGAAGTCGCTGCGCATCGCGGCCTCGAACCACGGCGTGAGGTACACCAGGAACGGTGTGCTCATGAACACGATCGATACCGTGGCCGGGAACGCGACGATTTGTGCGGGACGGCTGTGCAGGATGCCGTTGATCCACCCATGGACACGCTCGGAGCAGTTCGCCAACAGGAGGGTTAGCGGGGCACCGAGCGCCAGGAGCATCGGCACAACCATGATCAGCAGTGTGTTCTGCACCGCTCGCGGCCAGAACAGGGTCCGCTCGTACGCTCCGAGGAACGACATCGAGACGAATGCGAAGAGCCCGAGCCCTGTCAGGAACAGCGCCGTCTCACTGAACCGCCACTGTCCGCCAGCCGCTTTATGCCGCCTGACGCCGATTAGGTAGAGCGTCGCTGCGGTAACGACGACGGTGAGGACCCACGGGTTGAGCGTCCACTGGGTCGCGTAGCTGGAGTTCTGTAGGGCGGGCGGCCCGGAATAGGCGCTGACCAGCGTATGCGAGCCCGCTGCGGGCAGTCCGGTCGTCATGCGCGATCACCTCGGGCTTCCACCTGTACCCCGCACATCGTAGGCAATCGCAGGGACTGCCAGATGGTGGGGGGTGCCGTGGCTGGATGGGGAGCGCTTGGATGCCTTGGGGAGGTTCTTGGGGTGTGGGGTGGATACGGGCTATGGCTGTTCTGCTTGGGGCTAAGCATGTGTATGATTTTCGAACTATAGTTCTACTACGGAGTTGGGCCGTCGCTCGTGCGCGGGTTTGCCAGGATTTTTCGGGATTTCCCCGCCACAGGTCTCATGAACGTGAAACAGTGGCCACTGAGACACATGGCATTGAGACGCGGTGGCTGCGAGAGCGGCGAGGACGCCGCGGTGAGTGTGCTTCGGGGCTCGGCGGCGTTGTCGGTGGTGGCCGGTAGCGTTCTCGTCGAAACCCCAAAACCCCAAACCAGTGGTTCCCGGACCGAGGGGACCAACACACGGAGGCGAGTGAACCATGGCGGCGTCCACCGATCGGGAGAAGGCGATCGACGCGGCCCTCGCGCAGATCGAGCGGCAGTTCGGCAAGGGCTCGTTGATGCGCATGGGCGATCAGACGCGTGCACCGATCGACGTCATCCCGACCGGCGCGATCGCGCTCGACGTCGCTCTGGGCGTCGGCGGGCTGCCACGCGGGCGCGTCGTCGAGATCTATGGCCCGGAGTCCAGCGGCAAGACGACCGTGGCCCTGCACGCGGTGGCCAACGCCCAGCGGGCCGGCGGGCTGGCCGCGTTCATCGACGCCGAGCACGCCCTCGACCCGGAGTATGCGAAGGCCCTCGGCGTAGACACGGACAACCTGTACATCTCGCAGCCCGACAACGGTGAGCAGGCCCTGGAGATCGCGGACACGCTGATCCGCTCTGGCGCTCTGGACATCATCGTCATCGACTCGGTGGCCGCGCTGGTACCCCGGGCCGAGATCGAGGGCGAGATGGGCGACTCGCACGTCGGCCTTCAGGCTCGGTTGATGAGCCAGGCGCTGCGGAAGATGACCGGTGCGCTCAGCCAGTCGAAGACCACCGCGATCTTCATCAACCAGCTGCGCGAGAAGGTCGGGGTGATGTTCGGCTCGCCGGAGACGACGACCGGCGGCCGGGCGCTGAAGTTCTACGCCTCGGTACGGCTGGACGTGCGGCGGATCGAGACGCTGAAAGACGGCCAGGACGCGGTGGCGAACCGCACCCGGGTGAAGGTCGTCAAGAACAAGGTGGCGCCGCCCTTCCGGCAGGCCGAGTTCGACATCGTCTACGGTCACGGGATCAGCCGCGAGGGCAGCCTGATCGACCTGGGTGTCGAGCACGGCTTCGTCCGCAAGTCCGGAGCCTGGTACACCTACGAGAACGGCCAGCTCGGGCAGGGTAAGGAGAACGCGCGCTCCTACCTGAAGGACAACCCCGACATCGCCCACGAGATCGAGAAGAAGATCAAGGAGAAGCTCGGCGTCGGCGCGCAGTTGGACGCGCCCGCGGTGGACGCTAAGCCGGCCAGTGCCGCCGAACCGGCCGAGGCTCCGGTCAAGGCTGCTCGGTCACGCACTAAGGCCGCGAGCGCTAGCGCTGACGCCTCCGGCCTGTGAGCGACGGCGACGAAGTCGCCGGGGACGCGGCACCGGTCCATGCGCTCACGGATCAGGCGCGCGCACTCGCTGCTGGCGGGCCTGAGTCTGTTGAGGGGCTCAGGTCTGCTGGTGAGCGGGGCGCGGAAGGATCGGAGGCCGGCGGCGAGTCGGCCGCGAGGCGGATCGCGCTCGACGCGCTGTCCCGGGCGGCGCGCACCCGAGGGCAACTGGAAGCCCTGTTGCAGCGCAAGGGAGTCGCACCCGAGGCGGCGGCCGCGGTGCTCGACCGCTTTGAAGAGGTCGGGCTGATCGACGACCGCGACTACGCGGAGGCCTTCGTCGAGTCGAGGCATCGGGTCCGCGGACAGGGCGGCCGAGCGTTGTCCGCAGAGCTGCGTCGGCGGGGTGTGGCTGCCGACGTGGTCGCTGAGGCGGTAGGCGGGCTGGACCCGGACCAGGAGTTCCAGACGGCGTGCCGTATCGCGCGGTCCCGGTATGAGCGGATGCCGGCGGTGGCACCAGAGGTGAAGGTGCGTCGGCTGGCCGGGTTCTTGGCGCGGAGGGGTTACTCGGGAGCGGTCGTGGCGCGCGCAGTCCGAGAGGTCGTTGAGGCGGCGGAGTCGTCGGCGGCGGTGGAGGTGGAGGTGGAGGTAGTGATGGAAGAGGTGGAGGCGGTGGATGAGATGGGGGG
>JBKOWZ010000102.1:0-4814 GCA_046724665.1 Actinomycetota bacterium
CGGGTCGGCCCCGGCCAGGCCCGAAGGGCGTCAGCGCGCCTGCGCGGCGCGCATCGAGGCGCTGGCGTGCTCGATGCTGTCGCCGGCCCCGATCAGCAGGCTGCGCACCTGCGCGCCGAACAGCGCGTCCGCGGTGTACGGCTCGATCAGGAAGCCGCCGAGCTCCAGCGTGACCAGGCCGTGCAGCGCGATCCACATCTGGTTCGCCACGGCCTGCGGGTCGCCTGGTCGGAACCGGCCGGCCTCCATGCAGCGGGCCACCGCGCGGGCGACCGGCTCCAGCGTGTACCGGCCGTACTGCCGGTCCTGCTCGTTGAGGGCGAAGCCGCCGAGGGTGGAGCCGCCGAACATCACCGAGTACAGATGCCGGTTCTCCAGGGCGTTGTCGTGATACGCGATGCCCAGCGCGGCCACGTCCGCCACCGGGTCCGCTGACTTGCCCACGTCGCCCATCCGCGCGCTCAGCCGGCGGAACCCCTCGTGCACCATCGCCCGCACCAGGTCGTCCATGCCGCCGAAGTGGGTGTAGACCGCCATGGTGGACGTGCCCGCGGCGGCGGCCAGGCGCCGGGTGGACAGCGCGTTGGGACCCTCCTCGATCAGCAGCCGCGCGGCCGCATCCATCAACGTCGCGCCGAGGTCGGGGTCTGCTTGACGTGGGCTCACTCTTCACATCATGGCAGGTCCGCGACGCCCCGAAAATACAACGATGTTATGTAACATTGCTATGTAATGGGGCGCCGTGCCGGGCGGTGGCAGGACCATGCCGGAATTGACGGCGGTGAACACCGCTGATCTGAGTCCACGTATGGTAAGTTTGGAAACGCGACTGAGTCGCCCCCGCAGCCGCTCCGGCGACGCATCAAACCGGCAGCTCACATCTTCCCCCTCACCATCGAGGATGTACTGATGACTACTGAATCGCGGCCGATCTCGGACCAGTACGCCACCGGAACCACGCGGGAGCGCATCGAACAGGCGCTGACCGAGGCGGGCGTCCAGCTCGACTCGCTGACCGCCGACCAGCTCATGCCGCTCGAGCACTTCCACGTCAGCGGCCCGCTGGCCACGATCGGGCTGATCGACCTGCTCGGCGTCAAGGCGGGGGACCGGGTGCTCGACGCGGGCACCGGCATCGGCGGCACCGCGCGCTACCTCGCGAACAAGTACGGCTGCAAGGTGAGCGCGGTCGATCTGACCGCCGAGTACGTGACCGCCGCGCAGTGGCTCAACGGCCTGGTCGGGCTGGACGAGCTGATCGAGACGCGCGAGGCGGACGTGCTCGACCTGCCCTACCCGGACGGCGGCTTCGACATCGTGGTCAGCCAGCACGTCCAGATGAACGTCGCGGACAAGGCGAGGCTCTACGCCGAGGCGGCGCGGGTGCTGGCGCCGGGCGGGAAGCTGGCGATCTGGGACGTGGTGGCCGGTTCGGTCGAGCCGCTGCTGTTCCCGGTGCCGTGGGCGGACCGGCCCGAGCTGAGCCACCTGGCCGGCGAGGACGAACTGCGCAAGGTCCTGGAGGGCGCGGGCTTCGAGGCCGAGGCGTGGAACGACCTGACGGCGAGCAACACGGAGTTCATGAAGGCTCTGATGGCCGCCCCGCCGAGCCCGCTCGGCCTGCACGTGTTCGTGCCGCAGATGGGCGTCAAGGTCGCGACGATCGTGGACAACCTGGAGCAGGACCGGGCCCGGCTGATCCAGGCCGTGCTGGTCAAGCGCGCCTGATCTCCGGGCGTGCCCCCGGCGCGGCCGTTCCCCGGCCGGCGCGGGGGAGGCGGTCTGCCCGCGGCGGCCTCACACGGCGCGGGCCGGCTGCTCGCCGTCGTTCGGCGCATACGGAAACACTGTGCGACTCGGGACGATCGACTGGGAGCAGTGTTGCGAAGCGATATCGAACGTGTCGTCTCCTATATGTACGAACGCTACAACGAGCCGATCTCACTCAACGACATGGCTGAAGTGGCCAGGCTCAGCCAGTTCCACTTCTCCCGCACCTTCCTCGCGGTCACCGGGGTCTCGCCCGGCCGGTTCCTCAGCGCGATCCGGCTGCACCGGGCCAAGGACCTGCTGCTGAAGACCACCGAGACGGTCACCTCCATCTCCTACCTGGTCGGCTACAACAGCCTCGGCACCTTCACCACCCGCTTCACCCGCAGCGTCGGGATCTCGCCGAACCAGTTCCGCCGCGCGTCGGGGTTCTTCCGCGGCATACCGGCCTTCGACCAGGCGCGCAAGGAGTGCCCGCGGCTGTCGGCCGAGCCGATGGAGGGACACGGGCACGCCGCCTGGGTGCCGTACAAGACCTCGGGCTCGATCGGCGGCGAGGTGTCGGTGCCGCCGCAGGAGCGGATCAACCGCGTCTTCCTCGGCCTGTTCGTCGGCGCGATCGCGCAGGGCCCGCTGGTGGCCGGCGCGGTGCTCGACGGCTCCGGCGGCCTGCTGGAGTTCAGGCTGCCCGTGCCGGAGGGCGAGTGGTACGTGCTCGCCATCGGCGCCGACGCCGACAAGCCGGACCGCGCCGCCGCCCGCGTCCGGATGGTCGCGCGCGAGGGACCGGTCAAGGTCATCGACGGCGACGATCTGCACGTGCGGCTGACGATGCGCGGCATCGAGCCGACCGATCCGCCGATCCTGCTGGCGCTGCCGGACTTCGAGATGGACTTCGAGGTGAACTGAGCAACCAAGGAGATGTGACGTCCCGGCGCCGCGACGACGATGAAGTGGCCACCGCCTGCCTCCGGGGCCGACCGCGGCTGTGGCCGCGACCGCCGGCCGCCGGCGGGTCGCGGACTGGCACACGCACGTCACCGCATCGAGGGAGTTGATCCGCTTGTCCTCAGCGACGATTACGGCGGAGGCCGAGGCCGCGACCGCGGTCGCCTCCGACAGCCCGACCGTGGTCAGCGGCACGGCCACGCTGTACATGACAAAGTCCTACATCAACAACATGCTGGCGAACGACATCGTCATCTCGCCGGTCAACCCGTGGGCGCACTCGGTCGAGGCGACGATGACCACCACGACCTGGCAGCTCAAGGGCGGGGACTTCGACCTGCGCAACGGGACCGGCTTCCTGCTGTTCGACGGCAGCACCATCGTGACCAACGTGGTGACCGGCCAGAGCCTGGTGCTGTGGGACATCCGGTTCAACCTGGAGAACCACACCTTCGACTACACCTGGAAGACCCCCGACGGCGACGTTACGCTGCACGGGCTCGACCTGGCCGGCCCCGGCCAGGGCGGCGTGTACGGCACGCACGGCTCGTACACCTGCAAGGAGGTGTACATGAGCCGCGACAACGGCGCGGCCATGAACGACATGCTCAAGACCGCCGCGTTCTCGGACGAGGGCCTGTTCGGCAGCTTCGCGACCACCTACGAGCTGCGCGAGGCGGCGCCGACCGACGGCATCGTCAAGTGGGGCCTGAAGAAGTAGCTTCGCGGCCGTAGGAGTTCGGCAGGGCGTCGCGGCGCCGTTCCTAACCGGCGCCGTGACTACGCAAGCTGATACAAGACTCGAAGCGGTCGCCCTCCTCGTCGGGTCCGGGCCGGGGCCGGCGGGCGGTGTCCCGCCGGGCGTCCGGCCCGGAACACCGATGGCAGCACCTTGATCCGGCGCCCCGAGTGCGGCGCCACCCGGCGCGTCGCGGGCGCCGGGAAATGCACTGCGAATCAATTCACCGTCAGGCTTTGCCGGCGCAGCCGGCCGCTGCGCAGTGCCCCGGGCGCCGCCCGGATGGATCACCGCGCAGCTCAAACGCCGAAGTGGGCAACCAGGAAGATGTGGCGGCCCGGCCCGGCGGGAACGATTGCAATAGGCAACGATGACGACGTGGGCCGCCGCCCGCCGTACCGAATCACGGCGAGCGGTATTCACGAGTTGATCATCTGTCGCGGGCAGTAGTTGCCGATGCCCGGTCCCACGGGCGTGTGCCAAAAGGGTGGGTGTGCCCTCACGCCGCCGCGCCGGGGCCGGCATCCGAGTTTCCTTTCGCGCTGATTGCATCACGAAATCTGGAAAGGCTACGGCTATGGAAACCATCATCAAGCCTCTGGTCACCCCGGCCGAACTCGACGCGATGATCAAGGGGAATGAGAGTCTGGTCGTCATCGACACCCGGACGCCTGAGGAGTACGCGGCGGGCCACCTGCCCGGCGCGGTCAACCTGCGCGAGATCTTCAGCTTCCTGGCCACCTCGACCCCGGACGGCATCCAGCACCTCCAGAAGACCTTCACCGACCTGTTCGGCTCGGTCGGCGTCGGCGGCGACGAGACCGTGGTCATCTACGAGGACTCGATGAACACCGGCTACGGCCAGTCCTGCCGCGGCTGGTTCCTGCTGCGCTACCTGGGCCACGAGCGGGTGCAGATCCTGCACGGCGGCCTCCAGGCGTGGAAGGCCGCGGGCCTGGAGATGAGCACCGAGGAGGTCAAGCCGGTCGCCAAGCCGTTCGCGCCGGAGGTCAACAGCTCGCTGATGATCACCTGGCAGGACATGCTCAGCGCGCTGGAGCAGGACGGCATCGTCAAGCTCGACGTGCGCGACCGCGACGAGTGGACCGGCGAGAGCTCCTCGCCGTACGGCAAGGACTTCGCGCCGCGCAAGGGCCGCATCCCGGGCGCCGTGTGGATCGAGTGGTACAAGCTGATGCGCTCGGACAGCGAGATCCCGATGTTCCTCGAGCCCGAGCAGATCAGGCAGGTCTGTGCCGAGTCCGGCGTCACCGCGGACTCCGAGGTCTACCTGTACTGCTTCAAGGGCGCCCGCGCGTCGAACACCATGGTGGCGCTGAACGAGGCCGGCATCACC
>JBKOWZ010000305.1:0-5422 GCA_046724665.1 Actinomycetota bacterium
GGCGGGCCCTGGGCACGCGCCGGGCGGTGCGCGGGGCCCTGCCCCGGCCGGTCTCGGCAGCGCTCACGAGGCGCTGACCTGGTACCCGTCGGAACGCGCGTAGTTCTCGATCGCGCTCTGCCAGGCGGGCAGCAGCGAGACGATGCTCTTGCCCGCGTTCAGGCCCGGGGTGACGGTGGCCGCCCAGATCGCCTCCTGGCTGAACTGCCCGTAGCCCCAGCCGGACCACACCTGGTTCGCGGCGGCCTGGAGCGGCCCGGTGATGTCGTTCGCGTAGTAGCCGGACGAGACCTGGTTCGCCAGCCAGGTCTTGGCCGCCGCGGTGTACGCCGGGAACCCGGGGGCAAGCTTGCCCTGGTAGTCGTCGGCGGTGGTCACCCAGGTCAGGAACGCCGTGGCGGCCTTGAGGTTCGCGCTGTGCGCGGACAGCAGCCAGGTGCCGCCGCCGACGTTGCCCACCGACGGCGACGCGTCGTCGGACCACTGCGGCATCGGGGCGACGCCGATCTGCCCGGCCGGGGTCTTGAAGGTGCCCTGGAACAGCGCGCCGCCGTACCAGGCCGGCCCGGGCAGCATCAGGATCTTGTCGGCGTAGTTCTTGTCGAAGTCCGAGCTGAACACGCTGCTGAGCGAGATCGTCTTGTTCGCGATCAGGGTGTCGAGCAGCGAGGCCATCCTGGTGCAGTTGGCGCTCGTGGTGTTCACCTTGACGGCCTTCGGGCCGGTGATCTGGTTCGCGCCGCACTTGCCGGCCCACAGGTAGATCTCCGGGGCGAAGGTGTCTCCGGCGTCGCCGACCAGGTAGCCGGGGTGCTCGGCCGCGACCTTCTGGCCCAGTGCCCGGTACTGCTCCCAGGTGGTGGGAATCTGGTAGCCCCACTGCTTCATCAGCTTCGCGTCGTACCACAGCACGGTCTGCGACAGGTCGTTGCGCAGGCAGTAGAGCGTGCCGTTCACGGTGCACGGGTCGTTCGCGCCGGTCGCCCACCCCGCGAGCGTCGCCTGCGGTATCAGGCCCTTGTTCAGCGGCGCGGTGAAGCCGGCCTGCACCGCCCAGGTGACCTCGTTGTTCTGCGAGCTGAAGACCACGTCCGGCCAGCCGCCGCGGGTGCGGTTGAACAGGCTCACCTTGGTCTGGAGGTAGTTCGAGCCGTTGGCGTCCCCGTCGTAGCTGACGATGTTCATCTTCACGTCCGGGTGCTGTTTCTGGTACAGCTGCGCGGCTTGGAGACGCGTCGAGTCCACCCATACGGTCAGCGTCCCGCCGGTCTGCGCCGCCGGCGTGAAGCCGTTCTGCGCGCCGGTGCCTGTGCTGCCTGTGCCGCTGCCGCCGCAGGCGGTGACGGCGGCGAGGGCGAACGTGCCGGCGGCGGCCAGCAGCGCCGCGCGTCCGCGGCCGCCGCCCCGGCTTCCCCTGATCGCGCCCGCGGCGCGGACTGAACCTGTCATCACGACTCCACTGCGTTGTGGGAGGGCTTCGGGTACCCATAAGAGCGGCCCATGCCGGTTCGCGTCAACAGGATGAGCCTACCTATTTTCAAGATCTTCCAGATCTGTGCTGGGAAAATGGAACAAAAGCCTCGGATAGATAGTACTCATCGCAGCCGGTGGCGTCGGTGCTGTGTATGCTCACGATGTTGGTGTGAGTGGGCCATACTCTTCGTGTGGTTCGTGATGGAGGAGGCAGGCCGGTGGATGGCACGCCCACGCTGGCGGCGGGGGAGCTGCCGCCTGAGCAGGAGCGGGAAGTCGCGCCGGCGCCCAGTGCCTACCGGCCGGGTTACGAGCTGGTGGCCGAGCAGATCCTGCACCTGATAGCTGAGCTGCGGCTGGCGCCCGGAGACCGGATGCCGACCGAGAACGAGCTGGCCGCGCGGCTGGGCACCAGCCGGACCGTCGTGCGCGAGGCGGTCAAGATCCTCTCGGCGATCGGCCGGGTCAGCGCCCAGAAGGGCCGCGGCCTGTTCGTCGCCGACGACGAGGGCATGCTCGGCTCCACTCGCTGGGGCGGCTTCTTCCTGCCGACCGACCTCGACCACGTCTACCGGCTCTTCGAGTTCCGCCGGGTGCAGGAGACTGCGGCCGGCCGGCTGGCGGCGACCCGCGCCACCCCCGCCGAGCTGCGCGCCATCGAGGCGGCCGCCCAGCTGTGCCGCGACGGCTACCGCACCGGACAGGTCGCGCTGTTCGACCGCGGAGACGACGAGTTCCATCTCGGCATCGCCGCGGCGTCGCACAACCCGTTCCTCGTCGCCTCGGTGCGCGAGGCCCGCCGCCTGCAACGCCAGTCCAGCACGATCGGGCTGCACGGCACCGTCGGCGGGCACGCCGAGGGCGCGGTCGCCGAACACGACGCGATCTACCAGGCGATCCGCGACGGCAATCCGGAGGCCGCGGCCCAGGCCACGGCCGTGCACCTGGACAACACCCTCGAGGACTACCGGCGCGAGATCCAGCGCCGGCTGTTCGGCTGACCGCGCGTTTACCGCCTGCCTGCCGGAGCGGAAGCACCGCTCCGGCAGGCAGGCGGCTGTCTTGAGGAACAGGTCCGGCGGCTAGCCGAGTTTCCACTGCTGGTTGCTGCCGCCGTTGCACGACCACAGCTCGACTTGCGCGCCGTTGGCCGTGGAAGCGCCGGTGACGTCGAGGCAGAGGCCTGACTGTACGCCGGTGATGGTGCCGTTGGAGTTGATGTTCCACTGCTGGTTCGTCTGGCCGTTACAGGACCAGGTCTCCACCTTGGTGCCGTTGGTGGTCTGGTGGTTGTAGGCGTCCAGGCACAGGGTCGTGCCGTTGAGTGTGACGGTCAGCTGGTTCGACGAGGTGTGCGTCCAGGACTGGTTGGCCTGCCCGCTGCAATCCCAGATCTGCGCCTGGGTGCCCAGTGTCGTGCTGGAGTTCGGCACGTCGAGGCACTTGCCGGCGCCCACCGCGTGCAGCGGGCTGCCGCTTCCGCCGCCACCGCCTCCGCCACCTCCGCCGGAGGTTCCGCCGACGGTGATGTTGGAGTTGCCGCTGCTCTGGTAGCCCTCGGTGGCCAGGATCATGTAGTTGTACTGACCCAGGTTCATCCCGTGGCTGGCCCAGGCGTCGAAGAAGTTGCCGGTGGTGATGCTGCCGCCGGTGCGCCGGGCCTGGCGTACGGCCCAGTACTGGTTGAAGGTGGCGGTGCCGATGATGGAGGGCTCGTTGTAGCGGGTCGTCTCGTAGATGTCGTAGGTGCCGCCGTCGCTGGTGACGGTGCCCTTGTAGCTGCCGGTGGGCCGGTAGCTGCCCCAGTTGTCCACGATGTAGTACTCGACCAGCGGGTTGGTGGTCCAGCCGTAGAGGGAGAGGTAGGCGTTGCCGGAGGGGTTGAAGCTGCCGGAGTAGTTGACGGTCATCCGTCCGCCGGTGCCCCAGCCCACGCCGCCGACGAAGTTGTTGACGTTGCTCCAGGACGTGCTGTAGTTGCCTCCGGAGCCGAAGGTCATGCACGCGGAGCCGCCGCCGGCGGTCCAGAACGAGTAGTAGTAGCCGTTGGTGTTGCCGGTCTGGCTGTTGCAGATCGTCGTCGCGGCGCTGGCGGTCGTGGGCATCACGGCGGCCGCCAGGGCGAGCGCCGCGGCGCCGACGCCGCCGAGCAGCATCCTGATACGGCCGCGCCGGCGGCCGCTCCCGCGCGCGGGAGTGTCGTTCACGATGTTCACCTGAGTGCCTTCTCCTCGATCCGGTGCTATCCGAGGGTCCATTGCTGGTTGCTGCCGCCGTTGCAGGACCACAGCTCGACGAGGGCACCGTTGGCCGTGGACGCGCCGGTCACGTCGAGGCAGAGGTTCGACTGCGCGCCGGTGATGGTGCCGTTGGCGTTGAAGTTCCACTGCTGGTTCGTCTGGCCGTTGCAGGACCAGATGATCACCTTCGTGCCGTTGGTCGTGCCGTGGTTGTTGGCGTCCAGGCAGAGCGTCTGGCCGCCCACCGACACCGTCAGCTGGCCCGACGTGGTCTTGGTCCAGGTCTGGTTCGCGGCGCCGTTGCACGAGTAGATCTGCTGCTGCGTGCCCAGCGTCGTCGTCGAGTTCGGGTCGTCAAGGCACTTGCTCGCACCCACGGCGTGCAACGGACCGGTCTTGGCGCCGGTGTTGCCGCCGCCGAACGAGTAGCCCGCCCCGGTCAGGTTGGTCTGCACGGCGTTCTCGGTGGCGTCGGTGGGGTAGCCGTTGGTGACCGCGCCCTCGAAGAAGTACCCGACGCCGCTGACGCTGTTGTCGCCGCCGGTGCCCAGCAGGATCGAGGAGTCGGTCTTCATCGGCGAGTAGCCCCTCGGCAGCGCCCCGGAGAAGCCCGTGGTCAGCCCGCCGCTGTTGGCGTTGCCGTACTTGATCGTGAAGTTGGTCGTGCCGTTGTTCTTCTCCATCGCGGTGACGAAGGGGAAGTTCACCCCGGTGTAGCTCGGCTGGTTCGGGCCGGTGCTCGAGCTGTACATGCCGTTCTCGAGGTCGGCCTCGACCCACGGGCCGGAACCGGTGCAGCCGCCGAACCAGCACGCGGTGCCCCACTCGATGGCGTTCATCGTGGCGTTGCCGGTGTCGGTGTGGCTGTTCTCGCCGCTGCCGTAGTCGAAGCAGCACCACTGGTTGACGTAGTTGGACGAGGTGACCATGTACACGCCCTCGGGCTGTGCGCCGGTCGGCACGCCCTTGGCGTAGTCCACGCGGTAGCCCACGCCCTGCGTGACCTTGACGCCGTAGGCCTTCTGCCCGCCCACGGTCAGCGGCAGCGCGGTGGCGTTGGCGCCGACGTCCGCGCCGTTGGGGCCCGGGCCCTTCCAGAAGCCGCCCCAGGAGATCGGCATGTCGTTGTGGTTCGCGGTCTGGTCGTAGATCTTGGTGATGGTGCAGTTGGTGCCGGCGCAGAACGAGTCCTGCTGCGCGGCGTTGGCGACCCCGCCCGCGGCGAGCAGGCCGATGTTCGCATAGCTGCCGTCAGAGGAGCGCTGGACCTGGTACAGCGGGCCGTCGTAGGCCGCGAACAGCGCGCGGGTGGTGCTGTGCGCGGTCACGCACGGCGTGCCGCCCGAGGCGTAGATGTCACAGGGGCCTGACGTCGCCGCGGTGGCAACGGTGCTGGTCGCGGAGACCGGCACGGCGATCGCCGCCGCCATGAGACATGCGGCGAGCAGCCGCGTTCGCCGCCGAAACCTTGGAATCAGGGACACGAAGACCTCCGTCATCGCAGATGCTTTCGCTGCCGGCGGGCGCAGCGGCACGACGGCACGCGCAAATGTGTGATCTCTTCATCCGATGTGTGCGCACACATCTGAAGCAATTTCAGACTTATTCGAGCTCATGTCGCCGTGTACACCGCGGGCGTGGTCCCCCCGCATCCCGCGCGCGGCGGCAACCCCCCCGCCGGCTGGTTGGGCACCCCAACACGGAACCAG
>JBKOWZ010000071.1:0-13057 GCA_046724665.1 Actinomycetota bacterium
ACCTATGACCGTGAGGGATGCACGCCCCCGCGCTGCGCGCGGGGCTCTGGAGTCACCATGTCCCCACCCCTCACCCTCGCGCTGCGGCTCGCGTCCGCGGGCTGGCACGTGTTCCCGATCTCCCCGAGCAGCAAACGCCCCCTGGGCAACTGTCCTGACTGTCGCGAACAGCCCGGCCGCTCGCATCCGATCGAGACCTGCCCGTGTCTCGCGGCAGGAGCGTGGTGCCACGGCGTACGCGCCGCCACCACCGACCCCGAACGCCTCCACCGCTGGTGGACCGCCACGCCCCGCGCCGCCGTCGCCGTGGCGGCCGGACCCTCCGGTCTTGTCCTGATCGACATCGATACCCACGCCGACTCCCCACCCCAGCGTCCCGAAACCGAACTGCTGCCCGGCATCGACCTGAACACCGAGCCCGCTGCCACCGGATGGGAAGACCAGCGCTACCGCGACGGCCGCGACAGCCTGCGCCTGCTCGCTCGACTACGCGGCGGACCACACCCCTGGCCCGCCGACCCCACGTGCCAGCCGGTCACCACCGACACCCCGAGCGGGGGACGACACCTTTGGTACCAGGCACCCGCCCCCGATCTGCGCCAGAAGGTCATCGCATGGCAAGTCGATATCAAGGCAGGATGGTCCTACGGCCTGGCGCCCGGCACCAGCATCACTACCGGCACCTACCGACACACCGGCGGGGATCCTCGCCATCCGGGCCGCATGCCCGACTGGCTCGCCCGCGAAGTCATCCGTATCTCAGGCCCCCCGCAACCGATACGCCCTCGCCCCGCCACCGCCGCGCGCAACGCCCCCACCGCCTACCTGGACATCGTCCTACGCAATGGCACACGCCGCCTCGCCAGCCTCACCGATGGCCGCAGAACGGCACTCGCCGCCCTCGCCTACCAAATCGGCGGATACCTCACCCGCGCCCACGCCACCGAACACGACGTCCTCGACCAACTCATCGCCGCCGCCACCGCAGCAGGCCTGCCCCATCACACCGCCGAACGCATCGCCCGCCGAGCCCTCACCAACGGGCAAGCCAGGCCCCTGACGCCCCGCCACCGCAGCACCTGACCGGAAGCTCGGTCGAGGATCAACGATCCTTGCCGCCGATCCTGGTCGGGCATCGGTGTTCTAATTCGACGCCAGCCCGGGGCGCAGGCTCCACCGGTTGCGTACTCCCTGCTCCTGCGACCACAGCACGTGTCCGGATCGAAGCAGTGCCTACCCATGCTGTTCCACCGGCATGAGCTCACCGACGTTGAGCTGCCCGAGCAGGTGCATCATCGAGCGCGCGGTCACGATGCCCTGGCGCACGCTGCGTTCGAAGGCGTTCTCGAAGCCCTCACGGCGCGCCCTGTCCTCCGCTTCACCGCCTCCATGGCCCAATTCGCGCCACCACCTGCGCGCATCAAGCTCACGCTGCGCGGGTGATAGCTCCTGCTCCACGGCAGGAAGGATTTCGGCCCAGTAGCGTCGCGAACGTTCCGCCTCCCGATCGGAGGCGAACTTGCGACGCCACTGGCGGCCCTCGGCTATCTGAGCCGCGGTCATCAACACGGCCAGCGCCGGTGTCGGACACAGGAACACCTGCAACCGCCCGTACCCGTTCCACTCCACATGGGTGTAGTCCACCGCCTGAGCAGCCCAATGGAAATACTCCCCCTCCCCGACGTTGAGCGCGGGCAGTTTGAACTCGACCCCGAACGCGGGCCGCTCGTCAGCCCACGCCGCCGGATCCCGAGGCCGTAGAACCGCGTCGATGCGTACCCGCGGTCCATTCCAATACGAACCGGTCACCTCCCGCTCGATCTCAAACCAGCGGTCGAGCACACTCAGAACGTGCTCGCACAGAGCCTGCTCCGAGAGGAACAGCCCAGGCTCGGGCAGTATCAGGGTTGCTGGATAATCCACCCGAACACCTTCGCACCCTGACCCGGGCCTGGGCGCGTTCACGCCCTGGCGAGACCTTCGGCAAGCGATCCGCCCGCACGCACACGCAGGGCCATTCGCTGCGAAACGCCACGTCAGACCGCCGAGCGGCGGCGATTCGCTTGCCCGTTCAGTCGCACCTCAACCAGAACCCGCACACAGCCTGTCGGCATGCCATAACGCCGGCGGGCTAGCCGTGTTTCCCGCCCGATGAATGGAGTCCGTATATGAACGCGTACACAAGGCCCCCGAATCGGAATCCTTCGGCGCAGGCAAAGACCGGTGCGGCGAAATCTAGTCGGCCGGTGCTGCGCAGCGGACGCAAACTCACAGTCGCGGAGGTAACGAAAGACTTGGGGATCTCGACCCGAACCTTCTACCGCTGGAAAAGGGCGGGCACAGCGCCTGAAACCTTTCCCCTTCCGGGCGGCGGGCTACGCATCTACGAGTCCGTGTACAGGGCGTGGCTTGAATCGCGTACAACCCGGGGCGCCGAGTGAAAAGGGTCTACGGCGTCCGCATCTATAAGATGTACGAGGTCCCTTCGGTCACGCCAGGGGGCGAGACGAAATATCGCCTTCGGTGGAAGCTGCCTGGACGTGATAGACCGTTCTCCGAAACCTTCGGTTCGATGCCCGAACTCGACTCGTTCCGTTCGGAATTGGTGACGGCGAAGAACCGCGGCGAGCCGTTCGATCTCGATACCGGGCTTCCCGTCTCGATGCTCCCTGCGGAGTCTGAGGAAGGAGAACCGCCGCAAATCTCATTCCTGGCGTTCGCAAGAGAGTACGCCGGGATGAAGTGGCCCGACGTTTCGGCTAAGTCTCGTGAAACGATCGCGCAAACGCTCTCCGCGCTGGCCGTTGTCATGGTTGAAGACGCGCCGCAGCGTCCCAACGGGAATGCCTTGTGGCGAGCACTGTCCACGTACGCGTTCGTTCCCTCGCTATGGTCCGACGGCGAACGGCCGGAGCGGGTTCCCCGCTCTCCGTCGCCCTACGGGGAGGCGGACTTGCCACCCGACCAGCGCAAGGCGCTCGCGTGGATCGAAAGCGCGTCGCTCCCACTCACGTCGCTGGCCGACGCCAAGACCGCCCGCCGGGCGCTCGACAGGCTCAAGGTTACGCAGGACGGGAGCAAAGCCGCCGAGTCGTACTTTCGTCGGCGGCGCGGCGTGCTGGTCAACCTCATCAGTTACGGCATCGAGTCAGGCGAGCTCGATGTGAATCCGCTCGCCAAACTCAATGAGAAGGCGCCGAAGAAGTCCGGTCCCATCGACAAGTCAGTGGTCTTCAATCCCGCACAGGCTGCGGACGTGCTGGCCGCCATCTCGTACGTGGGCAGCTACCGCCGAGCACGCGGCCGGCGGCTGGTCGTGCTGTTCGCGATGCTGTTCTACGGCATGCTCAGACCGGAGGAGGCCCTGTTCGTACACGACTACGACTGCACACTTCCCGAAGACCCGAACGCCTGGGGTTCCATTCGGCTCACGCAGACCAGGCCGACCGCTGGGCGACGCTGGACCGACACCGGGCGCATCCACGACGAGCGCGGTCTCAAGGCGCGTTCCGAGAAGGCTGTGCGCATCGTCCCTATCCCTCCGGTTCTGGTCGCCATCATCCGCGCGCACATCGCGGAGTTCGGCACCGCCCCGGACGGGCGGCTCGTCAGGAACGAGCGCGGCGGTATCCCGGTGGCCTCTACATACACGCGCGTGTGGCGTGAGGCGCGGCCCCTGGCCTTCACCCCGGCGCAACTCGCGGCCGGGTTCGCCGAGGACCCGTACGACAACCGGCATGCCGGTATCTCGGTGATGCTCAACGCCGGGGTGGACGCCCTGGACGTCGCCGAGCGCGCGGGCAACAGCGCCGAGGTGATCCACCGTGTCTACGGCCACCGCACCGCAGGCCGCGACCAAATCAACAACGGCAAGGTGGACGCGTTCTTGAAAGAGCACGGCGTCTAGATCGCTCAGGCACGCCTCAGGCACAGAACCCGTCACGCGGCGTCCCCGCGTGACGCAGCGTGTCATACACAGGTAGATACGAAAATGGCCCCTCACGCAGGTGAGGGGCCATTTTGGCTTTTAAAGCTGTGTGCCCCCGGCAGGATTCGAACCTGCGCACCCGCCTCCGGAGGGCGGTGCTCTATCCCCTGAGCTACGGGGGCGGGCAACGGCATGAACGATACCAGTTCCGGCGTTGTGCCCGCGCACGCTTTGGCGCGCGGCTAGCCTTGGTGGTGTGACTGGAGTCGTGGAGGAGCGCTCTGAGCTGCGCGAAGGTTCGCAGGCGCGGGCCCGGCGGGTGCTGGTGGTGGACGACAGCGAGGTGATCCGGCGGCTGATCGCGGTGAATCTCGAGCTCGAGGGGTTCGAGGTCTTCCTCGCGGAGGACGGGCAGGAGTGCCTGGACGTCGTCGAGACGGTCGCGCCCGACGTGATCACGCTGGACGTGGTGATGCCGCGGCTCGACGGGTTCTCGACCGCGGCTCGGCTGCGGTCCGGGAGCGCCACGCAGGACCTGCCGATCGTCATGGTGACAGCGTGCGCGCAGGAGAGTGATCTGGCCCGGGGACGGGAACTCGGCGTCGAGGCTTATCTCACCAAGCCCTTCGAGCCGGAGGATCTCGTGCACGCGGTGCGGAGTGCGGCGGGGCTCGAATGATGCTCGTGTATTTGTGAGCTCTTATGTACTTCTGATTGTGCGATTGTACTGTTCGTCGGGTGAATGATCACGCGAGTGGGTGACTCCGCGGTCCGTGTCGATGGCTGCGGGAGGTTGTCGGCGGGGCGGGGCATGCGGTGCCGTACGGGGAGTGCGCTGCGGGGTCCGTGGGGTGGGTGTGGTCGGGGCGCGGTGGACCGGTTGGTGGCCTATAGCCGGACCTTGGGGTTTTCAGGACCGTTCGAAATACACTTCAGCGCTATGACGACCCTGTCCGACTCGGTGGAGCCCGGCGACGCCCTGCCGTCCGCCGCCTCCGCCACGCCGAGCCTGGCCGAGTTGTACCTGCGCACGGCGCACCGGATCCGGCGGCGCTCCGCGCCTTCGTATGAGCGCTTCGGGTTGACGGAGGCGCAGGCCCGGGCACTGCGGGTGATCTCGCGGTACGAGCGGCCGCGGATGGCCGACCTGGCGCAGGCGCTGGAGGTCGTGCCGCGCTCCATCACGTCGATGGTGGACACGCTGGAGTCCGCGGGCTTCGTCGCCCGCCAGCCGGATCCGACGGACCGGCGCGCCACGATCGTGGCGCTGACGTCGGCGGGCACCGAGGTGTTGCGGCAGGTCGGGAAGATGCGCGCGGAGGCGGCTGAGCAGCTCTTCGCGAAGCTGTCGGCGCAGGAGCAAGGGGAGTTGCGGCGGCTGTTGGAGCTGCTGGATGAGGGGGAGGAGCCGCTGCCGCAGCGCAGGCTGAGGGAGCGGTAGGGAGTCAGGGTGGAAGGGCGGCGAGGAGTGGGGAGGGCGTGGGGTCGGGGAGTGCGGTTGGGGGCGCGGTCGGGGAGTGCGTGAGTGGGGGAAGTGGGACCTGGGACTGTGGAAAACGGATTGGGGGCGGGATCGCGTGGTCCCTTACCCTTGACCCGTGACCCCAGTCGAGCTGTCCGCCGCCGTGGTCGCCGCGCTCCAGGATGCCGTGGACGCCGGCGACCTCTCCGTTTCCGTGCCTTCCGCCGTCACGGTGGAGCGCCCGAAGAACCGGGAGCACGGCGACTACGCCACCAACATCGCGCTGCAACTCGCCCGGGCGGCCGGGAAGTCACCGCGCGAGGTGGCCGCGGTGCTTGCTTCGCGGTTGGCGGCGGCGCCGGGGATCAAGCAGGTCGAGATCGCCGGGCCGGGATTTCTGAACATCACGCTGGACGCCGCGGCGGCCGGGGAGCTGGCGCGCAGCATTGTGCTGGCCGGCGCGGCGTATGGGAGCGGGTCCCTGCTGTCGGGGCAGAACATCAATCTCGAGTTCGTGTCCGCGAATCCGACGGGACCGATTCATATCGGCGGAGTGCGGTGGGCGGCGGTCGGTGACGCGCTCGCGCGGATTCTGCGGGCTTCGGGCGCCCGGGTTGTCACCGAGTACTACATCAACGACGCGGGCGTGCAGATCGACCGGTTCGCCGAGTCGCTGCTCGCCGGCGCCAACGGCAAGCCGGTGCCCGAGGACGGGTACGTCGGCGCGTACATGAGCGACCTCGCCGCGCAGGTCGTCGCACGGCGGCCGGGGCTGTTGTCGCTGGCCGTGGACGAGCAGCTGCCGGTGTTCCGGGACTTGGGGCTCGAGCTGATGCTCGAGCAGATCAAGCAGTCGATGGAGGACTTCGGCACGCACTTCGACGTCTGGTTCTCCGAGCGGTCGCTGTACGACGGCGGTGCCGTCGAGCGGGCGCTTGAGCGGCTGCGGGCGCAGGGGCACGTCTTCGAGCGGGACGGCGCGGTCTGGCTGCGGACCACCGACTTCGGCGACGACAAGGACCGGGTGCTGATCAAGGCGGACGGCGAGACGACCTACTTCGCGTCCGACACCGCTTACTACGTCAACAAGCGGGACCGGGGCTTCTCGCCGCTCATCTACCTGCTCGGCGCCGACCACCACGGGTACATCGGGCGGCTCAAGACCATCGCGGCCTGCGCGGGCGACGACGTGGACCGGGACATCGAGGTCCAGATCGGCCAGTTCGTCAAGATGCTCAAGGACGGCCAGGAAGTCCGGATGTCCAAGCGGGCCGGCAACATCATCACCATCGATGATGTCGTCGAGTGGGTCGGGGTGGACGCGGCGCGGTACGCGCTGACGCGGCAGTCCACGGACTCCAACATCACGCTGGACATCGATGTACTGACCAGTAAGACGAACGACAATCCGGTCTTCTACGTGCAGTACGCGCACGCCCGGATGTCGTCGGTGCGGCGGAACGCGGCTGAGCTGGGGATCGAGCGGGGTTCGGCGGACGAGTTCGACCCGGGGCTGCTCGTGCACGAGCGGGAGTCGGAGCTGCTCGGCGTGCTCGGCGAGTTCCCCCGGGTGGTGGCGAGCGCGGCGGAGCTGCGGGAGGTGCACCGGATCGCCCGGTACCTCGAGGATGTCGCGACCGCTTACCACAAGTTCTACGACGAGTGCCGGATCCTGCCGAGTGAGCGGTATCCGGTACCGGCGGAGCTGACCCGGGCCCGGATGTGGCTGGCCGAGGCCGCGCAGACGGTGGTGGCGAACGGGCTGGAGCTGCTGGGGGTTTCGGCGCCGGAGCGGATGTGAGTGAGTGAGGATGCTCTCCTGTTCGTCGAGGATGGGATGGACGAGTGGGCGGGCGGCGTGCGGTGGGCGTTGTGCGGCGGGGGAGTAGTGGACCAGTGGCGAGTAGTGGACTGAGCTGAGGAAGAGACCGAGATGAGCCGCGCTGCGCACCCGGCCGGGCCGCGATACGCCGATGTGTTGCCCGGCGGCGGGGTGCCCGCGCCGCCCGCCGACCTCAACGCACTTGAAACGAAGGTGTGGCCGTCGTCGCTGCATCGAGGGGCAGACGGGGCGATCAGGGTCGGCGGCGTTTCGGTCGGCGATTTGGTGGCCGAGCATGGGACGCCCGCTTATCTGATTGATGAGGCCGATTGGCGGACACGGGCACGCGCGTGGCTCGCCGCGTTCGGCGAATACGACCCGGCTGAGCCGCCGGTGCACTACGCCGGCAAGGCGTTTCTGTCCAAGGCGGTCGCGCGGTGGGCCGCCGAGGAGGGGCTGGGGTTGGACGTGTGCTCGGGCGGTGAGCTGGGGACCGCCCTGGCCGCCGGCTTTCCGGCGCATCGGCTGACGTTTCACGGCAACAACAAGTCGCGCGGCGAGCTGGTTCGGGCCCTCGACGCGGGGGTCGGGCGGATCGTGCTCGACTCGTTCGAAGAGATCGAGCGGCTCGCCCAGCTCGCGGCGCAGCGCGGGCAGCGGCCTCGGGTGATGGTGCGGGTGACCGTCGGGGTCGAGGCGCATACACACGAGTTCATCGCGACCGCGCATGAAGATCAGAAGTTCGGATTTTCGCTCAGCGGCGGCTCGGCGGCGGAGGCGGTACGGCAGGTACTGAAGCACGACTCGCTGGATCTGGTGGGGATCCACTCGCACATCGGGTCGCAGATCTTCGACACCTCGGGCTTCGAGGTCGCCGCGCACCGCGCGGTCGGGCTGCTTGCCTCTGTGCGCGACGAGCACGGGATCAAGCTGCCGGAGCTGGACCTCGGCGGCGGCTTCGGGATCGCTTATACAGGTGGGGACGATCCGGCGGACGCGTTCGACATCGTGGCTGCGCTCAAGGCGATCGTCGGACGCGAGTGCTTCGGGTACGGACTTCCCGTGCCGCGGCTGACAGTCGAGCCTGGACGCGCCATCGCCGGGACGCCAGGCATCACGTTGTACGAGGTGGGGACGGTCAAGGCGCTGGACGGTCTGCGGACATACGTGTCCGTGGACGGCGGCATGAGCGACAATATCCGTACCGCGCTCTACGACGCGGTGTATACGTGTGCGCTCGCGTCACGCACCTCCGAGGCACCTGCGATGCTCGCTCGCATCGTCGGCAAGCACTGCGAGTCCGGCGACATCGTGGTCCGCGACACGTGGCTGCCCGCCGACGTCGCACCGGGCGACCTGATCGCCGTGGCGGCTACCGGGGCGTACTGCCGCTCGATGGCGTCCAATTACAACCACGCGCCGCGTCCGCCGGTAGTTTCGGTGCGCGACGGGGGCTCGCGGCTGCTGGTGCGGCGGGAGACGGAAGAGGACCTGCTGGTCCTGGACATGGGATAGGCGGGAGCGGGGCGGCGAGGCGAGTCGTGCGGACGGGGCGTGAATGTCTCGGATATTGGACAGCGGATACCGGAAGACGGACTGAGCGGCGAGACTGGCCGGGCCGTTAGACACAGACGAGGTTGGTAAGCATGAGCGAGCGTCCGGCTCTCAGGGTCGCGCTGCTGGGCTGCGGGGTCGTCGGCTCCGAGGTCGTCCGGCTCATGACGACCACCGCCGCCGACCTCGCCGCACGGATCGGCGCCCCGCTCGAGCTCGCCGGGATCGCGGTGCGCCGGCCGCATCGGGTGCGCGACCTGCCGGTCGATCCGGCGCTGTTCACCACCGACGCGCTGGAACTGGCGACCCGCCGGGACGTGGACGTCGTCATCGAGGTCATCGGCGGCATCGAACCCGCGCGCGCGCTCATCCTCGGCGCGTTGGAGAACGGCGCCAGCGTGGTGACCGCGAACAAGGCGCTGCTCGCCGAGGACGGCGCGACGTTGCACGCCGCCGCCGAGAAACACGGCGGGGACCTCTATTACGAGGCCGCGGTGGCTGGAGCGATTCCGCTGCTGCGGCCGCTGCGCGAGTCGCTGGTCGGGGACAAGGTCAAGCGGGTGCTCGGCATCGTCAACGGGACCACCAATTTCATCCTCGACCGGATGGACAGCACCGGGGCGGGGTTCGCGGACGCGCTGGACGAGGCTACGGCGCTGGGATACGCGGAAGCGGACCCGACCGCGGACATCGAGGGGTTCGACGCGGCGGCGAAGGCGGCGATCCTGGCGGGGCTGGCCTTCCATACGAAGGTGACCGCCGCGGACGTCTATCGGGAGGGCATCACCGAGGTCACCGCCGCCGACGTCGCCTCGGCGCGCGAGCTGGGCTCGGTGGTCAAGCTGCTGGCCATCTGCGAGCTGGACCCGGTGCGCGAGTCGGTCACCGCGCGCGTGCACCCGGCGATGATTCCGCGCTCACACCCGCTGGCCGGGGTGCGCGAGGCGTATAACGCGGTGTTCGTGGAGTCCGAGGCCGCGGGTCAGCTGATGTTCTACGGCCCGGGGGCCGGCGGGCCGCCGACCGCGAGCGCGGTGCTCGGGGACCTGGTGGCGGTGTGCCGCAACAAGGTGAACGGCGGGCGGGCGCCGTCCGTCACGTCGTACGCCGACCTGCGCGTGGGGTCGATGGGCGAGGCGCGCACCCGGTACCACATCTCGCTCGACGTGGACGACAAGGCCGGTGTGCTCGCCCAGGTGGCGCTCGTCTTCGCCGACCACGAGGTGTCGATTCAGACCGTGCGCCAGTCCGGCCGGGGGGACGACGCGCGGCTCGTCGTCTCGACGCACGCGGCCACCGACGCCGCGCTCGCCGCCACGGTCGAGAGCCTGCGGGCCCTGGACACCGTGCGCGACGTGATGTCCGTGATGCGGGTCGAGGGCGATTAGGGCGAGAAGCCGAGGCCGAAGAGGCGGTAGGAGTCAGGAGTCGTGATGATGGAGACCGTGGCACGCTCGCGCGGGGGCTGGCGCGGCGTCATCGAGGAGTATCGCGAGTGGCTTCCGGTGGGCGCCGCGACGCCGGTCGTCAGCATCGGCGAGGGCGGTACGCCGCTGGTGCGCGCCAACGTGGTGTCCGAGCTGACCGGCTGCGAGGTCCACCTCAAGGTCGAGGGCATGAACCCGACCGGCTCGTTCAAGGACCGCGGCATGACCGTGGCGATCTCCAAGGCCGCCGAGGAGGGCGCGGAGGCCGTCATCTGCGCGTCTACCGGGAACACCAGCGCTTCGGCCGCCGCCTACGCCGTACGCGCGGGCATGGTCTGCGCGGTGCTGATCCCGGACGGCAAGATCGCGCTGGGCAAGATGAGCCAGGCGCTCGCGCACGGCGCGCGGATCCTCCAGGTGGCGGGCAACTTCGACGACTGCCTGCGGCTGGCGCGCGACCTGGCCGAGAACTATCCGGTCGCGCTGGTGAACTCGGTGAACCCGGCGCGGCTGGCCGGCCAGATGACCGCCGCGTTCGAGATTGTCGATGCCCTCGGCGACGCGCCGGACGTGCACGTTCTGCCGGTCGGCAACGCCGGGAACATCTCGGCCTACTGGATGGGCTATTCGGAGTACGAGAAGGCCGGACTGACGACGCACCGCCCGCGGATGTACGGCTTCCAGGCGGCCGGTGCGGCGCCGATCGTCGGCGGGGCTCCGGTGGCCAGCCCGCAGACCGTCGCCACCGCGATCCGGATCGGCAACCCGGCGTCCTGGGACCTCGCGATCGCCGCGCGCGACGAATCCGGCGGCCTGATCGAGGCGGTGACGGACCGCCAGATCCTCGCCGCGTACCGGCTGCTGGCCTCGCGCGAGGGCGTCTTCGTCGAGCCGGCCAGCGCGGCGGGGGTGGCCGGACTACTCCAGTTGGCCGAGCAGGGCAGGCTGACGCGCGGGCAGCGGATCACCGTGACCGTGACGGGCAACGGTCTGAAGGACCCGGACTGGGCGATCAACGGCGCGCCGACGCCGCCGAAGATCCCGGTTGACGCCGCGGCCGCGGCCGGCGTCCTCGGGCTCGGGTGAGCCGCTTGACCCAGCCTGAGCCCGACGTTCGCGCGGCGGCCGCCGCGCCGCCGCGGTTCCGGGCCGGACCGGTCACCGTCCGGCCGCCGGCCACCAGCGCCAACCTCGGCCCGGGCTTCGACTGCCTCGGGCTCGCGCTGGAACTGCGCGACGAGGTCCTCGTCGAGGCGCTGGACGAATCCGGCCTGCACGTGGAGGTCGTCGGCGAGGGCGCGGGCGAGGTCCCGCTGGACGAGCGGCACCTGCTCGTGCGCTCGCTGCGCGCGGGTTTCGCCGCGCTCGGCGGGCAGCCGGCCGGGCTGCGCGTGCACTGCCGCAACCGGATTCCGCACGGCCGCGGGCTCGGCTCCTCCTCCGCGGCGATCTGCGCCGGACTGGTGGCCGCGCGCGACCTGGCCGAGGACGGCGCGTCAGTGCTCGACGACGAGCTGCTGCTCGACCTGGCGACGCGGATCGAGGGCCACCCGGACAACGTCGCGCCCGCGCTGCGCGGGGGACTTACCGTCGCCTGGACGCAGGACCCTGAGGACGAGCGACACGCCGACGGTAAGCCCGGCGAATCGGGCGCACAGAATTCACCGAATTCTCAGGCCGGCGCCCCGCGCGCCTTCGCGCAGCGGCTGACACCCGATCCGGACATCTCAGCGGTCGTCTTCATCCCGCCGAACCGGCTGGCCACCGAGGTCGCCCGCGGCCTGCTCCCTACGCAGGTCCCGCACCGCGACGCGGCCGCGAACGCCGGCCGTGCCGCATTGCTCACGGCCGCCATGACGGCCCCCGGGTTAACGCACCATCAGCGGGCCGAGCTATTACACGCCGCGACGCGTGACCGATTGCACCAGGATTACCGCGCCCCCGCGATGCCTGACAGCGCGGCTCTGATCAGCCGGCTGCGCGCGGACGGTTTCGCCGCCGCGGTCTCCGGCGCCGGCCCGAGCGTGCTGGTGCTGACCGTCGGCCCCGGCTGGCCGCGCAAGGCAGCCGCGTACGCGCCTACGGGGTGGGACGTCACGGTGCTGACCGTCGCCGCCACGGGAGTCGCGACCAGCGTGAAGTAGCCCGGCCGGACCGACACGCCATGATCTCGCCGAAGGTGGGGAATGCCACAATGGCTCAAGAGTGTTAATCTCGTAACCGCACCCGTTGTACGCGATGGCCCGGCGACCCACTCGGGCGCCGACAGCGCGGCCACGGACAGTGCTCCCCACCTGACGGACCACGTCGCGCATCCCCCTCAGGGATTTCCCATCCTGTGTGCGCATGCAGGCGGTAGTCCGGACGGCCCCCCCTTTTCAGGCGTATTCATGCACGCCGCCGGACGCGATGGCGACCACCGTAGTCCGGAAGTGAAACCCCGCCCCAGCGGTCGTCGCGGTGCAGATCGACACCGCCCGCCGGACCGGGGCACGACCGGTCGCCGTACCGGGGCACGACCCGGCGACGGCGCCCGCTCCAGGGAAGGACCCTTCGTGAGCGATACCACCGAACTGACCTCCGCCGACGCGTCCGCGGCCCGCGGCAGGCGCCGCACCGGCACCGGACTGTCCGGGCTCCTGCTGCCAGAACTGCGTCTCAAGGCCGCAGAGCTGGGCATCAAGGGAGTCACCCGGATGCCCAAGGGTCAGTTGATCGAGGCGATCCAGCAGCGCCAGGGCGGTTCGGGCGCGGCGACCGCGTCCGCCGGCGCCCCGGCCGCCGCCTCGACCGGCACTCGGGCCGGCGGTGCGGACAGCTCCGACTCGAGCGGAGCCCCGAGCGTCAAGCGCACCGGCTCGAAC
>JBKOWZ010000319.1:0-19552 GCA_046724665.1 Actinomycetota bacterium
CCCCTCCTCTTCGCGCCCCACGCCATACCGTCCCCGTCCCGTCCCAGGCCGACATCCCGCCCGGACCCGGCGGGCCCTAACGGCTCCCGCTTCCCTGCGCCTACTCTCTCTCCTCCCGCTACTCCCATCTCCACCCCCAGCCGCACCAACCCGCAATCCCCGCGCCGCCTTAATGTTGAGTCCCCGGCGATCTCGTTTCTTTGGCTTATCTACGTACCAGGGATGTCGATCCATATTTGGGCCTGTTATCTATGATACTCACTGCGCACCCAAAACTGAGGCGTGGTGCGGGTCAGTGCGAGGACCCGCACCCTGGTCTGCGCCGGGACCTGCACTCGCAGTCCGCCGCGCTTGCGCTCTTGTAAACCGGCCATTCCGTGCTCGGTGTAGCGCCCCACCTACCGGTCCACCGTCGGCAGCGACACCCCGGCCAACGGCCCGATGTCCTTGCGCGCACGTCCCTGCGCGTGCCACAGCACGATCCGCGCCCGGGTCGCTGTCGCCGCGGACACCTCCCGGCTGTTGATCAGCGCCCGCAGCTCAGCATCCTGCTCCACCGATAGCCCCACACCGGTATCAACGATGCATTGCCGCTCAAGTTATACAAACAGACTCACACGGCGCTAACACCTTCTTGCCGCTTGCCGCCTGGACGACGGGGCGATCTTTCTTGAGAAGACGCTCGCACGCCCTTGACGGCCGCTTGAGATTCTCCTCCAAGTCTTATCACAAGAGATTCCGCAGGAGCGCCGGCAACAGCCCGTGAAGCCTTCGGAATCACGGTCAGCTGAGTTCGACGGCCGGTCCAGTGTAATGCGAGAGACTGGAAGAGAGTGGAATCTGATAATGGCTACCGCTGCCCCCCTGCTCGAACGCACGATAGCTGAGGCGTCGACGCGCGAGCCACGGGATTGGAAAATCGCCGCCATATCCATGTTGGTCTTCGGCGGATCGGTCGGCGCGCTGTTTGCACTCCAGACGCTTCTGCTCGGTGGTTCGCCCATCCCCTCGGGCGGCTGGGAACTCGATGTGTCGATCGCGGGCGGCGTGCTGTGGTGCGTGCCCGTTCTGGCCGGAGTCCTGAGCTGGATGGGAATGTTGTCCCAGCGCAAGCCGCCGCCGCCCGCCCGTCCCGACGACCCGCCACTGCGCAACGTGGTGTCGTTCCGCTACATGAGCCGCGGCACCAACCCGGATTCCCTGCGGTCCTCGGTCGCATCAGTGCACGAGGTGATGAAGCGGCTTCCCCTTTTCCCGTATATCATCGAGGTGTGTGTCGAGGTTCCACAGGAAAACTTGCCGGAGGGCACGATCGAGATGCTCTTGCCGGCGAGCTATCGCACTGCGAATGGAACCCTGTACAAGGGTCGGGCACTCCAGTACGCGATGGAGCGCTCGGAAATCGCGGACGACGCCTGGATCATGCACTGCGACGAGGAATCGCATATTCACGAGTCCCTGGTTCAAGGTATCTACCGGGCCATTCGCGAGGAGGAGGCCAGCGGGCGACACCGCATCGGCCAGGGGTGCATCCTCTACTACAACTCGCTGGAGAAGCACCCCTTCCTCACACTCGCCGACAGCGTGCGCACGGGCGACGACATCGGCAGGTTCCATCTCCAGAACCGGCACTGGCATCTTCCGGTCTGGGGGTTTCACGGCTCGTTCATCCTCGTGCGCAACTCGGTGGAGAAGATGACGGGATTCGACTTCGGCCCGCATGGCTCGATTACCGAGGACGCGTTCTGGGCTCTGGCCAGTGCTCAGAGGGGTGCGCGGTCCCGATGGGTGGACGGGTTCATGGTCGAGCAGGGGACCGAGCGCGTCATCGACTTCATCAAGCAGCGCCGCCGTTGGTACGTGGGTCTTCTCAAGGTGGTTCTCCACTCGCCCGCTCATTGGCGCCTGCGGCTCCCGCTGGCGGTGTTCACGGCCCTCTGGTCGGTGTCCTGGCTGGCAATCCTCTATACGTACTTCGACTACATCGTCGGGTGGCGTTCCACCGGCTGCGTACAGGTCATCGGCAACATCTCGTTCTCCACTTACGTGTGCATCTATGTCATCGGCCTGCGGACCAATCTGCTCCTGTATAAGGCGTCGCTGCTCCGCAAGATCGCCCTCTATGCCGCGCAGGTGCTGTGCATACCCTTCTTCGCCATCATGGAGTCGCTCGGCGTGCTGTACGCGCTCGTGCGTCCCGAGAAGGGGTTCCACGTCGTACAGAAGCACATGGTCGCTCCGGACGTAGTCACGGTGGACGCCGCGTGACGTGGCGATCCGCAACGGCCCCGCCCCGCAACACCCAGCCGAACAGCCGTGAGAAGCGCTGAAAATCAGCAGCCTGACCCCGCCTAGTCCGTGGCAGGGCCAGACTGCTGTCATGCACGGCGAATGAACCGAGCTTACAGGACAGCCATCCACCTGCAACAGTAGAAACATGCGGCACACGTGCCTCCGCCGGAGCCTGCGGGTGCGTTGCGGCGCTACGCACCCGCGACCGACGAACGATCGCCATGGACCACCCCCACCACCACACACGACCTACAAGGCGGCAGGCGGCAGGCGATTATCCGACAAGTCGCGGCCAAACGAATTAGATTTCCACGCATGTGACAGTGTGATAATTCTGCCGAATGAATGAATCTCGGAAATTCCACTCCCTACAGCGCCTAACTCGGTCATTCTGAAATCACCGGCGCACGACCGGTATCACAGAACACGATCGAACCAGGAGTGGGCGCCATGAGCAGGACCACACACCCGCCGACGGACCATGCCGTGCTCGTCCGCGGCTTCGCAGTGATCCTGCACGCGTCGGAGTACCTCGACCTGATCACGCGCCATGCAGCGCTGCACCTCGGCGACTACGGCACGTACCTCGCCGATCTGTACAGCCGCATGCGCGCCGCACGACACACCGGCAAGCGGGTGCTCGTCGGACCGTTCCTCACCGACCAATACGAGAGCTATGCCGAGGCGATCGGCGAGGCGGCCGAGAGCAGACACGCCTTGCGCGCGTACGACGACTTCGTCGCACGAGCCAGCCCGCACACCCGTGAATGGAACGGAGAGCCGATAAGCCACGTCGTGGTCAGCCTGCGAGCTGCCACCGACACAAGGGCCGATCAAGCCAAGATCTTCTCCCTACTCAAGCAGGCTGCCGACCGCTACCCCGACCCCCAACGCGTCGCACGCGACGCCCTGATTGCGGCTACCGAGATCTTCACTCCGCTTCTCAAACGCGCCGAGCCGGGTCACCACACGCTGACCTGCACCCTGCGGCTCGCTTGCGATCACTTCACCTACGCCTTGCCGGTCGTACGCACCCCAGAGCTCATCGCCTTTCCCGACGGGAGTCCGGAACAAGTTCTCTGCGCCGCCCTAGCCACCGCGCAGCTCACTGGCTGCCCCGCGACGCTGGTCCTGTGCAGCCGACGCCTCGCCGTCCACGCGAGAAGCCAGGAACCAGACGACTCCGCCGACCACGGCGATCAACTCACCATCCGCGTCTGGCGCCTGTCGGCCGGTCGCGCGATACCGCTCACAGCACCGCAAGCCTTCGACCTCGCGTACACAAACCCCGCCAGCAACCATCCCATCCCGCCGGAACCCGGTGCCCACTACGCCGACGCCTTCCCGCTGACCGGCCAACCGCCGTAGCTATGAGTCCCAAGTGCGGCTCTAGGCACTAGCTAGCCCCAGGCGTGGGGACCGCACCGTCCGCTCCCCCGACCCGAACGGCCTGCCAACCTGCGACGACGCCCCAGTGAACCGCGCCCGACCCGGGCACGGTTTGCGAGGGGGTACCTGGTGCACAACCAAACCCGATCTTTGGTATTGTTCTCCACGTCAACGCGGGACCGGACAAACCGGAATACCGCCTGGCGACACCCAGGTCCGGGTGGCGGAATGGCAGACGCGCTAGCTTGAGGTGCTAGTGCCCGTTAAGGGCGTGGGGGTTCAAGTCCCCCCTCGGACACATAATTTCCCTACAGTGGGCTGTTTTTTTGGCACCGCTTTCGCGGTGTCTGAGGCCAGGTCCCCGTCTCAGGTGCTGCGTCATTTCAGTCGGGCGTTCATCTCGTTGCGTACATCTCGTGCGGTGTGACGCCGTCGGCCTGAATGACCGCTCTTATCAAGGCTCGCAGTGGCTTATACGCGGCTGTGCGATGTCTGACGCGCGTGTCCGGGGCGCAGTCAGACGGGGATGCGGATTGGTAGCTCCGCGCTGGTGACCTCGAGGGTCTTGGTGGGGTGGTGGTCAGGGTGCGCGCGGTGCGGCGCAGATGCTCGATAGGTGTAGACGCTCGAATAGCCTGAATTCAGTCCGCGTGCGCGCTCGAGCAGCCCGGCGCGGCGCGCTAATCGAGCAGGTCGTGGAGCTTACCGGACGCCTCGGGAAAACGTGCGCTGAAGAAGCATCTTGGCAGCGCGCTTTTAAGCCTAAGAAGTACCCTGACACCACTGGTCTGGTGACCGTCCGATGTGGACAATCGATCTACGTGGACGACGATACGGCACGATCGGCGCGGGCCTCGCGCAGGGGGCTGCGTTACGAGATCCTGGGGCCGATGAGGGTACTCGACGGGAATACTGTCCTTCACATCAAGCAGGGCATGCAAAACAGGCTGCTGGCGATCCTCCTGATTCGCCGGGGACGGCCGATGAGCACCGACGCACTGGTGGACAGCCTCTGGCCGAAGGACCCGCCGACCAGCGCCCGGGCAAATCTGCAACAGTACATCCACCCACTGTGATCTAGTCTTGGTTCGGAGCAGCGGATCAGGTCGCAGGGGAACGGCGGATACGAGCTCGCGTTCGACGGGGACGACGACTGCGGCGACGGCAATGGCGGGGGCGGGGGCGGGGGCGCGGACAGCTGCGACGCCGACGACTTCGAGTGCGAGGTGGAGCTCGCCGACGCGTTGCTGGCGCAGGGGCGGCACGTTCCCGCCGCGACCGCGTACGGCTCGGCGCTCGAGCTGTGGGGTTCCGGGCTGCCCGCCTTCCACGGGCTCGGCGGTCCGCTGATCGGGGCGGAGCGCGTCCGGCTTGAGCAGCTGCGCATGCAGGCCGTGACCGGGCTGTGCCAGGCCGAGCGCGAGAACGGCAGGTTGTCGAGCCACATCGATCTGATCAGTGCCGCATTGCGCGACGAGCCGCTCAACGAGCGGTTGTGCGGGTTCCTCATGCGTGCGCTGCTCGAGTCCGGGCGCCTCGAGGAGGCCGTCGGCGCCTACCAGGAACTGCGCCGGCGGATGTCCGCCGAGTTGGGGCTCTCGCCCGGTCCCGAGCTGGCCGAGATCTACCGGGAGGTGCTCGGGCCGCGCGGTCCGCTGCTCCACACGGCGCCGGGCCGCCGGGCGGCGCCGTGCCTGCTGCCGCCGGACCCGCACGGCTTCGTCGGTCGGAGCACGCAAGTGGACGCCATCTGCGACCTGCTGCGCGGGAAGGACGCGCCGGCGCCGATCGTCGCGATCTACGGCCAGGGCGGGGTGGGCAAGACGGAGCTGGTCCATCGCCGCGCCGGCGATCGGACCCGGCGTTCCCGGCACCCGCTCCCAGGCCACCGCCAGGCTGCGCTCCAGGTCGCCGGCCAGCCGCGCGTTGACCCACTCGAGGAAGGCCTTGGGCTCGAAACTCGCCTCCTCGGACTCGGGATTGACCATCGCGAGGTAGAAGCGGGTGGCGTCCACCGGCAGGCCGGGCACCCGGGCGATCGCGGACGCGGTGATCACGTGGCCCCGGCTGGTGGAGAACTTCGATCCGGCCAGCTGGTAGAACTCGTTGATCAGACAGCGGTCGTAGGGCCGCGTCCCGCCGAAGACCGGTGCCAGGGCGTTGATGGAGTAGAGGGTGCACACGGCGTTGTCGCAGCCGAGGCTGGTCACGGTGATGACGTCGGACTCGGCGTCGAAGGAGTTGACGGTGGCTCCGATCCGCTCGCGGTGCAGTTCACCGATCAGACGGGCGAACATGAAGCAGCCGGTGTAGGAGAACAGCGTCGAATGCGTCAGGCCGTACTCCGTGGGCAACGGCATGCCCCACTGGTGTGGCGCGCTGAGCCGGTCGCGTGTTCCGCTGCGGCGCACGTAGGCGCGCACCGCCTCGCGGTACCGCGGCGCGACTTCCAGCCGGTCGAATTCGGGCTCCAGCCAGTCGAGGCCGGCCATCTCTACGAACAGCGTCTCGATCTGCCGCCACTGCCAGCGGTCCTGCGCGAAGCGCGAGCGCGGCTCCACCAGCTCCTCGGGCCGGAAGTGCGCGCCGCAGTCCTCGCAGCCGTACCCTGTGGTCTCGGCTGCGCAGTCCGGGCAGCGGCCCAGGAGCAGCGGGCCGACGACGAACCGGTCGGCGGACGCGTCGTACGGGACGCGCTCGACCACCCGGCTGATCGCGCCGCGGTCGCGCAGCCGGGCCAGCGAGCCGTCGATCTCCTGCCGGAACCGGGTGTGCCAGGGTTCTTCCGCCGGGTTGAAGTATTCGTCCATCTCGATGCGCATCGCGGCCAGCCCCTCGCGGATCTGGCCGTGGAAGCGGGCCGCGATCTCGGCCGGCTCGCACGCCTCCATGCGCGCCCGCATCGCGACCCACGACTCGTACGCGTCGGTACCGGTGATGACGGCGGCGTGGTCGCCGCGCATGCGCAGGAAGCGCGCGAGCACGTCCAGCCGCAGGAAGGGGCCCGCGATGTGGCCCAGGTGCAGCGGGCCGTTCGGCGTCGGTTCCGGTGGCACCAGCAGATAGCGGCGCGGATTGGCGGACGGGTGCATGGCGATGGAGTCCTCGTGGTCGGTGGGGGCGTGGGCGCGTTCAGCCGGCGGATGATGACGCCGTGTGCTGCAAGGACGCTGTGTTCAACGGCCTCGGGTGTGCCGGATCGGGGCTCGGCCCGGGGAAGCCGACGAGGTCGAGCGCCCGCTCGGCGATCCCGGGTGCCAGCCGGAAGCCCGATCCGGCGCACCCGGTGGCCAGCACGGCGCCGTCCTGCTCCTCGAGCGCCGTCACGAGCGGGCCGCGCTCGGGAGGGTAGAGGTCCACGCCTACTCGGCTGCGGACGATGAGCGCGCCGAACCGGGGCAACGCGGCATCGAGCACCCGCCTCGCCTCGGCCAGGTCGGCCTGGTCGGCGCGCACCCGGCGGTGGTCGGGCAGGCAGTCCCAGTCGTTGCTGGTGATGCTCAGCCACCAGCTGCCCTCAGCCGGCCCGGGCAGCACGAAAGCGCCGTGGTCCTCCAGGTTGAGCAGCGGGGGCGTGGCCGACACCCGCGCCGTCAGCCGGAAGGCGACGATCTTCTTGGTGCGCGCGGCGTGCTTGGCGGCAGTGCGCCTGAACGGCCCGCGCAGCGCCCACGCGCCGGGGGCGGCGACCACCCGGCGCGCCCTGAGCTGCCTGCCGTCCTCGGCGGTGAGCTGGAAGCCGCCGCGGCGCGCGTCGATCCGCTCGACCGTGAAGTGCTCGACGAGGCGGTTGCGCGGGCCGGCGGCGACCGGAGCGAGGAGTTCGCCCACCGTCCGCACGGGATCCGACACGGCCGCCGGACCCGAGCGCAGCAGGACGCTGCCCGGGCCGCCGAGCATGTCCCCGAAGGTCGAGCGAATATCATCGTGCTGCCGTACGTCGCAGGGCTCGAGCCGGTCGGCGATCAACTGCTCCTGCGTGGCCGGGACCGCGTCGCCGGACATCAGCCAGTACGAGGGGTACTGCCCCGCCGCCCAGGACGCGGCACGTGTGCGCACCGCCTCGCGCAGTTCGAGACTGCGCCGGGCGACCGCGCGCTGCGCCGCCGAGCCGCCGGCGGGAATGTCCACGGCCAGCGAACGGGCCGTCGTCGTCTCCCAGCGGGAACCGGCGCACAGCACGGCGATCGACGCGTCCGGGTCGCGCACCGCGGCGAGCGCGGCGGTGGCCGCACCGACGATCCCGGTGCCGACCACGGCGAGCTCGAACGTCGCGGCAGGCGCTGTGTCGGTCGGCATGGGCGCTATCCCCGCCACCACAGGGAGACGACGTCGACGTCCTCGTCGAGGGCGACGAACTCGTGCTCCTCGCCGGAGGGCAGCGCGAACAGCCGGCCGGGGCCGGCCTCGAACTCGCGCCCGCCGCAGCGCACGAGGCCGCGGCCGCGCTGGACCAGCCACAGCTCCCTGACCTCGTGCCGGTCGAGCGGCGTGGCGGAACCGGCCGGCACGGTGAACAGCGCCAGCTGCATCGGCGGCGAGCCGACCGCGTCCCGCACCGCGTCTGCCTCGAAATCAGCCTGCATACTCACTGTGCCGCTCTCGTCGGCCTCGGGCGAGAGGAATGCGACCGCGGTCGAGCGCGACGGACGATCCGACATGCGCTGGGCTCCCTTCCGCAGCGATGCTGCCGAGGATGGTCTGGCTGCGCCAAGCCAGCAGGCTGAGGTTGGGGTCGGCGATGCCGAAGGCGTGGCGCGCGCCGTTCTGAAGGTAGATGCGGTGCTCCCGCGGCCCGTCCCAGTCCGCGGAGAAGTCGCCGCGCACGACCGGGAGGCCGTCGCGCAGCCGCAGCCGCGGCAGCAGGCGGTCGAGACACGGCGCCGGACGCTGGGAGTAGCCGGTGGCGAGGATCACCGTGTCGGCTTCGAGCACCGTGTCCGCTTCGATGTCGGACATCCGGCCGCGCGGCCGAAGCGCGATGCGGTAGCCCGGGGCGACGGATTCGCAGTAAACGGCCTCGTGCCCGGTGAACACGCGCAGCGGCGCCCGGCCGGGCGCGACATGCGTGGCGAGGTAGTTCGCGCGGTATATCTCGGCGAGCAGCCGTTCGTCGATGCCGTCGCTCGCGTACTTCCACTCGCCGAGCAGCTCGGCACGCTCGGTTTCGCCGCGCTCGAAGAACTCGTGCGCGGCCTCGGGCAGGAACAGGTCGTTGGTGAAGGCGCTGTCGTCCAGCGGCAGCAGCCCCGGCCGGCGGCTGACCCAGTAAACCTCGTCGGGCACGGCCGGCCGGGTCAGCAGGTGGCGCACCACCTCGGCGCCGCTCTGTCCGCCGCCGATGACGGCGACCCGCCGGGCGCTCGGCGGCGGCTCGTGCGCGAGGAAGGCACTCGCGTGGAAGACCTCGGGGCCGAGATGGTCGCGGAACGCCGGCGGGATCGCCGGCTGCTGGCCGGTACCCGCGACCAGATGGCGTCCGCGCAGCACACCGTGCTTGGTGACCGCTTCGAAGCAGTCGCCGGTGAAGTCGACCTCCAGGACCTCGTGGTCGAAACGCACGCTCGGCAGCTGCTCGGCGACCCAGCCGAGGTACTGCGCGAACTCGGCGCGGTGCACGGCCGGGAACCGCGCGGTGACGAACTGGTAGAACCGGCCGGTCGCGACGAGGAACGCGAGGAAGGAGTAAGGGCTCGTCGGATCGACCGGAGTGACCAGGTCCTTGAGATACGAGACCTGGAGCGTCGCGCCGGGCAGCAGCAGGCCGGGATGCCAGGCGAACCGCCGCTCGCGTTCCAGGTGGACGCCGCGCAGGCCGACGTGCCGCTCGGCGAGCGCGGCGAGGCTCAGGTTCGCCGGGCCGACGCCGATCGCGATGTAGTCGAAGACGTCGGGGTCAGACACGCGCGGCGCCCTTCGGTTCGGTCGCGTCCGGATTGACGACGACGGTGCGCACGATCCGTTCACGCAGCCGCGTGAGCGCTTCCCGCGAATCGGCCGTCATGAGCGCGTGTCCCAGCCGGCAGCGGAAGTCGACGAGGTCGTAGACGGGGTCGCCCGGCTGCGCGTCCAGCTGCACTTCCCGGACCCCCGGCAGCGCGCGCACCTCGTCCAGCCCCGCGGCGCCCTCGAAGACGCCCCTGCCGGGGGCGGTGAAGAAGGTGATGGCGGCGAGCGGCGCGGCAGGCGGCGCGAAGGCGTCCAGAGACTCGGGGCTGACGCGCAGGTGCGCCGCGAGCCAGACTCGCGCCAGGCTGACCCCGCAGGCCAGCTCCACCAGCTGCGTGATGTAGTCGCCGCCCATCCGCGCCCCGATCTCCACCAGCACCGGGCCGCGCCGGGTCAGCCGCACCTCGCAGTGGAACGGGCCGACGCTCAGGCCCACCGCCTCGGTCACGGCCGCGACGTAACTCTCAATCCGCGCGTGCAGCTGCTCGGGAACCGCCGCGGGCACGACGTGTCCGAGCTCTGCGAAGTGCGGCTCGGGACCGAGGATCTTCTCGGTGACGGCGACCACGGTCGTCTTCCCGTCGAGCACGTACCCTTCGACGCTCACTTCCGGCCCGGCCAGATACTCCTCGACGACCGCGCGGCTGCCCATCGGCCGGCCGAGGCCGAGCAGCGTGTCCGAGGCCATCGCGTCGTACGCGGCGACCAGCTCGCCGAGCGTGTCCGCGCGGGTGACGTGCAGGCTGCCGGACTGGTCCGCCGGCTTGAGCACGCACGGGAAGCCGACCGACGCGGCCGCCGCCTGAAGCTCTCCTCGCGCGCGGACCTCCGCGAAGCGCGGCGTTTCCAGCCCGGCGGCGGCGACGGCCTCGCGCATCCGGGCCTTGTCGCGCACCCGGTCAACCGTGCGTACGTCGAGCCCGACCAGGCCGAGCCGTGACGCGATGTGCGCGGCCGTGGGGACGTACACGTCGCAGCCGGGGAACACGGCGTCGATCGGCCGGCGCCGGTGCAGCTCGGCAACGCGCTCGGTCAGCGCGTCGAGGTCGTTGGTCTCCACGGTGATCAGCTCGTCGATCCGGCCGCGCAGGTGCGGCGGGACGGTGCGGTCGGCCGTGTCCGCCGATGCCACCACGACCCGCATGCCCAGGTCCGCGGCGATGCCGGTGAGCAGTGCGCCGCCGGAGACCGCCTCCACGACGAGGATGCGGGGTCCAGGTTCGTCCACGTGGGCTGACTCCCTCTGCTAGTAATGACGGATCGTCAACGGTCGGCCATGACCGACTCGCGCACCGCAGCGGGGTCGGGCCACGGCCACGGCGTCGCCCGGTTCCGGGACAGTCCCGGCGCCAGGGCGGCCGCGAGCATCAGGGCGGCGGCCGCCGCGACGCCGAGCACGACGCGCGGGTCCGCGTGGTGCCCGATGAGGCTGAGGGTCAGGCCCGCCACCGGCATGGGGACGATCACCACAAGGCCGAAGGCGGCGACCGTGCTGCCGTAGACGCTCGTCGGCACCCGCTCGACCCGGCTGGTGCGCATGTAGACGCTGTACAGCGAGTCCACCGCCATGAATCCGCCGAGGCCGACGGCGAACAGCGCCAGGTCGGGCGAGCCGACGATCAGCGCGCACAGCACCGGGGAGGCGAGCGCCGCCGCGACGCCGAAACGCCACAGCCCGAGGGCGCGGATGAGCCGCGGCGCGGCGGCGAGCACCACGATCGAGGCGATGCTGGCCGCGGAGTAGATGTAGCCGAGCGCGCTCGTCGAGGCGCCGTATCGGTGTCCGGCGATCTGCGCGGCGGCGCCGTTGATCAGGCCGAGCATGTAGTTCAGCCCGCAGGCGAGCAGGACCACCGGCCGCAGCACCGGATCGCACAGCGTGTCGCGCAGGCCCAGCAGCAGCGAGGACTTCTCGCCGTCGGCGGTGCGCACGGTCGGCAGCGCGAAACCGAGCAGGAAGCTGGCTCCGTAGAGCACGCAGGCCGCCGCGAGGAACACCACGGGACGGAACAGCAGCAGCGTGCCGCCGACCGCCGGGGCGGCGATGACGGCGATCTGTTCGAGTCCGGTCAGCACGGTCTGCACCTGCGCCTGGCGCTGCTCGCCGGCCAGCAGCTTGCCCGCCTTCTCCCCGGCCACGAAGGACTGCTCGAAGAAGGTGCCGGCCAGTGCGGCCAGTCCGACCGCCAGCCAGATCGCCAGGCCGGGCCGCACGGCCGCCGCCACGGCGCACGCGGCGGCGACCGCGAACCGGACCGCGTCGCCGAGCAGGCACAGCTGCCGGATGGAGACCCGGTCCACCAGGTAGCCCGCACCGGCCAGTGACAGGAGCCTCGGCGTCCACTCGGCCGCGAGCGCGGCGCCGGACCAGGTCAGGTCGCCGGTCACCTTGTAGCAGAGCAGCGGCACACCGAACAGCAGCAGATAGTCCACGAGCCACGCGGTGAACCGATAGCCGTAGTACCGGGCCAGCACGCCGTCGTACCCAGCCGACAGCCTCGGCAGGCCCGTCACGACGCGCTCCGGACCAGGACTCTGTCGCCGATCTCGTCCCAGCGTTCCCGCGCCTGCTCGGGCGAGTGCGCGGTGAACACGACGGCGGCGATCCGGCAGCGGAAGTCGGCCTGCTGCGTGGCGACGGGCTCGCCCGGCGCAATCAGTACGTGCCCTGACACGACCCACGGCTCGCCGAGCAGTTCCCGCCAGCCGTCGAGCCGGTCGTACGAGCCGGCGCCCCCAGCGGTCAGGAACCTGATTCCGGCGGCCGGGGCGGCGGCGCCCCGCAGGGCGCCGACGTCCGCCAGATGTACGCCCACCGCCGCGGCCAGCGCCGCGGTGGGCAGCGCGGCGCCGGTGGCCAGCTCGACCAGCTCGGGGATGCGGTCGCCGGGCAGCCGCGCGGCGATCTCCATCAGGACCGGACGGCCGTCGCTCCAGCGCAGCTCGCAGTGGAAGGGCCCGGCTGTGATGCCCACGGCCCGCGCGACACCCGCCGCGTACTCGGCTGTCGCGGCGCGCTCCGCCTCGTCGAGCAGCGCGGGCGTCAGGTGCCCGAGTTCGACGAAGTACGGCTCGGGACCGAGCAACTTGCGGGTCACCGCCGCCACGACCGGGGTGCCGTCCACGACGTACCCGTCCGCGCTGAACTCCGGCCCTGGCAGATACTGCTCGACGACCGCCTCGTGATTGAGCGCCCTGCCGAGGTCGAGGCTGTCGTCCGCGCGCAGCGTCCGCAGCGCGGCGCGCGCGGCGTCGAGGTCGTCAACCCTTGTCACGTGGATGCTGCCCGAGGACTCCACCGCTTTGACCACGGCCGGGAAACCGACGCGCTCACATGCCTCGTCGATCGGATCCTGCGGCCCGATCACCGCGAAGCGCGGCCCGGCCAGGCCGGCCGCCGCCACCGCGGCGCGCATCATCCCCTTGTGCCGGACCAGGTCCACGGTCTGCGGATCGAGGCCGGGCAGCCCGTGGGCGGCGGCCAGCCGCGCGACGGCCGGCACGTAGAACTCGCAGCCGGCCACGATCCCGTCGATCTGGCCGCGTTGGTCGGCCTGTTTGACCGCGGCCGCGAGCGCCGCCTCGTCGTTGGTGTCCACGGTCAGGATCTGCGTGGCCGCGGACCGCACTTCGGCGGTGAGCGTGCGGTCGTCCCGGTCATAGGACGCGACGAGCACCTCCCAGCCGAGTGCGCGGGCGTGCAAGACCAGGGCGTTGCCGGAGGACACGGGTTCCACGACGATGACGCGACGGGACATGGGGTTTCCTCTCGAAGCTGTGCCGCCTGATGCCGCTGGTGTCGGTGCCGAGCCGGGCATCACAGGCTGAATGCGGTCTCGACGATGTGCGACCCCGCGCGCCGGTGCGCGGCGGACCGCGCGATGTCCACGGTCACGCACACCCGTTGCAGCCACCGGTCCTGGCCGTCGTACCGCGCGGCGAATTCGGATCGCGCGTGCACGGCGCGGCGGTTGTCGACGATCAGCAGGTCGCCCCGGTTCAGCCGGACCCACGAGCCGACGGTGTTGGCCGCCTCGCGCAACGACCGCAGCGCGCTCTCCGCCTCCTCGGTCTCGCCGATCATGAGGTCGAGGTCGTAGATCAGGCTCGGGTCGAAGGGATCGCCGGAGAGCACCGGCAGCACCGGGCCGTTGCCCTTGCGTCCGTTGTCGCTGCCGAAGGAGTAGTCGATTCCGGTGCGGTACAGCGGATACGTCAGCAGCGCGCGCTCCCGGGCGCTGAGCAGCGGCAGCATCATGCGCACGCCGGCGCTGATGGTTCGCGCGACCCGCTCGTGGTCGGGCCGCAGGCAGTAGAGCATGACGAAGTCGGGCTTGAAGGGATGGAACGCCGTCTCGGTGTGGTAGTCGAGCAGCAGCGCCGAGCTCTCGGAGGAGAGCTTGTCGGCGTTCTGCGCGGTGGGCACCACGTTCTGGTAGAGCGAGCCGCGCTTCTCCTGCCGGTAAGAGAACGGCCTGCCGAGCGCGAGGCCGAAGGTGGCCAGCCAGAACTCGCTGTGCCAGGCGCCCTTGCGCACGACGGTGCTCGGCGTTGCCGGCGTGAGCGGCACCTCGCCGGTCGGCAGGTTGCGGATCAGCAGGACGCCGTAGTCGTTCGAGTCCCGCTTGAAGTCGATGACCGCGCGGCGCACGTCCCAGGGCAGTTCGGCGTAACGCAGCTCGGCCTCGTACAGGAACAGGTCCGGCTCCAGGTACGGATCGGGCGTGCCGCCCGCAGTCACCCGCTCGAAGTCCCGGCCGTGCGCGGCGGCGTCGATCAGATGGTCGCCGCGGTGGCTGGTGAGGTCCCCAGGCTCGGGCAGCGCACGCGACGGACCCAGGCGGGTGTGTATCGCGCGGTCCGCGGCGCGCTGCGCCGGCACCTGCTCGACGGTCCCGGCACCAAGCCACGACAGCAAGTTGACAAGAAGCCGAGCGTTGTCCGCGAAGCCGATGAACGGCAGCGCGAACGCCTCGACGTTGCCGACCGCGGCGACACGGCCGCCGCCGATCTCGCCGCAGGCGATCAAGCTCCGCCCGTCGGCCTCGACCAGCGCGGACAGGCCGGCTGCCTTGTCGGTGCCGTCGCTCTTGTAAGCGCCGTCCGGATCCGCGCCCGGCGACTGCTCGACCAGCCGCGGCATGTGCAGCAGAACCTTGCCGACGCCCGCTGCGGCGGGGTGCCGCGCGTCGAGCGCGACCTCGACGTCGTTCGCCAGAACGTGTGGCAGCCCTGTTACGGATTCCCCGTACACCCGGCGGCCGGCGGACACCGTCACGCCGCCGCACACGACGCCCCGGCCGTGCGCCCCCGCGGAATCGGCGAACCGCTCGGCGCCCACGTCCCCGCCGCCGAACACGAGCAGCCCGCGTCCGGCCTCCAGGTGCGCCGCCAGCAGGCCGTTCTCCCGCTCCGTCAGCGGCTTGTCCCCTGCGGCCTCGGGAAACGGAACGATGAGAACGTCCACGTCAGCGAGTTCATCGGCCGACCAAACCCCGTCGAGTATGCGCCACTGCGCGCCGAGCTCTTCGGCGACCGCTGCCCAGTGCCCGACGTACCCCATGTCGGAGAACTGAGGCGACGTGGCGTGACCCCGCTTTGACATGAGACCGACATGCCACCTGGTGCTGTGAGACAGGTCAATCGCAAAAATCATGCGGCCACGCTATGCGGCCACCCGCGGCGCCCCGCATATTGCGCGTACATTGCGCATATATCCGAAGCTCCTGAGTCAGTGGTCTCATGACTCGCTTGCGGTCGGCGCGGTCAGACGGCGGCGCCTACTTCTGCGGGAGTGTCGGTGAGGAAGCCGCCTGACTGGTGCTGCCAGAGTTTCGCGTAGGCGCCCTGGGAGGCGAGCAGTTCGTGGTGCGTGCCCTGCTCGATGATCCGGCCTCGGTCGAGGACGATGAGCCGGTCCATGCCGGCGACGGTGCTGAGGCGGTGCGCCACCACGAGGGCGGTGCGGCCTTCCATCAGCCGCCACAGTGCCTCCTGGACGAGGATCTCGCTCTCGGAGTCCAGGGCACTGGTCGCCTCGTCGAGCAGCAGGATCGGAGCGTCGCGCAGGATGGCCCGGGCCAGCGCGACGCGCTGGCGTTGTCCGCCCGACAGCTTCACGCCGCGTTCGCCCACCATCGTGTCGTAACCGTCGGGCAGGCTGGCCACGAACTCGGCGACGTGTGCGGCCTCGGCCGCGCGGTAGATCTCGGCGTCGGTGACGTCCGGCCGGGCGAACGCGATGTTGTCGCGCAGTGAGCGGTGGAACATCGCCGGGTCCTGCGGCACGTAGGCGATCTGGCTGCGCAGGTCGGCTTGGCGCAGGTCGCGGATGTCCTGGCCGTCGATCAGGATGCGCCCGCCGTCGATGTCGGTCATCCGTAGCAGCAGCCTGGTCAGCGTGCTCTTGCCGCCGCCGGAGCGGCCCACCAGTCCGACTCTGGCCCCGCCGGGCACGAGCAGGTCGAGTTCGTCGAAGAGCGGCTCGCCGCTGCTGTAGCCGAAGGTCACCCGCTCGAAGCGGATCTCGGCGGACCGGGGCCGCAGCGGCTGCGGCTCCACCGGGTCGAGTACGGTCGCCGGCGTGCGCAGCAGGGCGGTGAACTGCGCGGCCTCGGTCATCGCGCTTTCCAGGTTGCGATAGATCCGGCTGAATTCGAACATGATCCGCGTCGCGCCCGAATAGTAGGCGAAGACGACCACGATCGCCGCCACCCCCTGGCCTCGGGCGGCGAGGGTGGCTGCCAACAGCAGTCCGAGGCCGATAGTCAGCACGGACATCGGCGCGATCAGCGTATCGACGCGCAGGTTGCTGTAGTCCCAGGAGCGCAGCGAGAGCCGCCTGGCGTGCGCGACCCGGGAGCGGTGCTCGGCGGCCTCCCGCCGTTCGGCGGCGAAGGCCCGCACGGTGTCCATGTTCGTCAGGCTGTCCGCAACATGGCCCGCGACGCGGGCGATCGCCGCCTCGCGCTCATCGACCAGGGACTGGCGGCGGCGGATGACCGGCACCACGGCCAGGGCCGTGACCGCGATCATCCCCACCAACACGACCACCAGCCACGGGTCGTAGCGCCACAGCACGACCGACCCGAAGGCCAGTGGGACGAGATTGCCCACGACCTCGAACACCAGCGTGTCAGCGGCCTGCTCGAACCGGGAGGCGAAACTCAGCACCCGCTTCGTGAGCGAGCCGGCGAAGTTGTCGTGGAAGAAAGCGGAGTCCTTGGCGAACAACGCGTCCAGGCCCACCACATACAGATGCTCGATACCCAGCGCGTCAAGGCGATTCAGAAAGTGGATGCCGATGCGCCAAAACACCTCGGAGAACAGCAGAATGCCGGTGAAACCGAGCACATAGGGAAGCATCGAGCCGAAAGCGAGGTGAGCATTGCCGGCGATCCGGGTGACCAGCCGCGCGACGACCAGCGGCGCGAGGTAGAGGATACCGATGTTCCCCAATGCCGGCCCCAGCACGCCAGGCAGCGCGAAACGCCAGAGCCGAGTCAACTCGCGCCAGTAATAGCGCACCGCGAGCATCACCGAACCCTTGTCCGGCTTCTCCTCGCCCTCGGCCTCAGCCACGCGTGAAACACCCATCACGCCGGCTCCTCACCGTGTCGCAGGGTTGACAGGACTAAACAGGGTTAAAGCAGGATGCAGCGATAGGCCGCCGCCAGAGCTCTCAGTGTCCCAGCACGGCGGCAAGGTCGTCCAAGGGTTTTCCGCTCCTGCCCCCGTGTGGTCAAGCGAGCCCGCCACAATCAGTACGCCGTGAAAAGGAGAAGGAGGCTGACGTCGGCTGCCGGCATGAAGGCTCGCCCACAAGCCCAGTGCCAGGCAGCGTCGAACTCGCAGCATGATCAAACTAGGCTACGCGGAAATGAGGCGAGGCCGACTCCAGCTAGCGCTTCCTGGGACGCGTCGTCACCTTCCTGACTTCAGGAAGTCGCAGCTCTGCCGCCGAGGTCGGAACGAGCCGGGTGACCGCCGACGGCAGCTGCCCGACCGTGAACACGCGGACTGAGTTCTCGATCCGCACGGCTGTGAACGAGGCCTCAGACGGAACGTCGTCCGGCATGGCGATCGCGTGGCGGCCGGGTTCGAGCTGCCCGTCGAACACGACGGCGTGTGCGCTCTTGGGCTCCGGGGGCTGGAATGACGTGCCCCACCACGCCTCGACGGTGGCGTGCGCCGCCTTGGCGAGCGTGATCAGCACCGATCGTCGGGAATCGTCGTAGACGGCCTCCGCGCCCGCGGGCGGCTCGGTCGCGGCGACGGCTTCGACCTGGGCCGCGATCAGCCCCGCGATGCCGGCGAGCCCCTGGACGAAGGTCACCTTGGGATTCAGCTTGGACACCTCCTCGCGAAGGTACTGCTTCCTGTCCATCGGGACCAAGCCCCCGAACACGAGGATGTCGAGGTCTGATACGTCGTAGTCGTCGAGGACGTCGTCGAACTGGTTCGTGGCGTCGGCCTCATAGCCCCTGCCTCGCAGGATGTCGATCGCTTCGAGGAGCACGGTCGGGCTTCGGCCGATGATCAGGACGCGCCTAGCTTCGGCTTCGCGGGCGGCAGCGGTGGTACTCATGAGGTCTCCTTCGGGGCGGGTGGGACGAAGTGCGGTCAATGTTGGCCGCGCCATTGTTGGCGATACCAACATACATCAGCGTACTATGTGTTGGCGTCGCCAACAACTGTTAGTCTTGGCGTCATGCCGGCCCGCCACAGTCAGTCCGACCGCACCCCCGACCGCATCAAGAACCGCCCGACGTGGCTCATCAGCCGGGCGTTCGCTCGCTCCTCAGCGATGCTCTCCGCGGGCTTCGAGCAGCACGGCGACGGGTTGCGCGGCTACCACTACCGTCTCCTGGCCGCGCTCGAGCAGTGGGGCCCGGCGAGCCAGGCCGATCTCGGGCGCGACACGGGCATCGACCGCAGCGACGTGACAGCCGCACTGACCGAGCTCGAGGCACGCAAACTCATCGAGCGGCGAGCCGATCCCGAGAACAAGCGGCGAAACATCGTCACGATCACCCCCGACGGCATCAGCGAACTCGTCGCGCTCGACACGCTTGTCGGCAGAGTCCAGGACGACCTGCTCGCACCGTTGACCGAGGCTCAGCGGCACCAGCTCATCGGGCTGCTGCGGCGGCTCATCGAGCCAACCGACTTACCAGCACAAGAGCGCTCCCACGAATATAAGCCCTGATGTAAGCCCTGACGCCCAACACGTTCCAAGGTCAACGCAGGTGCGGGCCTTTTAGACGCGTCCACGTCACAGCGAGTGGAAACCCTGCCAGGGTCATTCGCAGCGTGTCATTGTTGACTCGCGTGACCTCGTAACGCTCGACTGTTAATGGCGTCAGATATTTGTCGGGACCGACCACCCTCTCGTGAAGCGGTGAGATGACCTTCTTCACCGCTCGAAGTGACGGCCCGACAAGAAGGGAGGTTGCGAAGCCGAAGGCTCCTCCATTTGCGCCCGTACACTCAAGAATGAGCAGAGGAGGCTGGCTCTTGCGGTTCTCGATTTTCCAGGTTCCCTTGAGCGTGTCGAGGAACGCCTTGTCTATCAGCTTCTGAACGGCCATGTTGGGCGACTCGTTGCGCTCATAGTGCCCGTTGCCGGCAAGCGTGTATACAATTTCGTCGCTGCTGTCGTTTACGACGTTTGTTTGGCCTGGTGTAGGCTTACCGAGCGAGGCACGTATGCCCCTGCCGTACTTTTGGCGAAACAAGCCCCACGTAGATTCGCTGCGCCACGTGCCGACGAGCGTCTCATGACCCGAGTTGGCTCACTTTAGTGTGCAGGCTGGTTGGCGTTGTTGAGTGCTTCGAGTGCTTGGCGTAGGTCTGCGGGTAAGGGGTCTGCGGCGGTGATGGTGTGGGTGCCGGCTTGGATCTGGATGGTGCGGTAGCGGCG
>JBKOWZ010000027.1:0-24978 GCA_046724665.1 Actinomycetota bacterium
GCCCCGCGCGCCGCGGCCCCGGCCGCCGGATCGGGCTCCGCGGTCACCGTCTCCGGCTCCGGCCGCTTCTCCGCCCTCAAGGTGACGGTCAGCCAGACCAAGAACCTGATCGACCAGGTCATCAACGTCACCTGGACCGGCGGCGCGCCCACCTTCCAGGGCGGCCAGGTCTTCGGCATCAACTACCTGCAAATGATGGAGTGCTGGGGCGACGACCCGGCCGGGCCGGACCGCGGCCAGTGCGAGTTCGGCGCGTTCGCCGGGGACTCGCGCGGCGGCGCGTACGTCTCCTCGCGCCAGGTCACCTACGGCTCGCCGGTGGACCCGCTGGAGCCGATCGTGCTGCCGCCGGGCGCGCAGGGCAGCCTCAACGTGCCGTTCAAGTCCGTGACCGGCGAGATCTGGAAGGACGGCCCGAACCCGTTCTACGACCAGAGCTCCAGCAACGAGATCCCGTTCGCGCTGACCACCTCGGACGGCACCGGCCAGACCTACTTCGAGACCCCGACCGTCACCCAGGCCCCCGGCCTCGGCTGCGGCGAGGTGGTGAAGGACCCGAAGACCGGCAAGACCGGGCCGCGCCGCTGCTGGCTGGTGATCGTGCCGCGGGACAACCTCGAGGTGGACGGCACCACCCGGCGCGGGGTGACCACCCAGACCGGGCTGCTCTCCTCGCCGCTGAGCATGAGCAACTGGAACAACCGGATCGTGGTCCCGCTCAGCTACCAGCCGGTCGGCAACGCCTGCGCGATCGGCGCGGCCGAGCGGCCGACCTCCGGCGACGAGCAGATCACCGAGGCGATGGCGCAGTGGCAGCCCGCGCTGTGCCTGAACACCAGTGCGGTGTACGGATACTCGCAGCTCACCGACGATCTCGCCCGCCAGGTGCTGACCGCGCCCGACCCCGGGCTCGTCTTCCTCTCCCGGCCGCTGGCCGCCGGGGCGCTGCCGGCCGCGAAGAAGCCGCTCTACGCCCCGGTCGCCCTGTCCGGACTCGCCATCGCCTTCAACATCGAGAGCCAGTCCTCGTTCAGCGCGCCGGCCGCGGTGCGCCAGCGCAACGGCGTGCGGATCAACAACCTCAATCTCAGCCCGCGGCTGGTGGCCAAGCTGCTGACCCAGTCGTACCGGGACGGCGTGGTGCCCGGCGCGACCGACGTGAACGGCAATCCGGCGGACCTGACCACCGACCCGGACTTCCTCGCGCTGAACCCCGATTTCAATGTCCTGACCTTCAACTCGGGCATCGCGAGCATGCTGGTGCCGCTCTCCCCGTCGGACGCCACCGACCAGCTGTGGGCCTGGATCAACGCCGACCCCGGCGCCCGCAGGTTCCTCGACGGCGAGCCAGACCAGTGGGGCATGAAGGTCAACCCCAACTACGCCAAGCTCGAGCTGCCAAGGCCCGACTTCCCCAAGGACGACCCGGCCTGCCAGCAGTTCCCGGCGCCGCAGACCCCGCTGTGCACGCTGGACTGGTTCCCGTACGCCAGCACCATGCACGCCGGCGCCCGCGCGGCCGGCCGCGGCGACCTGCTGCTGCGCACCACCTGGAACTTCGGCGGCAACCCGGCCACCTGGGGCCCCACCCCGGCGCAGCCCGCGGGCCAGCGCGCGGTGCTCGCCCTCGCCGACGTGGCCACCGCCACCCGCGACGGCCTGCCGATGGCGAACCTCTGCGACGACTCCGGCGGCAACTGCGTCAAGCCCGGTACCGCCAGCATGCTGGCCGGCGCGGCGGCGATGGTGGACAGCGGCGTGAGCGGCGTCGTGGTCCCGGTCCCCGCCGACATGCCCGCCGGCGCCTACCCGCTGACCACGCTCACCTACGCCGCCACGGTGCCGAGCGCGCTGTCGCCCGGCGAGGCCAAGGACTACGCGGCGCTGCTCAAGTACGCCGTCGGTCCCGGCCAGGCCACCGGCGACCAGCCCGGCCAGCTCCCGCTCGGCTATGTGCCGCTGCCGCAGGCCATGCAGCAGCAGACCGTCGCGGCGGCGAACCTGATGGTCGCCATCGCCAACCACTCGCCCTCGCCGACGCCGAGCCCCGTCGCCAGCAACGGCGAGACCGTCACGGTCACCGTCACCGGTACCGGCGGCGGCTCCAGCGGCGGCATCGGCCCAGGGAGCGGGCCGGGCTCGGGCGGCACACAGCCGTCGGCTTCCCCCGCGCCCTCCGCGAAGATCCTGACCGCCTCGCCGCGGCCCACCGCCACCAACGCCGGAAGCAGGGGCCTGACGTCCGCGCGGCCGCTCGGCGCGATCCGCTACATCCTGCTGATCGCGCTGCTGCTCGGCGGCGTCGCGGCCAGCGCCGGGCCGGGCCTGACCGCGCTCTCCCGCTCGCCCCGGCTCTCCAAACTGCTACTGCGCAGATGATCCGCGCCCGGCCCGCGGCTGCCCCACGTCCGCGAGCCGCCGCGGTCCCCATGCCCACGCCGGGCGCCCGCCCGGCGTGTAGCCCCGAGGAAGGAACCACACCGTGAAGAGTTGGAAGCGGGCACTCGCCGCGGCGGCGGGCCTCGCGCTCGTCGGCGGCGTGACCGCGGCCGGCCCGGCGCAGGCGGACCCCAGCGGTGCGCCGCAGTTCCGCCAGCTGGCGGGCGTCGGCTCCGACACAACCCAGGGCGTGATGAACGGTCTGTCGAACGTCATTACCGACGGCACCGGCACGAAGCTGATCGCGTCCTACGACGCGGTCGGTTCGGCCACCATCGCGACCAAGAACACAACCGCGTGCTCGGCGGTCAACCGGCCCAACGGCTCGGGCGCCGGCCGCACCGCTCTGCTCACCTCGCTCCAGGCCAACGACGGCTGCCTCCAGTTCTCCCGCTCCTCGAGCCTGAACCTGGCGGCCGCCACTCCCGGCCTGACCTACATCCCGTTCGCCACGGACGCCGTCTCGTACGCGGTGACCGCGAACAGCAACATCCCCAAGACCCTGGCGCTGTCGGACCTCCAGGCGATCTACCACTGCGACCCGAACTTCGTGGGCACCGCACCGAACTTCGCCATCAAGGTCATCCTCCCCCAGTCCGGCTCGGGTACCCGGTCGTTCTGGGAGAGCACGATGAACATCCTCGACGCTGACGTGGTCGCGGGTCGTTACCCGTGCATCATCGACAAGAAGAACGGCCAGCCCATCGAGGAGCACGACGGCCGGGTCCTGGACGACAACTCACTCGCCCCGTTCTCCATCTCGCAGTACATCGCGCAGAGCGAGAACACGATCCCCGACCTGCGCGGCAAGTCCGTGCTGGGCGTCATCGACGGCTTCACCCCGTCGGTGATCAACGGCAGCTTCGAGGTCTCGCGCAGCGTCTACAACGTGGTCCCGACCTCGCAGATCGGCACCGCGCCGTACAGCACGGTGTTCGTCGGCTCGAACTCGGCCGTCTGCCAGAACACCGCGGTCATCAACCAGTACGGCTTCGCCACCAACCCCAACTGCGGCAGCACGTCGCAGCACACCCCGTAGCCCGTCCTCGGACACCCCGTTAAGGAGAGCGTTACTGTGTTCCAGCACAGGATCCTGCGCTCGGCCGCGGCCGGACTCGCGACCCTGGTCGCCGCCGCGACAGTGAGCGTCATGTCGGCCGCCTCGGCCAACGCGGCGGTCGTCGGCAGCCTGAGCACCTCCCTGGCGAGCGGGCAGGACACCACGCCGTTCAGCATCAGCACCTCGGCGGCCTGCCCCGGCGGCACCAACCTGTCGGTCCTGCTGACCGGCGCCGGGTTCCCGGCCGCCGGCGTCAACGCGGTCGGCAACAGCTCCCAGTCCATCTACCAGACCAACGCCAGCGGCGGCCTGGTCGTCCCGCTGCCCGAGACCATGCGCCAGTACGCCAGCGACAACGGCGTCACCACGCTCACGGGCCGGTACGACTTCGACCTGATGTGCCGCAACGCGTTCGGTGCGACCAGCTTCGGCGACTTCACCGGCTCGATCTGGTTCACCGACAACACGCACTGGCAGAACACCGACCCGAACGCCTCGACCCCGACCTCGGTCTCGGTCTCGGCGAACCCGGTCGGCCCGGTCACCGCCGGCACCTCGGTCACCTTCACCGCGACCGAGACCCCGGCGACCGCCGGCTCCGTGCAGTTCGCGGACAACGGCGCCAACCTCGGTGCCGCCGTGGCGGTTGACGGCACCGGCAAGGCCACCTTCACCACCAGCACCCTGGCGGCCGGATCGCACTCGATCACCGCGGCCTTCACCCCGAGCGGCACCGGTTTCACGGGCTCGACCTCCTCCGCGCTGGCCTACACGGTCAACCCGGCGGCGGCCACCCCGACGACCACGGCGCTCGCGGTCAGCCCGGCGAACACCGCGCAGCAGTTCTCCACCGTCACCCTCTCCGCGACGGTCTCGCCGGCCGCGGCCGCGGGCACGGTGCAGTTCACCGACGGTACGACCAACATCGGCGCGCCGGTGACGGTCTCCGGCGGCGCGGCGACGCTCACCACCAGCACGCTGGCGGTGGGTGCGCACTCGTTCACCGCCACCTTCACCCCGGCGAACGCGACCGCGTACGTGGGCTCGGCCTCGGCCGCCGTCCCGTACCAGGTCACCGCGTTCACCGGGTCGAGCGCCAGTGAGACGATCACCACCACGGTGGTGCCCGGCTCCCTGGTGATCAGCGTTCCGGACAGCCAGGTCACGCTGCCCTCGCCGGTCCTCAACAGCGCGGGCGACCTGTTCACCACCGCCGGGCAGCTCAAGCCGGTGACGGTGACCGACACGCGTGCCGGAAACCCGGGCTGGACGGTCAGCGGCCAGGTCAACGACTTCTCGGACGGTCAGGGCCACGCCATCAACGGCGAGAACCTCGGCTGGACCCCGAGCGTCGTGGACAACTCGACCGCGCAGGTCGTCACGCTGGGCGCCTCGGTGCCCTCGGCCAACGGCGTCGCCCCCGGCGACAACGGGACCGCGGGTCTGAAGCAGTCCCGCACCCTGGCCACGGGCACCGGCCTCGGCACAACGCACCTGTCGGCCGCCCTGACGCTCAACGTTCCGACCACGACCGTGGCCGGAACCTACACCGCGACACTCACGCTGACGGCCATCTGATCAGGCGTCACCAGCACCAAACCAAGGCACCATCGCACGACTGATCAGTAGCCGCACCAACGGCGAGCCGCCGGACCGAGCCTGACGTCTTGACACCGCGCGGATCGCAAGGGGGCAGCCGGGCAGCGCAATTGCCCGGCTACCCCCGCCCCCATTGTGACCTAAGCACCATTCCAGGCTCCTGGAGGACGCTGTGACATCGATCAAGAACAGGACGACGCAACCGCGATCCTCCGGCAGGCTCGCCGTGTCCGCGCGCATCGCCCGACTCGCCAAGGCCATGCTCGCCTTCGTACTCGGCACGGTGCTCGCCGTCTGGGGCGCCCTACCCGCCGCCGCGCTCGCCGCTGCCTCAGGCCCGAGCGCTCCCGGCACGAGCACCCCCGGCGCCAGCCCCAACACCGCCACCTTCGGCGTCCAGCCGGCCACCGGAAACAAGCCCGACCGCCGCGCCAAGCTGACCTACTCCGCGACGCCCGGCGCTCAGATCTCCGACCACGTGGCGATCCAGAACTACAGCATCCAGCCGCTGCAACTGCACGTGTACGCGAACGACGCGTTCAACACGAACGACGGCGGCTTCGACATCCAGCCCGCGGCCGTCTCGCCCAAGGACCTCGGCTCGTGGGTGCACATGTCCGGCCCCACCTTCATCACCGTGCCAGGCCGTTCCTTCGTGATCGTGCCCATCACGATCAAGATCCCGGTCAACGCGAGTCCGGGTGACCACGCGGGTGGCTTCGTCGCCGGTCTCAACCGCATCGCCACCGACGCCAAGGGCAACCGCGTCAACGTCGAGGAGCGCGTCGGTACCCGTATCTACATCCGCGTTCCCGGCAAGCTCTCCGCCGCGCTCACGCTGACCAACGTCCGCACGACGTACCACACCTCGTGGAACCCCTTCGGCTCGGGCAGCGCGAGCGTGAGTTACACCGTGCGCAACACGGGCAACGTGCGGCTGGCCGGCGACCTGAACGTGAAGGTGACCAGCTTCATCGGCGGCTCGAAGCAGGCGGTGAACCTGCCCGGCAAGGCGGTCAACGTGCCGGACATCAAGGAACTGCTGCCGGGGCAGCAGATCTCCGTCTCCTCGCGGGTCGGCGGGGTGCTCCCGTCGTTCGTCGCCACCGGCCGGGTGACCGTCGATCCGTCGGCGCTGCCGGGCGACATCGACCCCAAGGCGTCCAGCGTGTCGGCGACGGCTTCCACGGCCGCCGTCCCGTGGGCGCAGCTGATCCTGCTCGTGCTGCTCATCGGCCTCGCCTTCATGTTCGTGCGCCGACGCCGCATGCCGGCCGCCCCGTCGGGCCCGGGCTTCGGCGCCGCGCCGAAGGGTGCGACCGCGGGTGCGGCCGCAGCCGCGAAGAAGACCGCTGCCAAGGCCGGCTCGGGCGTCAAGGCAGGAGGCTGATCCGTGTCGCTCACCCTGGAGTCCGCCGAGGCCGCCGAGCCGGAGCCGGAACCCGAGCCGTCCGAGTCCGTCGAGCCGGAGGCCGCCGCCGCGCCGGCCGCGCCCGCCGACCGGGTCGGCATGTGGTTCGTCGGCGTGTCGCTGACCGTGCTCGGCGCGCTGCTGCTCGGCTTCCTCGCGGACGTCTGGGTGATCGGCTCGCTGCGGCACAGCCGGGACCAGCAGGTGGAGTACGCGGCGCTGCGCTACGCCCTGGCCAACGCCAGCGCGCCGGTCGGCCCGCTGGACGCCGACGGCAAGGTGACGAGGCTCGGCACCCCGGTCGCGCTGCTGGACATCCCCGAACTGGGGCTGCGTCAGGTGGTCGCGGAAGGCACGTCGTCGTCGGTACTGATGTCCGGCCCCGGCCACCTGCCCGGCAGCGCGCTGCCCGGCCAGGCCGGAGTCAGCGTCATCATGGCGCGCCGCGTGCTGTACGGCGGTCCGTTCCATTACCTCGACCAGTTGCGCCCTAAGGACACGTTCACGGTGACCACCGGCCAGGGCGAGAGTACGTACCGCGTCATCGACGTAAGGCGCGCGAACGATCCGCTACCGCCGGACATGCAGCCCAACCAGGGACGCCTCACCCTGATGACCGCGGACGGCGCCGCGTACATCCCCACGGACGTCCTGCGCGTGGACGCGGAGTTGATCTCGAAGGTCCAGCCGACCCCGGCGCAGCTGTTCGACACCAACCCGCCGAACGAGGAGCCGCTCGCCGGCGAACCGTCGGCGTGGATGCAACTGGTGCTCTGGGCACAGGCCCTGGTACTCGCCGCGATTGCGCTGACCTGGGCGCGGCTGCGGTGGGGCCCACGACAGGCGTGGCTCGTCGGCGTCCCGACGCTGGGCATGCTCGGCCTCGCCGTCGCCAACGAGATCGCCCGCCTCCTACCCAACCTCATGTAGCCCCCGACGCCCCGCCCGCCACCCGAACACACCCGCTCGACATCCGGCAGACCATTCGCTGACCCGCCACTCGATCGAATCACCCGCCTGACCCCGCGATCGACGCACCACTTGACTCACCCACCCGACCCACCCGCTCGACCACTCGACTCATCCACTCGATCCACCCCGCCTGACTAACTCACCTGACCCGCCCACTCGACTTACCCACCTTCCCCACCCACTCGCCGATCTTCCCGCTCCAACGCACCACCCGCGCCACTCGCACTATTCGCCTCACCCGCCTCACATGACCCACCCTCAGCCCATCCCTAAGTCCGTCCACTCCCGCCCGGAGCCCGCCGCATGTCCGATCCGTCCACCCTTCAGCCTCCCGCCGTCGCCACGGCCGAGCCACTCGCCGGACTCGAGGCCCGCGCCGTCTCCGCCTGGTTCGGCGAGCGCAAGGTGCTCGACCGGGTGTCGCTCACCATGCCCGCCGGCCAGGTCACGGCGCTGATCGGCCCGTCCGGCTGCGGCAAGTCCACCTTCCTGCGCATCCTCAACCGCATGCACGAACTGGTGCCCTCCGCGACACTCGCCGGTGAGGTGCTGCTCGACGGCGTGGACATCTACGACCCGCAGCGCCGCTTCACCGAGGTGCGCGCGCACATCGGCATGGTCTTCCAGAAGCCGAACCCGTTCCCCGCCATGTCGATCTATGACAACGTCACCGCGGGCCTCAAGCTCACCGGCACTCGCCTCAGCCGCGCCGAGAAGGACGACCTCGTCGAGTCGTGCCTGCTAAAGGCGGGCCTCTGGAACGAGGTCGGCGACCGGCTGCGCCAGCCCGGCGGCGCGCTGTCCGGCGGCCAGCAGCAGCGGCTGTGCATCGCGCGCTCGCTCGCGGTCAGTCCGCGCGTGCTGCTGATGGACGAGCCCTGCTCCGCGCTCGACCCGACCTCGACCCACCGCATCGAGGAGACGATCCGCGAGCTGGTGCACGAGGTCACCATCGTCATCGTCACGCACAACATGCAGCAGGCGGCCCGCATCTCCGACCAGTGCGCCTTCTTCCTGGCCGAGCAGGGGACCCCGGGCCGCATCGTCGAACACGGGACCACGACCGCGATGTTCGGCGCCCCGATAGACCCGCGTACGTCCGACTACATCCACGGCCGTTTTGGTTAAGCCATTCGGTAAGCCATTCGGCCGATCGCCGACCGTTTTCCCGCTCCCCGCCGATCCGTCGCTTTTCGTCACTCCGCCGCTACGCATCAGTGCGTTGACTTGATCGGAGCGGACCCGTTAGCGTTCCATATGCGGCGGTGATCGGCAAGACGATGCTGCTGTTTCCGCATTTGGGGGGTTACACAATGCATGCGGCTTCATCGGCTATGCCTGAACATCTGCACGGATATATAAACGGACCAACCACTCCGTTACTGGCTTACACGATGTCCTGTGTCGGTGCCGCACTGGGACTTTCAGCCATGTCGCGTGCCCGCTCCACCGACGGGTTCACCCGCTGGCGCTGGCTCGTCCTCGCCGCTGTGGCCATCGGCGGCACCGGTATTTGGGTAATGCACTTCATCGCGATGCTCGGATACAACATCACGGGTGTCCGGATCACCTATGACCTGACGGCCACGATCGTCAGCATGCTCATCGCGATATTCGTCGTCGGGGTCGGACTGACGATCGCCGTGATCCGCGGGTCCACGGTTACCGCACTCGCGGTCGGCGGCGCGATCACCGGCGTAGGCGTCGCGAGCATGCACTACGTAGGCATGTCGGCGATGCGTATGGCGGCCGACGTGCAGTACCAACCGCTCGTCGTATTCGCCTCTGTGGTCATCGCCATGATCGCCGCCACGGCGGCGCTCTGGGCCGCGATGAACATCCGCGGTGTCTTCGCCACCATCGGCGCGGCTCTGATCATGGGCGTCGCGGTCTGCGGTATGCACTACACCGGAATGGCGGCCGTGGACGTGTACTCCGCCTCGGCGCCGGCATCCACCGGGTTGAGCGCGGATCAGCTGCTCGAACCGCTGATCGGGGGCATCAGCCTGACGACCATCGTCATCCTGTTCGTCGTCGGGCTCGCGGACACCGAGCGCGACCTCCTGCAACAAGTGGAGATCCGCGCCGACCTGAAGAAACTCGCCGATCGTCGCAGATAGGCGCGACGGTGTCGGCGCGGTGGCGTAGCGTTTCCTGCGTTCACGCCCGTTCAGTCGCCGTCCACCGATCCAGCCAGCACCCCAGGAGGCAGCCGATGGCGCAAGCCCCCGACGCTTTCGCGCCGTCGGTCGAGCCGATGATCGAGGTCACCGGCCTGTCCAAGACCTTCAAGACCAAGCGTGGCACGGTCGAGGCGGTGCGCGGCCTCGATCTGATGGTCCGTCCGGGTGAGATCGTCGGCTTCCTCGGCCCGAACGGCGCGGGCAAGACCACGACGCTCCGCATGCTGACCACGCTGCTCGACCCCACCGGCGGCACCGCGACGGTCGCCGGGGCGGACCTGCTGCGTGAGCCGATCGAGGTACGCAAGCGGATCGGCTACGTCGCGCAGACCGGCGGCACCGACGGCGCGTGCACGGTCGCCGAGGAGCTGATCACCCAGGCCGAGCTGTACCACCTCGGCGCGTCCGAGGCCCGCGAGCGCAGCGCGAAGCTGTGCGCCCAGCTCGACCTGACCGGCCTGGAGGAGCGCTTCGTCAAGACGCTGTCGGGCGGCCAGAAGCGCCGCCTGGACATCGCCCTCGGCCTGGTGCACGCCCCGCGACTGGTGTTCCTCGACGAGCCGACCACCGGTCTCGACCCGCAGAGCCGGGCGAACCTGTGGACGCACGTGCGGCGGCTGCGTGACGACCTGAACACGACCGTCTTCCTGACCACGCACTACCTCGACGAGGCCGACGCGCTCTGCGACCGGATCCTGATCATCGACTTCGGCCGCATCGTGGCCGAGGGCAGCCCGGAGGAGCTCAAGCACCGCATCTCCGGCGACCTGGTCACCATCGAGCTGGAAGGCGACCGCGACCCCGCGTCGGCGATCGCCGCACTCGACGGCATCGAGGGCGTGCGAAGCACCAGCGTCCACGCCGGGGGCCTGCGCGTGAACGTGGACGCAGGCGGGCAGCAGCTCATGGGCATCATGCGCGCCCTAGACGCCGCCGGCGTGCCCATCGCGTCGATCCAGTTGGCGCGCCCCACGCTCGACGACGTGTTCCTCACCCTGACCGGCCGCTCGCTGCGTGAAGACAGCCCCGGCGCCACCAACGACCCGACCCAGACCCAGGGCCAGAAGGACGCCGAGTCCCAGCCCCAATCCCCATCCGAAACCAATCCCGCGACCGGAACGGGAACCGGCACCGGAACAGGGAGCCCACGTTGAACCTCGCCGTCACCCTGCACGACACGCTGCTGATCTTCCGCCGCCAATTGCGCCTCTCGCTGCGGAACCCGGCCTGGCTGATCATCGGCGTGATCCAGCCGATCCTCTACCTGACCCTGTTCGGCCCGCTGGTCAAGCACTTCGTCAGTGCGCCGAACGCGGCGTCCGACGTGGCCTGGCGCATCTTCGTGCCCGGACTGCTGGTGCAGCTCGGCCTGTTCGGCTCGCTGTTCGTCGGCTTCGCCATCATCGCCGAGTGGCGAGCCGGTGTGATCGAGCGCATGCGCGTCACCCCGGTCAGCCGGTTCGCCCTGCTGTTCGGCCGAGTGCTGCGCGACTCGATCGCGCTGCTGACCCAGTCGGTGATCCTGGTACTCACCGGCCTCCTCATGGGCCTGCGCGCCCCGGTCGGCGGCATCCTGCTCGCACTCTGCTTCGTGCTGCTGCTCTCGGTCAGCATGTCCTCGCTGTCTTACGCGGTCGGCCTGGCGCTCAAGAGCGAGGACGCACTCGCCCCGCTGCTCAACTCGGTGGCGATTCCCGTCCTGCTGCTCTCCGGCATCCTGCTCCCGCTCACCCGAGACTCCGCGCCGACCTGGCTCTACGACCTGTCCCGGATCAACCCGTTCCGTTACATCGTCGATGCGATGCGCGAGGTCTTCCTCGGCAGCTACGCGAGCGGCACCGTACTCTGGGGCGTCCTGGTCAGCCTCGGCCTCGCAGTCGTGTGCGTCATGGCCGGCGTACGCCGCTTCCAAATCGAAAACGCTTGATAGCGGCTCGTCGTCACCGCGGGGGCATCGCGACAGCAGGTGATCGGGACGGCTGGTTGAGTTAGCGGCGTCGGGACCGGCCCTTATTCTCGGGGCATGACGATTCAGCGTATGGACAATGTCGGCATCGTCGTCGATGACCTCGACGCCGCTGTTGCCTTCTTCACCGAGCTCGGCATGGAACTGGAAGGCAGGGCGCCGATCGAGGGACGCTGGGCGGGAAACGTCGTCGGGATCGACGGCATGCGCAGCGAGATCGCGATGATGCGGATCCCCGGCGCGCCGGGTCGGCTCGAACTGGCCAAGTATCACGCGCCGGAGGCGATCGTCCCCGAGCCGCGGATCGCTCCGGCGAACACGCTGGGCCTGCACCGCGTCATGTTCGCCGTCGATGACATCGAGGACACTCTCGCCCGCCTGCGCCCTTATGGCGGTGAACTCGTGGGCGAGGTGACGCGGTACGAGGACAGTTTTCTGCTCTGCTACCTGCGCGGGCCGAGCGGGATCATCCTCGCGCTGGCCGAGCAGTTGAGTTGAGCTGAACAGAGCAGTGCGCTCGCGAGCCGATCTGGTGACGGTTGACGCATGCCCATATGGGCATATGATGGCGTCATGGCACGGGCGGCGACTACCTCGGACGCGTTCAACGCGATTGCCGAACCGCAGCGGCGGGAGATCCTGGTCTTACTGCGGTTCGGTGAGCGGCCGGTGACCGAGCTCGCGCGGGACCTGGGGATGACCCAGCCGCAGGCGTCCAAGCACCTGCGAGTGCTGCGGGAGGTCGGGCTCGTGCGGGTTCGCGGGGAGGGCAAGCAGCGGCTGTACGGGCTGGACGCCCGCGGGCTGCGGCCGATCCACGAGTGGGTCGGCGGCTTCGAACGGTTCTGGAACGAGAGCTTCGACCGGCTGGACGAATACGTGCAGGAGTTGAAGCAGGCAAGGCAGGAGGGAACACACGATGGCGACGACAAGTAGCGGCGGCGGGCCTGCGCAGGCGACCGCGGACCGCGAGATCGTGATCTCTCGGGTGATCGGCGCCCCACAGCAGCTGGTGTTCGAGGCGTTCACCCTGGTCCGGCACCTGTCGCGGTGGTGGGGGCCGGAGGGCTTCACCACCGCGACGCGGTCCTTCGAGTTCCGCGTCGGCGGGGTGTGGGACTTCGTGATGCGCGGGCCGGACGGGACCGACTACCAGGAGTGGATCACCTGGCGGGAGATCGTCGCGCCGGAGCGGATCGCGCTGCTGCACGGTGAGTACCGCGACGACCCGAACGCCTTCGAGTCGGTCCTGACCTTTGAGCCCGCCGGCGAGCAGACCCGGATCGTGATGCACACGGTGTTCCCCACCAAGGAACTGCGGGACGAGGCCGTGGAGAAGTATCACGCGATCGAGGGCGGCGAGCAGACGCTGCGCAACCTGGCGACCTACGTCGCCGAACTCACCCGGAACGAGACCATGTCGAAGGGAGAGGAGCACTGATGGCAGGAAAGGTGTTCTTCAGTGTGACGATGTCATTGGACGGCTTCATGGCACCCGAGGCCATACCCGTCGCATACGTATTCTCACCCGAGGGCCGGAACGACCCGAGGACCCACCGCTGGATGGCGAAGTGGTCGGAGCTCCAGGCGTGGATCTTCCCGCAGCGGTGGTTCCGGGAGAACCTCAAGCTCGGCGAGGGCGGCGAGGAAGGGCTCGACAACGACATCGCGCGGGCGACGTACGAGCGCACCGGCGCGAGCGTCATGGGCAAGCGCATGTTCGACGGCGGTGAACTGGCATGGCCCGAGGAGGCGCCGTTCCATACCCCGGTGTTCGTCGTCACCCACACCAAGCGTGACCCGTGGGAGCGGCCGGGCGGCACCACATTCCACTTCGTCAACGACGGCATCGAGAGCGCGCTGGAGCAGGCCCGCGAGGCCGCCGGCAAGCGCGACGTGCGCATCGCCGGCGGCGCCGAGACGATCCAGCAGTATCTGGACAGCGGTCTGATCGACGAGTTCTCGATCACGCTCGCGCCGGTGCTGTTCGGCACCGGCATCCGCCTGTTCGACCATGTGGACCGCGACCGCATCGCGCTGGAACAGGCCCGCGTTGACGCATCGTCCCGGGTGACCCATCTGACCTACACCACCGCGAAACGCTAGCCCGCGTACCGGCAGCGAGGACGCTATGATCGATCCATGACTGCCGGGTCGGCCGTGTGCCGTGCACAGAACGGGTACCCGGCCGCGGCTTGATCACCTCGCGGGCCAGGGGCCCGCCCACCGTTGCGAGAAGCGCGCCAGCTACTCGTAACGGAAGGAGGTGATATACGTGGACTGGCAGGACTTCCTCGCACGTCACCAGGTCGGTGACGTCATCGAAGGCGTAGTGACCAAGCAGATGCCGTTCGGCGCCTTTGTCGAGGCTGACGGCTTTACCGGTCTCGCGCATCAGCAGTCCTGGCCCGTAGGCACCCGCGTCTCGGTCAAGATCCTCGCGATCGACGACGAGAACCAGCGGTACAGCCTGGCCGCGGCCTGACCAAGCGCTGCTCCGGGGGAAACGGACTCTCCCGGAGCAGCGCCCACCGCATTATCCCGGCTCCTGATGTGCACACGGCGGTCTGCCCCTCACGGCAGTGGCGCGCCGGGGGATTCAGCCTTCTGCTTCTGCTTCTGCTTCCGCTTCAGCTGTGAGCCAGAGTGCTGAGTCTTGGTTCCAGTGCAGGGTCGTGTTGTCGAAGCGGGGCGCGTCGAGATCCAGCTGGAGCAGGGCGGTCCAGGAGTCCGGTGGCCAGCGCGACTCGTCTCGGGGGAGCAGGAGGCTGACGCGAGGGGATCGGACCGGGACCGGCCGCATGCCGGCGTCGCGGGCGTGGCGGCGCTGCTCGGACCACCGGTCGAACAGCGCCGCGAGTGCAAGCGGAGCCTGGTCGTCCAGTTCGTGGAACAGGGCTCTGACGAACGTCGCGCTCACGGCGACGAGTGCGGGACCGGCGTCATGAGCGCACTGCGCGGCGGTGAAGACGAAGTAGGCGCTCGAGGCGTCGTCCGAGCGCCATGAGTCCGCGAGTTGCACGAGGTCTTGCTCGCTCACCTCGGTGAACTGGCGGCGCAGCACGATCAGTTCTTCGGTCGCGGCGGCGCGCGCGGCCGCCTGGTGCGCGCCGAACGTCCAGTCCTGCCATTCGGCACGGATGCGGGCCTCGAAGAAGTCGTGGCTGCCCTGGGACCGCGCGGGCTTCTGGATCTCGCTCACAGCGGCACCGCGCTAACGGCGACGGCGCAGCCGGCGGACGCCCACGACCACCGCCGCGACCACGATGATCGACACGACGGTCATCCAGATGGCGCTGTGCCACAGCCAGTGGAAGCCGAACCAGTGGAAGCCGTGGCCGCCGCCGCGGCCGAATCTGCGCAGCGGAAAGCCGAAAACGCCGTTTTCCGCACCCGCGCCGTTCACCGCGTCACCTCATGACTCCACCGCGTTCAGGCCGCTCTCGGCGAAGGCTAGCAGACGCGGCGAATCAGGATCCGATCATCCAGTCGGCAACACCGCATGGTCGCCGTGGCTTGACGCAGCGATGGCGCGGGTGTGGGTTGGTCGGTGAAGACAAGAGCTGGAGGCTGATCGTGACGGACGAGACTGGCTACCCGACCGACGGCGGCGACGGCCGTGCCGCCGACGCGACCCACCGCGTGGTGATCATCGGCTCGGGTTTCGGCGGGCTGTTCGCCGCCCGCGCGCTGCGCCGCGCCGACGTGCAGGTCACCATCGTCGCCGCGACACCGCACCACCTCTTCCAACCGCTGCTCTACCAGGTGGCGACCGGGATCCTCTCGCAGGGTGAGGTCGCGCCGGCCACCCGCGAGATCCTGGCCCGCCAGCGCAACGTACAAGTGCTGCTCGGCGAGGCCCTCGACATCGATCCGGACGCGCGCAAGGTGACCGCGCGCGCTCCAGGCCGCGGCGGCGAGCTGTTCCACGTCACCTACGACAGCCTGATCGTGGCCACCGGCGCGAACCAGTCCTACTTCGGCAACGACCAGTTCGCCGAGTTCGCCCCCGGCCTCAAGAGCATCGACGACGCGCTCGAACAGCGCGGCCGGATCTTCGGCGCGTTCGAGCTGGCCGAGCTCGAACCCGACCCGGAGACCAAGCGGCGCCGGCTGACCTTCGTCGTGGTCGGCGCCGGGGCCACCGGCGTGGAGATGGCCGGGCAGATCGCCGAACTGGCGCACCGCTCGCTGGTCGGCGAGTACCGCCGGATCAACACCCGCGACGCCCGCATCGTCCTCGTCGACGGCGCGCCGATGGTGCTGCCGACGTTCGGCGAGCCGCTCTCCTCGAAGGCCGCGAAGCGGCTGCGCGAACTGGGCGTCGAGATCAAGCTCGGCGCGATGGTCGTCGGCCTGGACGCGACCGGCATCGAGATCAGGACGCAGGACGGCGGGCACGAGCGGATCGAGGCGCTCACCAAGATCTGGGCCGCCGGGGTCGGCGCCTCGCCGCTCGGCCGCGTGCTCGCCGAGCGCGCCGGGGCGCAGGTGGACAGGGCCGGGCGGGTGAAGGTGAACCCGGACTGCACGCTGCCGGGCTATCCGGACGTCTTCGTGGTCGGCGACCTGATGGCGCTGAACGACCTGCCCGGCGTCGCGCAGGTGGCCATCCAGAGCGGCCGGCACGCCGCACGGCAGATCGCCCTGCGCGTGGCGGGCAAGCCGACCGGCGAGCCGTTCCACTACCACGACAAGGGCAGCATGGCGACGATCTCCCGCTTCAACGCGGTCGCCAGCATCGGCCGCGCGAGGATCAGTGGGTTCGCCGCGTGGGTGCTCTGGCTGGTGGTCCACCTGATGTACCTGGTCGGGTTCAAGCACCGGGTGACCACGGTCATGCACTGGGCAGTCAGCTTCATAGGGCGCGGTCGCTCCGAACGCGCCGTCACCGTGCAGCAGGTCTTCGGCCGTACCGCGCTCGAACAGCGCGCCGCGCAGGAGATCATCGCGGCCGAGGTCAAAGCGAAGTAAAAAGCTGCGTAGTTCTTGGTGAAGAACCACGCAGCGGCAAAAGCGAAAAATGGGGCGCGATGCCGTCTTTCGGCGCGGCGGCGAGCGCGGTCGGGCAGGGTGTTCAGGCGTCCGCGGACTTGAGCTGGTCGCACGCACAGTGCAGCAGCGCCCACACGGTGCGACCGCAGTCGCTCTCGTTCGTCACGCCCCACAGCTCGGCCAGCGCCTCGACGAGCAGCAGTCCGCGGCCGCTCTCCGTGTCCGGTTCGCGTACCTCGGGCTCCGACGCGCCGTGCCCCTGGTCGGTTATCGCCAGATAGACGGATTCCGTGGAGGTCTGCAATCGGCAGGTGATCTCGGCGCTGTCGGTGTGCACCAGCGCGTTGGTGAACAGCTCGCTGACCACGAGCGCGGCGTCGTCGTGCACCGGCTCGGCCACGCCCCACTGCCGCAGCCGCTCGCCGACCCGGCGGCGTGCCGCGGCGACGCTCGTACCGTGCGCCGGCAGCTGGAAGACGTCGCGATGCAGGAACACCGTCCCGTCGTCGAACGCGGTCGCCGGGAGCGTGATCGTCGTCGCGACGGCGCTCGCGGCGACTGGGACCGCGGCCGGGGTGGGTCCGGCCGGGTGGGAACGGTTCACGAGGGTCTCGCCTTCCGCACGGGGGTGACCGAGCTTCCCGCGGCGCGCCGGGGAGTGCGAGTGCAGGAGCTGAGTCACAGGAATTACTATGCTGTCCGCCAGCAACGGATGGCAAGAGTCAACCTGGAATTTGCAGAACTGGATGAGCAGACTGTTCGCAGCGTTACCGACATGGCACACTGAGCCGCATGGCGGCCGGTGCGGAGGCAGAACGTGAGCGGTGACGTGCGGTCGTCGGGTGGAGCCCCGACGGTGATGCGAATGGTTCTGGGTCGGCGCCTGCAAGATCTGCGGGAGCGGGCCGGGCTCAGCTATGAGGACGCCGGGGCGGCGCTCGACGTCACGCACTCCACGATCCGCCGCATGGAGAAAGCCGAGGTGAGCCTGAAGATCCTCTACGTGGACCGGCTGCTGCGCACCTACGGCGTCACCGAGCCCAGCGAGATCGACGCCTTCCTCACCCTGGTGCGCGAGGCCAACCAGCCGGGCTGGTGGCACCGGTACCGCGACGTGCTGCCCGACTGGTTCAGCGCCCACGTCAGCCTCGAGGTCGAGGCGGCGCTGATCCGCGCGTACGAGCCGCACTACGTCCACGGTCTCTTGCAGACCCCCGACTACGCCCGCACGGTGCTGCGCGCGGGCCTTCCCCACGCTCCGGAGGCGGAGATCAACAGGCTGGTCGCCCTGCGCGTCGAGCGGCAGAAGCTGCTCGAACGCGAGGACGCGCCGCGCTTCTGGGGCGTGATGGACGAGACGGTCTTCCGCCGCGCCGCCGACCCCAAGGTGCTGCGCGCCCAGGTGGACCGGCTGATCGAGGCCAGCCAACTGCCCAACGTGACCCTCCAGGTGATGCCGTTCGCCGCAGGCCCGCACCCCGCCATGTACGGGCCGTTCTGTATCTTCCGGTTCCGCTTCCAGGAGCTGCCGGACATCGTCTACAGCGAATCGCTGACCGGAGCCGTCTATATCGACGACCGGGACGACGTGTCCGTCTACCTGGAGGCTTTGGACCGGATGTGCGCACAAGCCGCACCCGCACCATCCACTGAGGCGTATCTCAGTGGTATTCGCAAGGAGATCTGAAGGATGACCGATATACACAACGGAATGCCGGCGGCCCAGCTCGGACCGCACGGCTGGATGAAGCCCTGGAGCGGAGGCAACGGCGGAAACTGCGTCGAAGTGCTGAAGTTGCAGGACGGCAGGATCGCGATGCGCCAGTCCACCGACCCGGAGGGCCCGGCGCTGCTCTACACGGTGTCCGAGATGACCGCGTTCATCGAGGCGGCCAAGGACGGCCGCGCGGACTTCCTGCTTTCTTGATCGGCGACACCGCAACACCGGCAATACCAGTAATACCGGCAGTACCAGCAACACCAGCAGTACCAGCAACACCCGTAAGACCGTTCTCCGTGTAGCCGTTCCGGACGCGTCCGGGCGCTGACCACGGTTCGAACACCGTCCGGTTCCGCTGAACAAGCAGCGCCCCGCCCCCACGGGCCTCACCCCCACAGGTCCCGCGGGTCCTGCCACTAGGCGGAACCGGACGCGGTCCGCGTCCTTGTCTGACGCCTTCTGCGAAGCCCCCTCACGTACTTGCCAGCCCGTGCCGGTCGGCCATGGGCCGGGCATTTATGCCCCGCACCGACAACTTTTTTTGTCTTGACAAGAGAAGTCGTCGGTGGGAGGCTGAGGCCATGTTCGAGGTGACGGTGATCGAGGACTCGGCGGCCGCGCAGTCCTCGCTGGACCCGGTGCGGGCGCGGCTGCTGGCCGAGCTCGCCGAACCGGGCTCGGCGACCACGCTGGCCGGCCGGCTCGGGCTGCCGCGGCAGAAGGTGAACTACCACCTGCGCGAGCTCGAGCGGCACGGGCTGGTCGAGTTGGTCGAGGAACGGCGCAAGGGCAATGTGACCGAGCGGATGCTGCGCGCCACCGCCGCGTCCTACGTGATCTCGCCGGTCGCCTTGGCCGCGGTGCAGCCCGACCCCGGCCGGTCGCCCGACCGGCTCTCGGCGCACTGGCTGCTCGCGCTGGCGGCCAAGCTCGTGCGTGACGTCGGCGAACTGCTCGTCGGCTCGGCGCGGGAGCGCAAGCGGGTGGCCACGTTCGCGATGGAGGGCGAGATCCGCTTCGCCTCGGCCGCGGACCGCGCCGCCTTCGCGCAGGAGCTGGCCGGCACGGTGGCCGCCCTGGTGAGCAAGTACCACGACGAGGCCGCGGTGCAGGGACGGCTGCACCGGGTGGTCGTCGCCGTGCATCCCGCCATCACGCGCGGCGCACCTGACCCGGCCGCGGACGCCGATACGGACGAAACAGACAACCGGTAACGAACTCGGAATCGAGGAACCCCGCCATGGCACACGAATTCGAAGTCAGCGAGCAGATTGAGCTCGAGGCCACCCCCGAGCAGGTCTGGGAGGCCATCGCCACCGGCCCGGGGGTGGACTCCTGGCTGATGGGACGCAATACGATCCAGCCGGGCCTGGGCGGTCACACCAGGATGGACATGGGCGGATGGGGCATCGAGTCCACCATCACCGCCTGGGACCCGCCCAAGCACTTCGCCTTCAAGGGCGATCCCGGGCCGGACGGCGGCTTCCACGCCTTCGAGTACCTGGTCGAGGCCCGCGAGGGTGGCAGCACGACGCTGCGGTTCGTGCACAGCGGCTTCATCGGCGGCGACGACTGGGAGACCGAGTACGACGCGCTGCGTAAGGGCGATCCGGTCTACCTGCACAAGCTGGCGCAGTACCTCAAGTACTTCCCCGGCCGCGTGGCCGCGCCGATCGGTGCGTACGGCGGGCAGGTCGCGGACAAGGACCGCGCGTGGCAGCTGATCCGCGCCGGGCTCGGTCTCTCCGGTCCGGTGGCCGTGGGTGAGCAGGTGCACCTGACCCCGGCGGGTCTGCCGCCGATCGACGGCGTCGTGGACTTCCTGAGCGAGGACTTCCTCGGCGTACGCTCCGACGATGCGCTCTACCGGTTCATCCACGGCTTCCAGGGCTCGGTCGTGGTCGGGCACCACATCTTCGGCGCGCCCGGCCAGCCGGCCCCGGAGATCAAGGAGACCGAGCAGGCCTGGCAGGCCTGGACCGCGGGACTGGTCGCCTGATCAGGCAGCCGACAACCGAACGAATGCATTCACCCACGAGCGGGGTGCGCACGCCGACGGCGTACGCACCCCGCTCGGTGTGGTGCACAGCGCGATGCGGAACGGCGCGGCCTGCACACATGGCCGAGTCGGGATGAGACTGAGATTCTGGCAATAAGTACGGAAAAGGTCTGGCCGATCGGTCGGCGGCAGGTCGGCGGCCTTGTTAGCCTGACGAGCGTGCCCAAGCTGTATGCCCCGAACGGCCGTCTAGACCCGCCAGCGTCAGGCATCGGCGACGAGGTGACGGAGATCGACCCGAAGAGCGCATCCCCTCAGGGCATGCCGGGAGGCCATCGCGCGGCGGACGGCGACGACCCCCGGTCGGCGGGCGCCGGGTCAGAGATCATCGCGCCAGGGGCCACCGAGTCGGGGAGCACGGGGCCGGCCGACGGCGAGCGGCCGCGCTACGCCCCGAGCTTTCTCGGCGTCGTGCGCGGCATGGCGGTCCAGATCTACCGGCGCGGCGTCGAGATCGAGCTGATGCACCGCGCCTTCGGCTTCGCCGCGCTGGGCTTCGTCACCCTGGTCCCGCTGCTGATCGTCGTCGCGGCGGCCGCCCCGCTCAACGGCCGCACCTTCCCGGAGTGGGCCGTCGCCGGGCTCGGGCTGTCCGGCCGCGCGGCCGAGGCGGTCAACCGCCTGTTCGGGCCGACGGCCAGGGTGCTGTCCACCACCACCGCGTTCAGCCTCGCCGTGCTCGCGGTCTTCGGCCTGTCCTTCGTCGCCGTGGTGCAGACCGGGCTGGCGCGGGTCTGGGAGCTGCCGGCCGCGCGGCTGCTGTCGGTGTGGCGGCAGGCGGTCTGGCTTGCCGCGCTGGTCGGGCTGCTGCTGGTCGGCGCCGACCTGCTCGCGCTGCTGCACGACGGCTGGTTCATCACGACGCTGCGGTGGTGCGCGACGGCCGGCGGCGCGACGCTGTTCTTCTGGTGGACCCCGCGTTTCCTGCTGGAGGGCCGGGTGCCCTGGCGGGCGCTGCTGCCCGGGGCGGTGTTCACCCTGGCCGGCCTGGTCGGGCTGCGGCTGTTCTCCGCGGTGATCTTCTCCCCGCTGCTGGTGTCCAGCGCCATCACCTACGGCGCGATCGGCGCGGTGCTCATCCTGGTCTCCTGGCTCATCGGCATCGGCTACGTCATATTCGGCGCGGCGCTGGTCGGCCGGGTCGTGTACGAGGTCTGGGGCGGCGAGCCCGGCGAGCCGGCCGTGCTGCGCACCACCAGCGCGGCCAGCGCCGCCCGGCGCGGTCCGCGGAGGTTCTCCGGCCGAGGAAGGTGAGCGGCGGGCCGGTCGCGCCACTTACCATGACAGACTCTTGCGGTCGATGCGCGAGGTGTAGGCGAGATGTAGGCCGGCCCCAGCAGACTGTGTAAGGGGCGTCGGTGTGGCGTGAGCACGGGGCATGCCACACCGACGCGTGCGGCGTAGCATGCCCGCATGGCCGCTGCACACGGGGAATACAGCGACGACGCGGAGACGCACGGTACATACACGCGAATGGACGTACTTGTACTCGGTCCGGTGGGGGTCGGACCGACACCGGCTGAGCGATTGACCGCGCAACCGCTGCTCACGCCGACCTCCAACATCCTGCGTGCCGTCCTTGGCGCGCTCGCACTCGCCGGACCTGCCGGTTTGTCGGCGGGGGAGCTGTTCGAGACCGTCTGGGGCTCGCGGGACGCGCGCTCGATGGACTCCACCCTGACGGTGAACATTCACCGCTTACGGCAGTGGTTACGCAAAGCTACGCGCGGCCGGGTGTCCGTTAAGCGCACGACGAGCGGTTACGCACTCAACGTGCCTGATGGCGAGGTTGATGCGCAACGCTTCCTTCAGCTGGTCGAGGCCGCCGAGCCGCTGGAGGGCGCGGCGAAGGCCGATGCGCTCGGTCAGGCACTCGCCCTGTGGCGGGGACCGGCGCTGGCCGACATTCCGGACGGCAGTGCGGATCACGCCGCTGTCACACGGCTGGAGTTGCGCCGTGTCACGGCCGTCGTCGATTACGCACGCGCCCTGCTCGCCAGCGGCCAGCCCCAGCAGGCGGTCGAGGCGTTGAGCCCGGTCGCCGAGGACTATCCGCTGGACGAGCGGGTGATCGGCGCGTGGATCGAGGCGTTGGCCGCCATCGGTCGGCAGGCTGACGCGCTCGACGCGTACGAACGGCTCAGGCTGCGGCTGCGCGACGAAGTGGGCGCCGACCCCGGCAGGGCCCTGAGCCAGGCGCTGACGCGCGTGCTGCGGCAGGAGGTGATGCCGGACACCGTCGATCTACCGGCCGACCCGCCGACCGAACAGACGGCCGATCCAGCGGCTGAGCAGGCCGTGCAGCGGCCCGAGATCCTGATCCCGGCTCAGCTTCCAGCCGACACGTACGTCTTCACCGGCCGTGCCGGTGTACTCGCACGTCTTGATGCGTTAAGCCGCGAGGACGCGCCGACGGGCACATCGCATCGCATCATCGCGTTGACTGGTGCCGGCGGTATCGGCAAGACCTCGTTGGCCGTGCACTGGGCTCACCGCGCGGCCGGATCATTCCCCGACGGACAGCTGTACGCCAACCTGCACGGCTTCTCTACTTCGCCGCCGGAGCGGCCGATCGACGTGCTCGGCCGCTTCCTGAGGGCACTCGGCATCAGCGGCGGCAGCGTGCCGCTTGACCTGGACGAAGCGGGCGCGCTCTACCGCTCGCTGCTGGCCAACCGGCGCGTCCTCGTCGTTCTCGACAACGCTGTCAATGCCGCGCAGGTGCGTCCGCTGCTGCCCGGCGCCGAGACCTGCCGGGTGCTGGTCACCAGCCGGGACCGGCTCGACGGCCTGGTCGCGCTGGACGGGGCGCAGCCGATCGGCCTCGGCCTGCTCACCGAGCCCGAGTCCGCCGCGCTGCTCTCGCGTGTGCTCGGCAGGGCGCGCACCGCCGCCGAGCCGGGGGCCGTGGCGGACCTGGTACGCGCCTGCGCCGGGCTGCCGCTGGCCCTGCGGATCGCGGCCGCGCAGCTGATGATCCACCCCGACCGGCCGATCGCGCAGTTCGTCGAGCAGCTCACCGCCGGCGGGCGGCTGGAGTCGCTGGCCATCGGCGACGACGAGCCGAGCCAGCTGCGTGCCGTCTTCGACCTCTCCTACCTGCGGCTCGACCCGCTCGCGCGCCGGCTGTTCCGGGCGATCGGCGCGATTCCCGAGATCGACCTGACCGTGGACTCGGCCGCCGCGCTGCTCGGCGGCGGCGCGCAGGAGGCGCAGGACGCGCTCGACCGGCTCGCCGCGGCGCACCTGATCTCCGCGCACCTGCCGGGCCGGTACGACTGCCACGACCTGCTGCGCGACTACGTGATCGAACGCGCGCGGGCCGAGGACGACCCGCCGCGGCAAGAGGCGGTCATGCGGCGGCTAGCTGAGTGGTACGAGGCCGGCATCGAGACCGCGGCGGAAATCGTCTTCGCGGACCGCGACCGGCTGCCCGCGTCGTCGCAGCCGAGCGCCGCCGCCGAGGCGCCGTTCACCACGGTCTTCGACGGCGCGGCGGACGCGCTCGGCTGGCTGCGCGCCGAGCATCGCAACATGGTGGCCCTCATCCAGCACACGGCCGACCACGGCGCGCTGCCGACCGCCTGGCGGATGACGTGGGCACTGCGCCCGTACTTCAACACCAACGAGCTGCACACGGACTGGTTCGCCTCGATCGACGCCGCCGACCGCGCGCTGGCCGTCCGGCCGGACCCGGCGGGTATCGCGGCGCTGACCCTGCTGTCCGGCGAGCGGGCTCAGCTGCGCAGCGAGCCCGGCGTCGGCAAGGAGCTGCTCGCGCGGGCACGTGACGCCGCGCACGCGGCCGGCTGGCTGGTCGGCGCCGCCGCGGCGCAGCTGCGGCTCGGCCTCTCCTACTTCGACGAGGGCGACCTCGAGTCCGCGAGGTCCTGCCTCGAGCAGAGCATGCAGTGGTACCGGGAGAGCGGCTCGAAGTACGGGGAGGCCCGTGCCACCGGCAACCTCGGCCTGGTGTACTGCGACACCGGCCCGCTGGACCGGGCGATCGAGCTGCTGGCCCGCTACGACGCGACCCGCGTCGAGTTCGGCTTCGTCGGCGCCCGCGCGCAGACCCTGTGTGCCCTCGGCTACGCCCATTGGCGGGCGGGCGACTTCGCCGAGGCGCGCCGGCTGCTGGACCAGTCGCTCGAGCTGGCCGAGTCCGCCGGCGAGGCGCGTAGCGCCCGGCTGGCGCACTGCGACCTGGTCGGCGTGCACTGCGCCGTCGGCGACCTCGCCAGGGCCCGCTACCACGCCGCGCTGGCCGAGTCGCTCGGCGTGCAGGTCGGCACGCCGCGTCCGCTCACCCAGACCGACTTCGCCTGGGCCCTGGTGCACGAGGGCGAGGGCGACCATGTGCGCGCGCAACAGCGATATGACGAGGTCCTGCGCAAGGCGCGGCAGTACCGCGACTCCAACCACGAGATCAGCGCCCTGATCGGCGGCGCCTCGGTGCGCCGGGCTCTGGGCGCGCTGCCGCAGTCGTTGCGGCAGGCCCAGCAGGCGCTCACGCTCAGCCGCCGGCGCGGGTGCCGGCTGTACGAGGCGGAGGCGCTGGTCGAGCTGGCCGAGAC
>JBKOWZ010000079.1:0-8756 GCA_046724665.1 Actinomycetota bacterium
GCGACGCCGCCGTGGAGCGGCTGCGCGCGGCGGCCGGCGACGGCCTGATCACGCTCGACGAGCTCGACGGCCGGGTCGAGGCGGCGCTCGCGGCCCGCACCGCCGACGACATCAGGGTCCTGCTCGAAGATCTTCCCGCGCCGACCGGCCCGGCGGCCGCGGCGCTCGCGGCGGCGCAGCCGACGCGGCTCGCGGTCACCCACGGCACCATCGAACGGCTCGGCGCGTGGCGGGTGCCGGAGGAGATCAACACCGAGCTGCGGCACGGCGTGTGCACGCTCGACCTGCGCACGCCGACGCTGCCGCCGAACGGCGTGGGCATCGCGGTGCAGGCCCGGCACAGCGTGATCAAGCTGCTGGTGGCCGCGGACGCCGCGGTGGACCTGACCGGCCTCGGCCGCCACCACAGCCAGACCAGAGACAAGGGCGCGCGCCGGGCGGCCGCGGCGTCCGGGCCGCCGATCGTCTTCACCGGTGACCTGCACCACAGCGTCGTGAAAGTGGTGCGGCCGCGCACGGGCTGGTTCGCCCGCTGGTTCGGGCGCCGGGCCTGAACGCCGCGGGTCCAGCGCGCGAGCACCGGATCCGCGAGCCGCCGGGCCGTGTGCTTCCCACGGCGCTGGTCACGCGCGGCTCCGGCAAGCTGCCGCCCATTGGCGGCTAACCGGTTACAGCGCGCCGAGCTTGACCAGGTCGGCTAAGGGCTCGGCGATGCTGCACGTGCCGTACGCGGTGAACGCCCGGCGCGTGCGGCGTACGGTGTCAGGGCTCAGCTGCCGCAGTGAGTCGATCAGTTCCCTCCCGGACCGGATTCCCAGTACCGAGGCCACGTCGGCGATGTCCGCACCCTGAGTGACTGCTGCGGTCGCGGCCAGGATGTTGAGGAAGCCGTGGTGCTCGAAGCCGGTGGCCTCGGCGGTGTGGCGCACCGCCTCGTGCAGACCCGCGGTGCACTTGAACGGCAGGTCCCGGGCGACGCAGCCCACGATGAACGCGGCGAGCTCCGTCTCCGGCGGAAACGCCTGCGCCACGGTGCCGCCGGTCCGCAGCTTCGCCCGGAACGGGCTCGCGGCGACGACGTCCAGCGCCGCGCCGAGCCCGTCACCGCGCCTCACCTCGATGACGCCGCCGGCGCCGACAGGCAGCGCGCGTGTCAACTCCTCGACGGCGTCGCGAGCCGCGTCCGCGGACGAGCCGTCCGCGGCGCAGGCCAGCTCGACGCCGACAAGCTCGATGCCCGGCGCGCCGAGCGCCGTCTGGAGCGCTGCACCAAGCGCTTCAGGACCATCCGGCACGACGAGTACCAGTGCCAGCCGCGTACCCGGCTGCCCTGCCGCGCCCGGAGAAGCTGCCGCGATGACCTCGGCCAGGTGCTTCGGAGCGGCCAGGAACGGCCCGACGAGGTCCCGGTACCAGGTACCGCGGTGCCGGCCATGCGCCGCAACCGCCTCGTCGGCAGCGGCGTTGCCCGGCGGGAACAGCGCCGCGTCGTCGCAGAGCCCTGCGAACAGGGGCGGGATGTCCATCAGCGCCCCGGCCCGCGCCCCGACCAGGTCCACGCGTAACCCTCGTCCTCGCTGGCGATCCCGCCCTCGCCGAGGTCCAGCGGCCGGAAGGTATCGACCATGACCGCGAGCTCGTCGAAGAACTCGACGCCGATGCTGCGCTCGTACGCGCCGGGCTGCGGGCCGTGCGCATGGCCGCCGGGGTGCAGCGAGATCGAGCCCTGACCGATCCCCGAGCCCTTGCGCGCCTCGTAGCTCCCGCCGCAGTAGAACATCACCTCGTCCGAGTCCACGTTCGAGTGGTAGTACGGCACCGGGATGGACAGCGGGTGGTAGTCCACCTTGCGCGGGACGAAGTTGCAGATCACGAAGTTGGCGCCCTCGAAGACCTGGTGCGCGGGCGGCGGCTGGTGGACGCGCCCGGTGATCGGCTCGAAGTCCGAGACGTTGAACGTGTACGGGTACAGACAGCCGTCCCAGCCGACCACGTCGAAGGGGTGGTGCGGGTACACGTAACGCGTGCCCCTGATTCCCTGCGGCGTGCGGTGCTTGACCAGCACCGGCACGTCGTCGCCCTCGGCGGCCAGGATCTCCCGCGGGCCGTGCAGGTCGCGCTCGCAGTACGGCGCGTGTTCCAGCAGCTGCCCGAACTTCGACAGGTAACGGCGTGCCGGGACGATGTGGCTGTTGGCCTCGATGATGTAGGCGCGCAGCGGTTCGGCGCCGTCGGGGATCCAGCGGTGCGTGGTCGCACGCGGCAGCAGCACGTAGTCGCCCTGCCGCACCGGCAGCGCGCCGAAGACGGTCTCGACGACGCCGGCACCGGATTCGACGTACACGCATTCGTCGCCGATCGCGTTGCGGTACAACGGCGAGGTCTCCCCGGCGACGGCGTACGAGATCCGCACGTCGCCGTTGCCGAGCACCAGCCGCCGACCGGTGACGATGTCGGTGTTCTTCCACTCCTGCCCCTCGGACAGGGTGTGCAGCTTCAGGTGGCGCGGCTTGAGCGGATGGTTCGCGGTCAGCGACTGGTCCGGCAGCTCCCACACCGCCGCGTCCACGATCGCCGAGGGGATGTGGCGGTGGTAGAGCAGCGCGGAGTCGGAGAAGAAGCCCTCCTCCCCCATCAGCTCCTCGTAGTACAGCCCGCCGTCCTCCCGCCGGTGCTGTGTGTGTCGCTTGGGCGGTACGTCGCCCAGCGAGCGGTAGTACGCCATCTCGGGCTCCTCAGGGATTCGTCGCCCCCACCGGCCTGCCTCTACAGATTTCCACGGCGCGCCTGCTCGCGCTCGATCGCCTCGAACAGCGCCTTGAAGTTGCCCTTGCCGAAGCCGAGCGAGCCGTGCCGCTCGATCAGCTCGAAGAAGAGGGTCGGCCGGTCCTGCGCCGGCTTGGTGAAGATCTGGAGCAGGTAGCCGTCCTCGTCCCGGTCGGCCAGGATCCGCAGCTCGCGCAGCGTCTCGACCGGCACGCGCGTCTCGCCGACCCACTGCCCCAGCGTGTCGTAGTAGGCGTCCGGGGTCTCCAGGAACTCCACGCCCATCTCGCGCATCGCCCGCACGCTCGCCACGATGTCGCCGGTGGCCAGGGCCAGGTGCTGCACCCCTGGGCCGCCGTGGAACTCGAGGTACTCGTCGATCTGCGACCTGCGCCTTCCGGCGGCCGGCTCGTTGATCGGGAACTTCACCCGGTGGTTGCCGCTGGCCACCACCTTCGACATGAGCGCGGAGTACTCGGTGGCGATGTCGTCGCCGATGAACTCTTTCAGATTGGTGAAGCCCATGACCCGGTGGTAGAAGCCGACCCACTCCTCCATCCGCTCGACGTTGCCGACGCAGTGGTCGATCGCCTGGAAGTAGCGGGCCGGGTGGCCGGCCGGCCTCGCCCGCACCAGCGGCCCGGCCGCGACGAAGCCGGGCAGGAACGGCCCGTCGTAGCGGGAGCGATCGACCAGCGTGTGCCGGACCTCGCCGTAGGTGGCCAGCGCGGCAATCCGTACGGTGCCGTACTGGTCTGCGAGGTCCTCGGGTTCGCGCAGCACGGTCGCGCCGTGCGCGCGGGCGTATTCGACCGCCTTGTCCACGTCGGGCACCTCGAGCGCGAGGTCGGCGACGCCGTCGCCGTGCGCGGACACCGACGCGCCGACCGGCGAGCCGGCGCGCACCTCGCCGGTGATCCGGAATCGGGCCTTGCCGGAGGTGAGGACGTATTCGGCGACGTCGCGGCTGCCGGTCTCCGGGCCGCTGTACGCCACGCAGGTCATGCCGAACGCGGTGGAGTAGTAGTGGGCCGCCTGTTTCGCGTTGCCGACGTAGAACCGTACGTGATCCATGCCGACGACCGGAAACGGGTCGGCCGCGTCATCGTGCGCGACCGCGCCGATCAGCGCGTCGGCGGAGCTGTTCGACGCCGCGAGGGTGGACTGGGTCATCGCCGTCTCCAAATGCCGAGGGTGGGGACATCGGGAATAGGCAGTAGTAGATGACTCAGCTCACCCTTATGACAAGCTCAGCCCAATAAGATAGACAATCTGCACAGCAGATTACCTAGAAAGGCCCCTCGGATGGAGCAACCGCGCAGGAAGCTGGATCAGCTGGACATGCTCTTGATCCGCGCGCTGGCGCAGAACCCGCGGGCCGGCTTCCTGGAGCTGTCCCGGATCACCAAGGTCTCCCGCGCGACCGTGCAGGCCCGCATCCAGCGCCTTGAGGCGGACGGCGTGATCACCGGCCACGGTCCGGACATCGACCTGGCCGCCGCCGGATACCCGGTGCTCGCCTTCGTGACGCTGGAGATCGCCCAGGGCCGGCTCGACGAGATCACCGAAGAGCTGGGGCGGCTGCCCGAGGTCCTGGAGGCTCACGCGACGACGGGACCCAGCGACGTGCACTGCAAGGTCGCCGCTCCGTCCAACGAGGGCTTGCAGGAGACGCTGCTGCGGATCGACCGGATCCCGGCAGTCGTGCGCTCGACCAGCGTCATCGCCCTGTCCAGGGTCGTCGCGCCGCGCTACCTGCCGCTGCTGGCCGCCGAACCGCGGCCGGTCCCGAGCCGGGTCCCCGCGTACCAGGCGGTGCCGCATTCATCGGAGCGATAGCGGGTCGCCGACGGCGGCCTGCACGAGTACGTCCTCGATCATGCGCGCGCACTCCTCGACCTCGCCCGGGGCGAGGTACGCCGTGTCCGCGCAGACGGTGAACGAGAGGCCGCGGCCGTCCGGTGTGTCGTCGATGTGCAGGTACAGCGTCTCGCCTTCGGGTACGGTCAGGGCTGTCCACGGCTCCCAGCGCAGTACGCTGCGATCCGCTAGCTCGCGCAGGGCCGCGGGGGTGACGAGGCTCGCCGGCTGCGCCGGGCCGGATCCTTCGCGGCGGCGGTCGTTGTAGCAGCAGTCGAGGATGATCGCCTCGCCGCGCTCGCGTCCGGCCGAATCGATCAGGCTTTGGCGATCCACCGGGTCGTAGTACGCGTTCTTGTACGTCTCGAGCGAGGCAGTCAGTGCACGAGCGAGCACCGCGTCGAAGGTCGGGGCCGACGCGTCGATCGACCAGAGGCCCATCTGCGAGACCGAGCTGATCGAGGTGGCCAGGCCGGGCCTGAACCGGTTGTCCACGACGACCCGCAGAGCAACGACGCTCGAGCCGGAGAAGCGCGAGACCGCGACGGCATACGCGGCGAGCAGGACGTAGCCGGCGCTCTGCCGCGTGCGTTCGCAGATCGCTCGGGCCGCGAGCCGCGCCGCCTGCGACTCGAGCACCAGCCTGACGTACGGGGCGCCGACGTCCGTGCGCTGATTCCGGAAGTGCCGGGTCGGCGCCTCGCGCAGTATGCGGCCCCAGTGTTTCAGGGCCCTTGTACTCTGGCGGCGGCCTGCCGCGGATTGCTGCCACGCAGCCTGTTCCAGCGGTTCGAGCGCCGGGGGCGTCGTGCGCGCTGCGGGCGTGGCAGTGCCCGATGAGCCGTTGCCACCGGCCACGCCCGCGAGCATCGCGTCCAGGCCACGCGCGTCGAGGGCGATGTGGTTGTAGACCGCGACCATGTGCGTGAGCGCGCCGCGATGCCGGATCACCGCCATGCGCAGCGGCCACTCCTCGCCGAAGTCGAACTTCGCCCGATCGAAGCCGATGGCGGCGTCGCACGCCGCCTCTTCGGGGCGGTCCGTGTCGATCACGGTGAGCGGGACCTGGCCGGCTGAGGAGAGGACCTGATCGCGCAGCCGAAGCCCCTCGGCGACGTGGAACCGCGTGCGCAGCGTGGCATGGCGTGCCATCAACACACTGAGAACGTCGATGACGGCCTCGACACTGGTGCCCGGGGGCAGCGCGGTCACCCCGCCGAGGGTGATGTGCCTGCCTTCCTGCCCGCCGACGCCCCACAGTTCGCGCTGACCCCAGGACGGCGCGCCCCGCCCCTGGTCAGCAGCCCGGAACGGCACCAGGATCTGCTCCACCATCGCCCTTCCCAGCGACGCCGGCCGACCCGGCGCGACTCGTCGCAGCTCAACATTCGTACGACTAGCCGCAAATTCCAGTCAGACCTTTGCTGTAATCGTGGCAGAAATATCGCAGAATCCTACCGTCGAGGCAATACCCCTCGGGTGGCGCCTCACACCAGTTTGCGCACCTGCCGAGCCAGCGGCGGCAGGTCGGACTCGTCACCCGGCTCGCGGAAGCGGTGCAGCAGCTCGGCGCCCGACGCCCCGCGCAACCGCGCGGCCAGCGCCGCCGGAACCACGAGCGTACACAGGTACCCGGATCCTTCGAAGCCTTCGACGATCCAGGCCACCCACGGCAGCGGTCGGCCGATCGCCGGGGTGAAGGCGACGGGCCTGCCGCCGCCGAACACCGTGTCGTAGATTCCTGAGCCGCTCCAGTTGCTCACCAGGAAGGTCCGGTTCGGCGGGTCGAAGCCCAGGGCCATGCATTCGTCGAGCAGCGCCGGTCCACGCCGCGCCAGCAGCCTCCGGCTGGTGCGCAGGCTCAGATGCGAGCGCGGGAAGTCGTCCACCGCGGCGCGGATCCGGGCCGCGAGCCCCTCGGCCGGGCCGTCCGCCGGGCTCTGGAGGTGGATCTCGCCGACCAGGTTTCCGACGATGCCCGGCGGCAGGCCGAGGAAGCGGCGCAGATCCACCGGGCTCGTCAGGGCGCGAACCTCGCTGTCCCCGTCCAGGCGCCGCGCACAGGTGACCACGTGCGCGGTGAGCACGTCGTTGGCGGACAGGCGCCGCTGCGCGGCCGCGCTGAATTGCTCCTTCATCCGGGCGACCTCGCGCGCGCCGAAGTGGATCTGCACCGCGCGGTTGGCCCGCGGCGCCGCCGCGAAGGCCTGGTCGAGCAGGGCCGTCTCCTCGCCGCCGACCATCCGGAAGCCGGGCCGGCCGCTGTCCTCGTCGGGCAGGACGCCGTCGAGATACGCGCCGCGGTCCGCGACAAGCACCGCCTCAGGCGGCGTGCCGCCCTCCGCGAGGGCCGACCAGGTCTGCATCAGCACCATCAGGCTGCGCAGGTCGCCTACCGCGTGCAGCCAGGAGCAGCCCAGCACGGTGCCGCCGTCGGCCAGCCTGCTGATCTGGACCGCGAGCGGCGCCTGCTCGCCGAGCTGCGCGGCCTTCGGATCCACGTGCTCGACGAAGCCCGACTGGGACAGCGTCATCCGGCCGACCGCCTCGGCCACGGTCTCGTCGGCGTCGTACACGGTCAGCGGCACGCCCGAGTCGTCGCACACGATCTCCAGCGCCCCGGCGCGCCGCCGCAGCCGGCCCGCGAAGGCGGGCAGCCGCTCCAGCGCGCCGGACAGCGCGGCGGCGAGCCGGTCCACATCGAGTCCGTGCGCGAAGAAGAACGCCACCGAGACGGACAGCTCGACCAGAAGCAAGTCACTGATATCGCAGCGGATCACCGTCCCCGGCGCGCTTCCGGCACGCACCGTTCTGGTTTCCCGCAGGCGCGGCCAACCACTCATGCCCTGCTCACCCCTCCCCTTGACACGACGAAGCGCCGGCGCTCAGCCGTCGGCGGTCTCAAACGCCGGCGGCACGACCGTCGCCCCGCGCGATGACGGGCAGCGACTCCCAGGACCGCGGATCGTCGGCGATCAGAGGGCTGCCGTCGTGGATCACATACTCGTGCGGTGCTCGCGCGGTCTCCCACCCGGAGAGCGCGCCGCTGACACCGCTGTTCCCGGCCCAGGCCGACTCCTCGGGCGCCTCGGTCGTCTTCGGCCGGCTGAACAGCACGCCCATCACCGCGCGGTGCGCCTCTTCGGGCGTGATCGGCCGGCCGTCCGGCGCGATCCGCGCGACCAGCCGTCCGTCGCGGACCTCGACGATGCTCGGCCGCTTGTCCAGCGCCGCCTCCAGCAGCTGCGCGGCGGCGCGCAGGTCGATCCACGAGTCGTCGATCCGCCGCCACTCGCCGTCGCGGCGCGCGCGCTCGATCCCGGTGAGCTCGGCCAGTTCGTCCAGCGGCACGGCGCGGGTCGCCGCCTCGCCGAGCAGGCGCAGCAGGCCGCGCGCGAAGCGCTCGGTCTCCTCGCGGCCGAACAGCTGCGGATCAGTGCTCAGCGACAGTTCGACGCAGCCGCTCAGGCGCCAGACGTTGAGCATGATCCGCACCGGGACGTACTCGGCGGGCGACCAGGCCAGGTCCGGATCGGTCGGCGGGTTCGGCCGGTCGCGCGTCGCCGCCTCGGGAACGGTCGTACTCAGGTCGTTGAGCACCACGTGCCGCGCGAACCGCGAGCCGCGCCGGTACGCGGTCTCGTCGATCAGGCGCCAGATGGCCTCGGAGTCGAAGGTGCTGTGCCAGTACCCTGCCAGGGCCGCCGCGCCGGCGGCGCCGATCAGCCGGTCGAAGTCCGGCGCGTCGGCGTCGAGGCAGATCAGCGCGTCCTGTGCCAGGGTGCCGACATACCCTTCGAGGCCCGGCCGGTGCCGGTTCGAGGAGAGCGCCGCGACGACCACCCTCGGCTGGTCGGCCCGGTGGGCGACCAGCGCCGTGTACGCGGCGAGCATGATCGCGGACGGACCGGCGCCGGTGCGCTGCGCGGCGGCCCGCAGCGCCTCGGCCGCGGCGACCGAGCGCACGACAAGCGTGGGCAGCAGTCCGGCGGACGGGCCGATGCCGCTGTCCGCGAAAACCGCCTGCGGACCGTCCATCAGGATCCGCTCCCAGTGCCGCAGCGAGGCCTTCGCGCGGCGCGCCCCGGACGCGGAGCGCTCCTGCACGGCCAGTTCGCGCGGCACCGGCC
>JBKOWZ010000249.1:0-8496 GCA_046724665.1 Actinomycetota bacterium
GTCCTCGGCCGTGCCGCCGAGCTGCGCGCCGTGCACGGTGAAGACGTGCAGCGTGGCGGCCAGCGACGCGGGGTCGGTGTAGTGCCCGGCCACCAGCGACGCGCCGATCCGCCGGCCGGCCGCGGCCGCGTCGCCGCCCGCACGCAGCGCCGCGGCGGCCTGGTGGGTGTAGTCGAGCAGCAGCGCATCGGCCTCGGCGGGCGTGTAGGTGACGTAGCTGGTGTCGCCGATGGCACGGGTCCACGCCCGGGCTACGGACTCGACGGCGCCGGTGGTCACCGCCTCGGACGGGGTCAAGGCGCCGGCTCCGCCGTCCGGGCTACGCCGGGACGACCCGGATGTGGTTCTCCGGGTGTCCTGCTCGGTCGTGCCATGGTCCCAGCCCTCCGCCGCGTGCGCGATCACCTTATGCTTTCGAGGCGTCGTCGCGGAAGGGCGGCGGCGCCGCGGTAGCGCGCCCGGGTGACGGATTGGCGAAATCATGTCAGCCCAGCGCTTGGCCGGTGCGCACCCTCTTAGACCAGATGGCTGCGCGCGATGGGGACGAGTGTCGGCGCCGCCGCGGGGTCCCCGCTGGCGCCGTCGGCGTCGAAACTCTCGAAACAGCCGAAGCTCCGCGGTACGCCGCGTCCTGCGCCGCCGACGGCGTACTCCACCGGATGGCACGACGCGAGGCCGTCGAGCGGCCGACCGGTAAAGAAGCGCAGCAGAAGCTCGGCCAGGGCGTCGGGAACCTCGAGGTGCACGGCGTGGTCGGCGTCCCGCAACAGCGCGAAGCGCACGTCGGCGCAGGACGCGGCGAGGGCACGGCACATCGCCGGCGTGGTGAAGTCGTCGTGCTCGCCGGTGCCGAGCAGCACGGGGACGGTGACCGGCGGGTCGGGGTCGTGCAGGTCGTGGGCCAGCAGCCGCAGCGTGTTCTCGACGAACTTGGCCCCGTCCTGCGCGTTGATGCCGCGGAAGATGCCGTGCAGGATGCGGCGCACCGCCGGGCCCCGGCAGACGCGCGCGCCCGGGTCGTCGTTGGTGAGCAGGGCGACGGAATAGTCGGCGAACTCGTCCAGCCGCCCGGCGCGTAGCAGCGCGACGGTACGCAGCAGCCGGGTACGCACCGGCCCGACGATGCTCGCCGCGGTGCCCATCAACGCGAGCGCGCGCACCTGCGCCGGGTAGCGCTGGGCCAGCCGGAAGGCGATCGCGCCGCCGTAGGAGCCGCCGAAGACGTACGCGCGGCGGTGCCCGGCGAGTTCGAGCACGTGGTGCAGCGCCTCGCCGAGGAAGTCCATCCCGTGCCCGGCGGGCAGCAGGTCCGACCCGCCCCAGCCGGGCAGGTCCACGGTGACTACGGAGGCTGATTCGGCCAGCACCGCCTCGAGGCGGCCCCAGGCGGTCTTGCGCTGGAACGCCCCGCCGACCAGCACCACCGGGTCCATCTCAGGGTTCGGATTGATCAGGGTGCGGCAGTCGTAGCCGTAGCCGCGGTACCGCGCGACGGTGATCTCAACGCGGCTCATCGCGCGTCTTCGCAGCGGTTCATCAGGATGCTCCTTCCGCGGGGGCGCCACGGCACGCCGCGGCGTCGAAGGGCGTGTACATGTCTGCCGGTGCAACGACAGGCATTCGCCACGGTGCCGGGGCCTTCGCCCAAACGGAAAGAGGTTTATGCTTACGGTCTAGCGCTCTTCGTCTCTTCCGGTGACTTCCGCGCGATCCCGCGTCATGGAACCGCGGGCGGGCGCTCGCGGCCCGGCCCGCGGGCCGACGGGGAGCGGCGCGCGCTACCCGAGACCGGGGTCGGCGGCGCGGATGAGCTGGCGCAGCCCGCCGTAGAAGACCTCGTGGTCGATGACGCCCTTGAGGATGGCTTCGGGGTGCCCGGTGACCGCCGGGAACTGGTCGGACGGCAGGACGGCGAGCGCGGCAGCGGTGCGCTGCACCACCGCGTCGGGCGTCGCGTGGTCGGTGAAGCAGGCGCAGCCGAGGGTGAACAGGTACATCCGCCGGTATGCGCGCACCATCTGATCGGGCGTCATCCCGGCCGCGAGGTTCGCCGCCAGCTGCGGTTCGATCAGCCGCTGCATCACCTTCGGCCCGAGCCAGGGCCCGCCGCGGCGCATCGCCACGATGCCGGGGTGGGCGACGATGAGCTCGTACAGCGCGGTGAACCGGGCCTCGGTGGCGTCGGCCCACGTGGCGTCGGGCGGCAGCTGCGGGATGGTGCCGACGACGTAGTCGAGCACGCAGCCGTCCAGCGGGACCTTGTACTCGGCCAGCCGGCGGTACACGGTCATGTGCGCGACGCCGAGTTCCTTGCCCAGCCTGCGGAAGTTCAGCGCATCTGCGCCTTCTGTGTCGATGATGCGAAGCGCCGCTCGCGCGATGACGTCGAGCGACAAAGAATCTTCGCCGAGTGATGGACGCGCCATGAGATACAGCGTATCTTATGGCGTATCAGCTAGGAAGGGGCGGCCAGTGCCGCACCACCCGCGTCGGGCCGCGGGTCGCGAGCTGTTCGGACTGCCGGCCTCGCATCTGGTTGCCAGGTCTGCGCGCGCGGAAACAGGTGAGCTCGAGATGACTGTCGACACGGGCGCGGCCACCACGACTCCAGCTCCGTTCATGAGCACCCCTCCGATCGGTCCGGCCGACGTGAAGGCGGCGGCCGGACGTATCGCGCAGCGGATCCGGCCGGTGACGCTGGTGGCCGCCGACCCGGGACCCTTCGACCGCACCAGTCTGTACCTGGCGAGCGAGACGACTCAAGTCACCGGCGGTTACGAGGCGCGCGGCGCGGCCAATTTCGTGCTCTACCACCTGGAGCACGGCGCGGTGCCGGAGGCCGGGGTGGTCATCGCGACCGGCGCTGGCGGCGACTCGGGGCTCGCCTGCGCGTGGGCCGCCCGCGACACCGGGACCCGCGCAACGGTGTACGTCCCGGCAAACTGCCCGGTCGCGACCGTACGCCGGCTGCACCGGCTGGGGGCGCAGGTGCGCCAGGCGAAGGGCGGCACGGACGCCGCGGAGCGCGCCGCGCGGACGTACGCCGCACGCACCGGGGCGCTGCTCTCGCACTCGTACGACAATCCTCTGATCGCGGTGGGCGCGGGCACCCTCGGCAACGAGATCAACGACCTGGTCGGTCCGGAGATCGACACGGTGCTGGTACCGGTCGGCGGTGGCGCGCTGCTGGCGGGCCTCTGCGCGGCGCTGGAGCACACCGGGATCAGGGTGGTGCCGGTGGAGCCGGCGGTCGCCCCGGCGCTGGCCGCGGCGCTCGACGCCGGCCGCCCGGTGGACGTCCCGGCGCAGTCGCTGGCAGCGGATTCGCTGGCCGCGCGGCGGGTCTCGCAGCTGGCGCTGGACCTGGCGCGCAGCGCGGACCTCCGTCCCGTAGCGGTGACCGAGGAGGAGATCGAACGGGCCCGCCGGTCGCTGTGGGAGGAGCGGCGGCTGCCGGCGCAGTACGGCGCATCCGTGGCACTCGCGGCGGTCCTGTCAGGGGCCTACGTGCCGGACAGGTACGAGCGCATGGTCGTCGTCATCACCGGGGCGAACACGGATCCGGCGAGCTTGGGCCGGTAGTGCGCGCAGGTGCGTCAGTGCTATTAGTTGGCGCCGGTGCGCTGGTGCCGAGGCACTACGGCGTGTCCGGGTCGAGGCTCGGCCAGCGCGGCGGGCGGCCGCGCCGCGCGAGCAGCGTCTCGCTGATCTCCCGCAGCTGCCGCACCTGTTGCGGCGTCAGCTGGTCGAACAGGGTGACGCGCACGGCTTCGACGTGTCCCGGGGCAGCCGCCTTGAGCACGTCGAAGCCCTCGTCGGTCAGGATCGCGTAGACGACGCGCCGGTCGCTGGTGCATCGCTCGCGGCGTACCCAGCCCGCCGCGACCAGTCGGTTGACCGCATGGGTCAGCCGGCTCTGCGAGGCGTTGTTGCTGGAGGCCAGGTCGCTCATCCGCATCTTGCGACCGGGCGACTCGGAGAGCGCGGCGAGCACCATGTAGTACGCGTACGAGATGCCGGCGTCGCGCTGGAGCTGCCGGTCGAGTTCCGCGTCGATCATGTCGATCGTGGCCAGGAGGGCGAGCCAGGTCCGCTTCTCCTGCGCGTCCAGCCAGCGCGGTTCGGCGACGGCGGCCGGCTCGCCGGGCGCGGCCGGCTCGGGCGTGCCGATTGCCCCGGTCATGTCGTTCATCCTAGTGCGGCGGCAGCCGCCGGGGCCGGTGCGGCGGAGCGGACCTGCGCGGCGACCGCTACTCCTTGGCGGCGGCGCCCGGCTTGAGGTGCAACGGCAGCGGCAGCGGTCCGTTCAGCGCGATCTCGCCGGGCGTCTCCTCGATCAGCTTGTCCGAGTCCTCGTCCATGATCGGCTCGACCGCGGCCGTGCACGCGCTGCACCGCCGCGCCATCGCAGGGATCTGGGAGAGGCACTCGGGGCAGGCGCGCTTGGCCTTGGACAGGTCGTGATGCGGGTTCAGCTCCTCGCTGATCTTGTTCACCGGCAGCACCACCAGGAAGTAGAGCGCCGAGGCGGTCAGCAGGAAGGCGATCGAGGCGTTGATGAACGCGCCGTAGGCGAAGGTGCTCTCGCCGAGATGGAACGACAGCTTGCTGTAATCGCCGACGTTGCTGGTCGCCCACGTCACCATCGGGCTGAGGAAGGCGGTCACGAACGCTGACACCAGGCTGCTGAAAGCCGCCCCGACGACGACACCGACCGCGAGCCCGATCACGTTTCCGCGTATGACGAATTTCAGGAAGCCGTTCATCGCCCACCCCTTTGGGTCACCCTTGCGCACCTGCATACTTCGCGCGATGCAGAGGGCAGATTGACGTATCGCCGGCGTGTTGTCCAGAGCTGACCCGGCGTCAGCGTTCCCGCGCGCAGCAGGTGCGCGGGAACGCTGACATGCGCCGTCTCAGAGCACTGCTCGCAGGGCCCTGACCAGCCACTCCATCGACCCGAACGAAGGAGCGCCCTGCGACGCCAGGCTCGGCCGCCCGGCGACGATCCCGACCAGTTCCCAGAACCGGTCGACCCGGCGGTCGAGGAAGACCTCCAGGTTCTCCAGCAGCTCCCGGCGGGTGTGCGGACCGTCCGGCAGCCCGGCCGCCTGCGCCCACGCCGAGGCGATCGACTCCACCCGCGCCCGGCCCGCCGCCGAGTCCGGATCGACGCCCTCGTCGTACGCCTTGACCGCCTCGACCACGAGCACCGTGCCGAACGCGGTCTGGTCGCGCTGCCACTGCTCGTCGTCCAGCCGGGCGCGCTTGGCCGCGCCGTGCTCGGCCATCTGCCGGCAGCGGGCGATGAAGGCCTCGTCCTGGATCAGCGTGACCAGTTCGACCCAGGCGTCCACCTGCTCGGCGGTGGGATTGTCCGGCAGGTCGGGGAACGCGGAGCGCATCATCCGCTCGAAGTCCCCGCGTCCGGAGTTGTCCTTGTCCAGGCCGCCGAAGACCCGGTCGAGGTAGCCGTCCAGGATGCGCTGGCGCTCGGCGGCGTCCAGCTTGGCCAGTCGGTGCATCAATTCCATCTCCGTCCAGTCGCTGTCACGGGCCGCGACCGCGCGCAGCACCGCCTGACGCAGCCGGATCACCTTGACCGCCGCCTCGAGCGCGTCCGCGTGGGTACGCGCCACCTCGGCAACGGTGACCTCCCGGGCGAGCACGCGTGCGATCGTCGGCAGGTCGATGTCCAGGTCACGCAGGGTGCGCACCAGCTCGAGCCGGGAGGCCGCCTCGATGTCGTAGAGGCGGTATCCGGCCGGGCTGCGCGTGGCGGGCTCGACGAGCGGGCCTGCGCCGTGGACGGCGTCCGAGTAGAACCGGATGGTGCGTACGGGCACCCCGGTCAGCTCGGACAGCTGTCCGATGGTCAGCAGCCGTTGCGCGGCGCGGTCTTCCATGGCCCATACGCTCCCGGTTCCAGTTACTGGAGACTCAAGGCAGTTTCCCGCAACGCTGGTGTGACGCCGCTCACACGATCGGACCAGCGCGGCGTGACCACGCCGCCCTCCGGCGCGTTCGCCGGACGTGAGCATCCGACGGAAACTGACCGTAGGCGCGGCGGCGGTCGCGCTGATCACGTCCGGCACGGCCGCCGCCGCGGCCGCGGCGCCCGCCTCGACGCCGAACTTCACCGGCATCTACCTTTCCACCTGGGGCACCGCGCACGTGGCGTTCAGCGACGCCTTCCGGGCCTGGCTGGCGGCGACCGGCGCGAGCGTGACCGCGCAGGCGCCGCTGGTGCTGGACGCCGATCGCGGTGGATTCACGCTGCCGGCCAGCCCGACGGACGCGGATGTGCTGGACGACTGGGGCCGCATCGTCTACCCGGGAACCCTGCTGATCAGCGTGCCGACGAAGGCGCGCGAGGGCTCGCACGAGGCACGGCGGATCGTCCGGTTCGGGCCGCTCTACATCAAGGTCGTGCCGGAGGTGTCCTGGAACGCGGGGCTGTCGCTGGACGGCGCGCGGACCGTCGGCGAGGTCGAACTCGCGACGGCCGACTACGCGGAGGTGCTGGCCGGCGGCGGCACGCCGAGCCCGAGCGGGTTCCGCGCGGTGAGCGTGCCGTTCCATCTGACGCAGGACGCCGCCGACCTCTTGGCGCACGCGAGCGGACGTACCGCACCGGCTGCGGGGTCACTGGCCGCCGGGTCGCTGCTCGGCACGCTCACGCCGAGCTTCGACCACGTGCCGACCCAGGGCTGACGGCGGCTCACGTCCGCCGCGCGTCCGCCGGTCAGGGCACGAGCACGATCTTGCCGCGCAGGTGGCGGCTCTCGCTCTCCCGGTGCGCGTCCGCCGCGCGCTCAAGCGGGAACTCCTTCCACACGAAGACCCGCAGCTCGCCGGCCGCCGCGAGGGCGACGAGCTCGGCCAGCCGCGAGCCGGAGCGCCGGGTGCCGAGGGAGCGCGCGCCGAGCCGCGAGGCGGCGGCCTGATCCACGATCGTGCCGACCCGGTCCGGCTTGCCGACCAGGTTCAGCGAGATCTCCAGCGCGTCGCCGCCGGCCGCGTCGAGCGCCGCGTCCACGCCCTCCGGCGCGGCGGCGCGCACCCGGTCGGCGAGGCCGGGGCCGTACGTGACCGGGATCGCGCCGAGTTCGCGCAGGAAGCCGTGGTTGGCCTCGCGCGCGGTGCCGATCACCCGCACGCCGCGCGCGACGGCGATCTGCACCGCCATCAGCCCTACGCCGCCGGCCGCCGCGTTGACCAGCAGGGTCTCCCCCGGCCCGACGCCGAGGTCCTCGAGCACCGTCGAGGCGGTCTGCCCGGAGGCGGACAATGCGCCCGCCTCGTTCCAGGAGAGCGCCGCGGGCTTGATCGCGAGCAGCCGGGCGTCGGTGACGACGGCGTCGGCGTAGGCGCCGTTCGCGGGTCCGAGCACCTCGTCGCCAGGGGTGAAGCCGGTCACCTCGTCGCCGACCTCGTCGATGACCCCGGCGGCCTCGTTGCCGAGGCGGCCGGGGAAGGTGACCGGGGCCCAGCTGCGCCAGGCGCCGGCCCGCAGCTTGGTGTCGGCGGGCTGCACCCCGGCGGCGCGCACCCGGATGCGCACCTGGCCGGGGCCGGGTTCGGGGTCGGGCAGCTCGGCGAGGCGCAGAACCTCGGGTCCGCCGTATTCGTCGAAGACGACCGCTCGTGTCATGAGGCGCTGCCCTTCGTACGCTGCACCGGGTTACCGGTTCCCAGTCTGCTGCCGTTCGGGGCGTACAGCACATCGGCCTTCGGTCCTACGACCTCGCGACCGCAGCAGGCGTGCCCGGATTGTCAGGCGGCCCCCGGACCCGGGTCCGGGGGCCGCCCTGGTGCATGTGCCGCGGCCGACGACAGCAGTCGGTGGTGTATTCAGCGGGCGCATGCCGGGGGATGCAGTCTGCCACTCAACCTAGGAGAGGCAGTGGGCTGCCATAAGCGGGAAAACCCTTGTGTTCCCTCGCAGTCGCGGGAAATCGTGAAACATGGTGGAAATCTGGACTCCGGCGGCCATAGTCGCTCAGGTCAGGTCCTGCTCACCGTGAGATGCACGTGGCGCACGTTCCGTGCGCGCTCTGCGCGCGCTCTGGTGCGGCGTCAGCTGGCGCGCAGGCGCGGGGTCAGTGCCCATCCGGCCGTCGGCGGCTCGGCCCTGGACGGTCCGGCCTTGGCCGGCACGCTGTCGGCCGGCGCCACACCCGGCCGCGGGATGTCGGCCAGTCCGGTGTCCGTGAGCATGCGCGCCAATTGCGTGCGCGAGCGCACGCCGAGCTTACGGTAGCTGCGTGAGAGCGTCGCCTCGACCGTCTTCACGCTTACGAACAGCGCCGCGGCGATCTCGCGGTTCGTGGCCCCGGCGGCGGCCAGTTCGGCGCAGCGCCGCTCCGCCCCGGTCAGCGACGGGCTGTCCGCGCCGGCGCCGCTCTGCGCGATCGGCTCGCCGAGGCGGCCGCGCTCGCGCTCCACCTTCTGCTCCCACAGCGTCGCGCCGATCGCCACGGCCACGCGGTGCGC
>JBKOWZ010000128.1:0-7431 GCA_046724665.1 Actinomycetota bacterium
TGTAAATGCCTTGAATGTGGAGCCGGGCTGCACCTGTCCCTGGGTGGCCCAGTTGTACTGGGTCGTGCCGCCGTAGAACGCGATCAGCTCGCCGGTCTGCGGATCGACCGCGGCCAGCGCCGGGTAGAGGTTCTGGTCGTACCAGTTCTTCGAGTCGAGCCTGGACAGCAGCTGGTCCTGGACCGCCTTCTTGGCCAGCTCCATGTACTTCTGGTTGAAGGTGGTGACGATGGTGTAGCCGCCGTTGCCGGACTCTATCTGGCTGAGCGTGGGGATGCCGCTGTTCGGGTTCGCGGCCGCGTACGAGTCGATCCAGTTCTTGACCGCCTGCGCCATCTGCTGCTGCTCGACGGTCTCGGTGGTGCTGGTCTGGGACACCACGGCCGGGAACTTCGCCACCGCGGTGGTGTAGTCGGCCTGGCTGATCAGGCCGTAGGACTGCATGTTCTTGAGGATCGCGGCCCAGCGGGTCTTGAACTGGTTCTGCCAGAACTGCCGGGTCGCCGCGTCCTCGGTCGCGTCCCAGCCCTTGCTGTAGTTGGTCGGCTGGTTGACCAGCGACGCCAGCAGCGCGGCCTCGGCCGGGCTCTTGACCTGGCTGATGTCCTTGCCGAGCCAGGCCTTCGAGGCGGCCTGGATGCCGTAGGCGTTGCGCCCGAAGAAGACCGTGTTCAGGTACTCCTGCATCACCCGGTCCTTGGTCCAGGTCTTGCCGATCTTGAGCGCTATGAAAATCTCGTCGATCTTCCGGCTGAAGGTCTGGTTCTGCGTCAGGTAGGCGTTCTTGACGAACTGCTGGGTCAGCGTCGAGCCGCCCTGGAGCGGCTTGCCCTGGATGTCGTTGACGAACGAGCGCAGCATGCCGGTGTAGGAGATGCCCGGGTTGGTGCGGAAGGTCTTGTCCTCCGCCGCGATGATCGCGTTCTGCATCACCACCGGGATCTGGCTGATGTTCACCGTCTGGCGGTTCTTCGAACCCATGCTCGCGATGACGGTGCTGCCGTCGTCGTAGGTGAAGTTGGTCACCTGCGCGGTGGAGGCCAGCGACTCGGCGGTGGGGATCTGCACGGTGGCGTACTCGAACGCGATCAGGCCGATCAGCAGGAAGAAGCCGCCGAGGGTGACCGAGCAGACCTGCTTGATCGACGGCATCCAGTGCCGCCAGCCGGTCCTGCCGGTGCGCGGGTAGTCGAAGTACCGGTGGTAGCCGGTCTTCTTGGCCGGCCGCTGCGCCGCGCGCTCGGCAGCGCGCCGCCCGGCGCCGTTGCGGGTCGAGCGGCCGTCGATGGCGCTCGGTCCATAGCGGTCCGAGCGGTCCTGGCCGGGTGCGTACTCGGTCTCGCCGTCGGCGCCGCGGCGCGCGGCCCGCCGCTCTTCGAGGCGGGAACGGCGGCGCGGGAAGTCGCCGGGGCCGCCCGCGCCTGCGCCGGGCTGCTCGGGGTACGACGGCATCTGGCGCGTTCCGGCGCCACCGCCCTCGCCGTAGACCACTTCGCCGGGGATGGGGTTCTGCTGTCCGCGCGCCCGGTGGCCACCGCCGCGGCCGGTTCCCTCATAGGGGTCACCGGAGGACGGCTGGCCGTACGCGCGCGAGCCCCCGCCCCCGCCCGCGCCGTCACCGCCGTAGCCGCGCTCCGCGCCGTATCCGCGTGGGCCTGAGGAACCGCCCGCGCCGCTTGCGGCGCCGTAGCCCCGGTCCCCGGCTCCGGCATTGCCCTGACCGGCGTCACCGTAGCCGCGGGCGCCGGATCCGCCCGACTGGCCGTAGCCCCGATTCGTCCCGTTCCCCGCGCCGTCGCCCTCGCCTGACTGGGCGCCGTAGCCGCGTCTGCCGCTCCCGTAGGACCGTGATTCGCCTCCAGGCACGTCGCCGCGCCCGTACTCGTGATCTCCGCCCATTAGCCGCGTCCGCTCCCTGTGCCTCTTGCCTGGCCTCCCCGGTAAGACGAGCACCTCTCCGGGGGCGGTTCCCCGCGCCGACACGGCGCGATTGGCAAGCAGAGTACGCCGACTGCCCGAACTGCCTGAAGTCGGGTGGCCGCTTTACTGCTGTTCGCTGGGCGATGTCCGAAATTCGGGTGGTATGACGGCATTCGTGCACACACCACGCAGCGGGACTTGTCAGCCGCGCCGGTCTACACCTATCGTGTCGATGTATCGGACCGATACATCGTTTCGAGCGGTCTTCGCCGTATGGACACGCACCGTACAACGTGCGGTTCGCCGGCGGAAGACCGCCGGTCATCCGACCCCGGCGCCGGGGCCGGTACGCAGCTGTGAGGAGGCATGGTGGCGAAGCGCTCCGGGGTGCTCGAGTTCGCCGTCCTCGGCCTGCTCCACGAGTCGCCGATGCACGGATACGAGCTGCGCAAGCGCCTCAACGTCCTGCTCGGCTCGTTGCGGATGTTCTCCTACGGCTCGCTCTACCCGTGCCTCAAGGAGCTGGTAGCCAGGGGCTGGCTCGTCGAAGACGCGCAGGCCGAGCCCCAGCCGCCGCGCCGGACCCCCGCCAGGAGCGCCGCGCACACCGGCGCGGGCGGGCCGCAGCGCCGGTCGAAGATCGTCTACCGGCTCACTCCCGAGGGCGAGGAGCGGTTCAGCCAGCTGCTGTCCGACGCCGGGCCCTCCGCGTGGGAGGACGAGAACTTCGGCGTGCACTTCGCCTTCTTCGGCCGCACGGACGCCGCGGTCCGGCTGCGGATCCTGGAGGGGCGCCGCTCCCGCCTCGAGGAGCGCCTCGACCTGTTCCGCCAGTCCCTCATCCGCACCCGGGAGCGGCTGGACCGCTACACCCTCGAGGCGCAGCGGCACGGCCTCGAATCGGTGGAGCGCGAGGTCCGCTGGCTCAATGAGCTGATCAAGACCGAGCACGACCAGCAACTCGGCCCGCAGGTGGGCCCGCCCGCCGTCTAGGCCGCGGGCAAGCCAGTCCCCCACGATCGAGGGCGCGACCAGACCCGCCCACCGAAGATCGACTAGCCAGAAGGAGCAACACCGCATGGGTTCGGTACGCGTAGCCATCGTCGGGGTGGGCAACTGCGCCTCCTCCCTCGTGCAGGGCGTCGAGTACTACAAAGACGCCGACCCGTCCGCCAAGGTGCCGGGTCTCATGCACGTGCAGTTCGGCGACTACCACGTGCGCGACATCGAGTTCGTGGCCGCGTTCGACGTGGACGCCAAGAAGGTCGGCCAGGACCTGGCGCACGCCATCAACGCCTCGGAGAACAACACGATCAAGATCGCCGACGTCCCGCCGACCGGCGTGATCGTGCAGCGCGGCCACACCCTCGACGGGCTGGGCAAGTACTACCAGCAGATGATCGAGGAGTCGCCCGAGGCCGCGGTGGACATGGTGCGGGCGCTCAAGGAGGCGCGGGCCGACGTGCTGGTCTGCTACCTGCCGGTGGGCTCCGAGCAGGCGGCCAGGTTCTACGCGCAGGCCGCGATCGACGCCAAGGTCGCCTTCGTCAACGCCCTGCCGGTCTTCATCGCCGGCACCAAGGAGTGGGCGGACAAGTTCACCGAGGCCGGCGTGCCGATCGTCGGCGACGACATCAAGTCGCAGGTCGGCGCGACCATCACACACCGGGTGCTGGCCAAGCTGTTCGAGGACCGCGGCGTCGTGCTCGACCGGACCATGCAGCTGAACGTCGGCGGCAACATGGACTTCATGAACATGCTCGAGCGCGAGCGGCTGGAGTCCAAGAAGATCTCCAAGACCCAGGCGGTCACCTCGCAGCTGTCGCACGACATCGGCAAGGGCAACGTGCACATCGGCCCGTCCGACTACGTCTCCTGGCTCGACGACCGCAAGTGGGCGTACGTGCGCCTCGAGGGCCGCGCCTTCGGCGACGTGCCGCTGAACCTGGAGTACAAGCTCGAAGTCTGGGACTCGCCGAACTCGGCCGGCGTCATCATCGACGCGCTGCGCTGCGCGAAGATCGCGCTGGACCGGGGGATCGGCGGCCCGCTGCTTTCGGCCTCGTCCTACTTCATGAAGTCCCCGCCGGTGCAGTACTTCGACGACGAGGCGCGCGACGCGGTCGAGAAGTTCATCAACGGCGAAGTCGACCGCTAAGGCGACCGTGAGGCGTCCGAGGGACGCCGCGTGACAGCCTGGGGCGGGCCGGTAGGCTCGCCCCATGTCGCGCAAGGTGCTCTGGGGAATCGTGGTGGGGGCGCTCGTGGTCGCGGGCTACCTCTACTGGGTGAACCAGGCCAAGAGCCACTACGCGACGACCGGCGACTGCGTGGCGACCCCGAAGCCCGGCCAGCTGGTCCACGTCCCCTGCGACAGCTCGGGAGCGCTGCGCGTACTGGCCAGGTTCCCCGGCGACGACTCGAACCAGTGCGACGCGGTGCGCGGCACCACGCGCGCCTTCATCGAGTACCCGAAGGGCGAGGCGGCCTTCGTACTGTGCGCGGGAGCCGTGAAGTGACGGTTCGTTACGCCGCCTTGCTCGCCGCGGTGAACGTGGGGAAGCGCCAGGTCCCGATGGCGCAGCTGCGAGAGCTGCTCGCCGGCCTGGGCTACGCGGACGTGCGCACGTACCTCGCCAGTGGGAACGCCGTCTTCGCCGCGGACGGCGAAGACAACAAGGGCGAGCAGCAGGACGCGATCGCAGCCAGGATCTCGGCAGCTCTGGCGGACCGCTTCGGGTTCGAGGTGCCGTGTCTGGTGCGCGACGGCGCGTACTTGAACCGCGTGGTGGAGGCGTGCCCGTTCCCGGCGGACGATGTGGCGGGCAAGCAGCTGCACGCGATCTTCCATGCGGATCCCATCGTCGCCGATCGGTACGCGGACATCGACCAGGCGGCGTTCCTGCCTGAGGAGTTCCGGATCGGCGACCGGGTGATGTACCTCTACCTTCCCGGCGGCATCGGCCGCTCCGCGCTGGCCGCAGCACTGTCGAAGCCGGCGGCGCGCGTCAAGGGCATCCTGGCGACCGGCCGCAACTGGAACACGGTCAAGGCACTCGCCCAGATGACCGCGGGCGCGGACGGTTAACGCAGCGGGTTGATGCGGAGGGCGTGGGATTCGAACCCACGATGACTCTCGTCATGCCGCTTTTCAAGAGCGGTGCCCTAGGCCACTAGGCGAGCCCTCCGGGCCGCGGGTCGCCCCGCGGTCCGGCGGTCAGTGTCTCATATAGGCGGGCTCGTCATCGGCACGTGTAGCGCGCTGCCGAGGCGCTAGTGCAGCGACTAGCTCAGCGGCGAGATGCGCACGGCGGTGCCGTAGGCGCAGATCTCCGTCCAGACGTCGCCCATCTCCGAGGTGTCGAAGCGCATCGCGATGATGGCGTTGGCGCCGCGGGCCTGCGCCTCGCCGATCATCCGGCCCATCACCTCGTTGCGGCTCTCGACCAGGACCTTGGTCATGCCGCGCAGTTCGCCGCCGAACATCGACTTGAGTCCGGCGCCCATCTGGCTGAACACGTTGCGGGAACGGACGGTCAGGCCGAACACCTCCCCGAGCACCTGGTCGATGCGGAATCCGGGGACGTCGTTGCTCGTGACCACAAGGAACTGCGGCCCGGTCCATCCAGAGGCTTCGCTCATGTCCACTCCCGTGTTGTGTGAAGGTGCGAAATGCTGTGTGAATAGGGACGGCTGTGTGAATACGCGGCGTTTTGCGATTACAGCCGATCGCCGGAATGTTTACCGATCCTTCCTATCGCTGTCCGGTGCGTACCACCAGCAGCGGCACGTTTCCCTGTCACGATGAAGTGGTGAAGACCGAGTCGCGGCGTCCGCAGGTGGTCGCGCACCGGGGTGCGTCCGCCGAGGCGCCCGAGCACACCCTCGCCGCGTACCGTACCGCGCTGTCCGCGGGTGCGGACGCATTGGAGTGCGACGTCAGGCTGACCGCCGACGGCCACCTGGTGTGCGTGCACGACCGGCGAGTCGATCGCACGTCGGACGGGCGCGGGCGGGTCTCGATGCTCGAGCTGGCGCGGCTCGAGGAACTCGACTTCGGCTCCTGGCACGCCTCGCACGACCCCGAGGCGCCCGACCTCCTCGATCGCAACCGGGTGCTGACGCTGCGCCGGCTGCTCGAGCTGATCGCCGGGCACGCGCGGCCGGTCGAGCTCGCCGTCGAGGTCAAGCATCCGACCCGGTACGCAGGCCGGGTGGAGCGTCGGCTGGTCGAACTGCTCGACGAATTCGGCTGGGCGCACGCACGCGGCGGCGCGGCGTCGCCGGTGCGGGTGATGAGCTTCTCCCGGCTCGCGGTGCGGCGCGTCCAGCGGCTGGCGCCGTCGCTGGACACGGTGTTCCTGATGGATCCGTTCTCGTTCCGGCTGCGCGACGGCATGCTGCCGCGCGGCGTGCCGATCGCCGGTCCGGCGATGGCGGTCGTGCGTACCCGTCCCGAATACGTCGAGCGGATGCATCGGGCGGGGCAGCGCGTGCACGTCTGGACCGTGGACGATCCGAGCGACGTCGAGCTGTGCGTGAAGCTCGGCGTGGACGCGATCATCACCAACAAGCCGCGCGAGGTACGTACTTTGGTCGATCTGGTCTCCGCGTAAGCGTGCAAGCCATGTAAGTCGTGTGATCCGGGTAACAAGTAATACGTGATGTATGGCGCGGATTCGATGTCCCAGAGGATTCGTCCCGCGCACGTGTGCACCCCGTGCGCGATTGAATACGCTCCGGCGCGCGCAACCCTCGGTTTTCTCGCCTTCCACCGCGACGTGACTCAAATCTCGGTAAAGCCTGCCCTAAGCGCAGGGGGGCGCGGACGCGCCGGGAAAGCGCCGGTGGCCAGGAGGATTCCGCGGCACCGGGTCGCGAGCTGGTGTTCGATGGGGCGCACTCGGCGCGCGCGCGTCGGCAAAGCGCCGTTGCGATACCAGACCGGGTCGTTTCCCCCGCTGCGGCCATGGGCATCGATCCCATGGTGCCGTCCGGAGTCCGGTCCGGCGGGACCGGCAGCAACCGAGAGGGGTCGGTGGGGGTGATCATGCCTGTGGCGCGGGTGTCGCCTACCTCGTACACCGGCTATCTGCCGCACTCCTCGGTGAGCGTAAGGCAGGCGCGATCGCAGCTGGCGGCGGACCTGTACGAGCGGGACGTGCTCAGTTCGCTGGTCGATGACGCGGTGCTCATACTCTCCGAGTTCGTTACCAACGCGCTACGCCACGCGCGGGCGCTGAACTCGGGGATGATCCGCGTCTCCTGGGAGCTGAGCGGCGAGGGGCTGCTGCGGATCGAGGTGACAGACGGCGGCGGGACTACCCGGCCGTCCACGAAACCGTACTCGATGTCCGTGTCGGCGCAGGCCGGCCGAGGCCTGGAGATAGTGGACCGGCTCGCCGACCGCTGGGGCTCCCAGCGCGAGGAGGGCGGCGACGAGTACACCGTCTGGGCCGAACTGGCTGTACGGGCCCGCCACGCCGGGCACACCGGGCGCAGGCTGCGGGC
>JBKOWZ010000239.1:0-13701 GCA_046724665.1 Actinomycetota bacterium
GGACGGCGAATCGCGGACGCCGCGGCCGCGCGGGGCCTGACCCCGGCGGCGGTCTACCTCGTCGCGTACGGGGCCGTACTCGCCCGGCTCGGCGGCGGTGTCGAGCACACCGTCACCGTGCTGCACTCGTCGCGGCCGGTCGGCTCCAGGGCGTTGGCCGCGAATGTCGCGCTGGGCAATTTCGGCACCACGGTGCCGGTCGAGGTCCCCGCGCCGGACGCGTCGAGCTTCGCCGCCCTGGCCCGCGCCGTGCAGGCCCGCAGCTTGAGCCACGCCCTGCACGGTTCGCTTGGCGGCGCACGGATCGCCAGGCTCACCGATCCCGACGGCGCGCCGGGCCGGCTGCCGTACCCGTTCGCGTTCACCGCCTTCGCCACGGACACCGGCGCGGAGGCGGCGCGCGGACTGCGCCGGCGCTGGGACGAGGTGCAGCTGCGGGTTCCGCAGGTGTTGCTCGACCATCAGGCCGCCCTCGACGCGGACGGGACGGTGCGGCTCGGCTTCGACTGGCGGACCGACGCGTTCGATCCCGGATTCGCCGAGGACTTCGCCGAGTGTTGCAGCAGGCTGATCCACACGCTGGCGCAAGACCCTGACAGCTGGGACGCGCCGCTCGGGGACGTACTGGGGTCGGCCGCCGACCCGGCACGCACCGGCCATGCGCTTTCGCCCGACGAGACCGGTCTGACGAAGGAGACCCTGCACGAGCGGGTCCTGCGCACCGCCGCCGAGCATCCGGATCGCCTGGCCGTACGCGACGACGACGTGACGCTCACCTACGCGGAACTCGTCGCGCGCGCGGCGGCCGCGGCCACGCTGCTGCGCTCGGCAGGTGCCGAGAGCGGCGACCGCATCGCCGTGCACCTGCCTCGCGGTGCCGGCCAGGCCGTCGCGGAACTCGGCATCCTGATGGTCGGTTGCGTCTTCGTGCCCATAGACCTGGCCACGCCGCCCGGACGCCTCGACGCGATCGCCCGCCGCGCCGGGCTCCGGTTCGCCTTCACCGAGTCGGCTCAGCATTGGACGCCCGTCGGTGTCCGGCCCCTGACGCTCCCGGAGCCGGATCCGGCCGGCCCCGCATTCGAACCCGTGGTCACCTGCCCGACGGCCTACGTCATCTTCACCTCCGGGTCTACCGGTGAACCCAAGGGCGTCGTCATCTCGCACGCGGCGGTCCTCGCCACGCTCGACGCGGTCAACGCCGAGTTCGGCGTCGGCCCGGATGACAGCGTGCTGAGCGTCTCGTCGATCGGCTTCGACCTGTCCGTATACGACGTCTTCGGTCCGCTGCTGTGCGGCGGCTCGGTGGTCATCCTCTCCGAGGAGACCGGCCGCAGCCCCGCCGGCTGGGTCGAGCGGATCCAGCGGCACGGCGTGACGCTGTGGAACTCCGCGCCCGCATTGGCCACGCTGCTCGCCCAGGAAGGCGCCGCCATCCCGTCGGTGCGCGCCTTCCTGCTCAGCGGCGACTGGATCCCGCTCGCGCTGCCCGGCCGCCTCCAGCGCCTCGCGCCGGCGGCCGAGGTCATCAGCCTGGGCGGCGCGACGGAGGGCGCGGTGTGGTCGATCTTCCACCGGATCGCCCCGGCGGACGGCACCGGCCGTTCGATCCCTTACGGCCGACCGCTGGCCGGACAGGACGTGCTGGTCCTCGACGACGCGCTGCGCCCCTGTCCGGACTGGCATGTCGGCGAGCTCTACATCGCCGGCGCGGGAGTCGCCGACGGCTACGAGAACGACCCGGAACGCACCGCCGCGGCCTTCCTGTCGCACCCTGATCACGGCCGGATCTACTGCACCGGCGACCGAGGCCGCCGACTGCCCGGCGGCGTGATCGAATTCCTCGGCCGCACCGACAACCAGGTCAAGCTGAACGGCCACCGAGTGGAGCTCGGCGAGATCGAATCAGTGCTCTCGGGTGTCGGCGGCATGCGTCGTTGCGCCGTCGTCGTTCGAACCGCGACTGCGGGCCCGAAGCTGGCCGCGTTCGTGCTGCTCGACCCGGCCGCGCCACCGGACTGGCGTGCCGAAGCCCGTGTCGTGCTTCAGGATTCCCTGCCGTCGTACATGGTGCCGGACGCCATCGTCGAACTCGATGATCTCCCGCTCACCGCGAGTGGGAAGCTCGACCGGCGCCGTCTCGCCACGCTGCCGCTCCCGGGTTCCGAAGTCGGCGAAGACACCGACGACGAGAGCGGGGACACCGATTCCGCCGGCGGACACGAGGATCCCTACGCACACGAAGTCGCCGAATGCTGGACGGCCGTGCTCGGCCGTCCGCCCGGCCGCCGCGGCTTCTTCGAGGACGGCGGCAGCTCGTACGACGCGATCCGCCTGTTGTCGCTGCTGCGCTCCGGCTACGGACACGACGTCTCGTACGGCCGGTTCATGGCCGAGCCCACGGTGGCGGGTCTGGCACGGCGCTGCCGGGAACGCGAGCGCTCGGACAGCGGTATCTGGGTACTGACGCCACGGCCGACCGTCGCGCCGCAACTGAGGGTGGTGCTGTTCCCGCCGGTCGGCGGGGCAGTGGCCTGTTACGCGGAATTGGTGCGACGCCTGGGGGAGAGCACCGCGGCCCACCTCGTCGGCCTCGACGGCACGGTCACGGTTGACACGCTCGCCGACTTGGCCGAGCGCTGCCTCGCCGAGTTGCCCGCGCAGGCCCTCGCAGCCGACATCGCCGCACCGCTCGTCTTCGCGGGTTGGTCCTTCGGAGGCGCCCTCGCGTTCGAGGCCGCACGGTTGTGCCCGGTGCCGGTGGCGCGCGTCGTCGTCATCGACACGCCGCCGCCTACTGCCGAGGCTGCCGGTCCCGCCGACGAGCCGACGCTCACCGGCTTCCTGAGCGACATCCGCCACACCAGCGGAATCGAACTCGACCCGCAACGCGCGCTCGCCGACCCCGCGCTTGCCGCGCGCTTCGCCGTCTACCGACAGAATCTCCGCCTGCTGAACGCTTGGGACCCGGCGCCCTCGGCCGTGCCCGTGCACCACCTGCGCGCCACCGACACGCCGATCCCGAACGACGCCGAGCACTGGCGCCGCATCGCCCCGGTGGCCGAGAGCGCGCTGCTGACTGGTGGTCACTTCGGCGTGTTCACCGGCGCCAACCTGTCCACTGTCATCCACGCGATCGAGACTGAGGAGGAGCGTTCGTGAACGCAGAGCGGGCGCGCGCCGCGATCCTGGAGCAGTTCGCCGCACTCGGGCATCCGCTGTCCGGGTCACAGCTGGAATCGGCCCTCGTGAGCCTCGGGGTGAACTCGGTGACGCTGGTGCAGGTCCTCTCCGGCCTCGAGGACGAGTTCGACCTCGACTTCGACACCGAGCTGCTGTTCTCCGGGCCGGACCCGGTCTCCGCGGCACTGCTCGAGTCCGAACTCGTCCGGCTCTCCGGTGGTGCATAGTTATGCAGGCGGCCACAGAGCGATAAGCTGTGCGTCACTCGCACAGTGCCACACGGCACTCGAGAGGGCACTCGACGTGAAGGGCTCGACCATGGATCTGCCGGCGGATCTGCCAGTACCGCGGGGCTATCGCTCGTACACGGCCAACATGGGCCTCAAGGACCAGGCGCACGACTTCGCCCTGGTCGTCTCCGAGGTGCCCGCGGTCTCAGCGGCCGTGTTCACCAAGTCGCGCTTCGCCGGTCCGAGCGTGCGGCTCAGCCGCGACGACGCGCCGCGCCGCGCCTCACGCGGCATGGTCGTCGTCTCGCGCAACGCCAACGTCGCGACCGGCAAGGTCGGCGCCGCACACGCCGAGGAGGTACGGCGGCTGGCCGCGCAGCGTGCCGGGGTCGCGCCCGAGGAGCTGGTGATCGGCTCGACCGGAGTGATCGGCCGGCCGTACCCGATCGAGAGCCTGCGCGACGGCATCGCGCGGATCCCGCAGCCGCTGCCGGCCGCCGACTTCGAGTCCGCGGCCGCCGCGATCATGACCACCGACACCCGGGCCAAGTCGGTGCACCTGCGCTGCGGCGAGGCGGTGATCGTCGGCATCGCGAAGGGCGTCGGCATGATCGAGCCGAACATGGCCACGCTGCTGACCTTCTTCTTCACCGACGCCGAGATCGCCGCCGACCGGCTGGACGCGGTGTTCCGCCGGGTGATCGACCGCACCTTCAACGCGCTGAGCATCGACACCGACACCTCCACCAGCGACACGGCCGCCGTGTTCGCCAACGGGCTGGCCGGGCCGGTCGATGAGGCCGAGTTCGAGCGCGTGCTCCACCAGGCCGCGCTCACGCTCGTGCGCGACATCGCCTCCGACGGCGAGGGCGCGACCAAGCTGATCCAGGTCGAGGTGACCGGCGCGCGCGACGACGCGCAGGCGCGGCGCGTGGGCAAGACGGTGGTCAACTCGCCGCTGGTGAAGACTTCTGTGCACGGTGCCGACCCGAACTGGGGCCGGGTCGCGATGGCGGTCGGCAAGCTCGACGACGACCTGGACATCGACCCGGCGCGCATCGTCATCCGGTACGGGGACCTGGAGATGTACCCCGAAGAGCCCGACGACGCGATGCTCGAGCGCGCCCGCAAGTACCTCGGCGGCACCGAGATCGTGATCCGGGTCGATCTGGGCATCGCGGACGGCGCGTTCACCGTCTACGGCTGCGACCTGACCGCCGGATACGTCGAGGTGAACTCCGGCTACACCACCTGACATCCGGCGCGTGCGCGGCCGTGGGCGCGTCAGCTGAGCAAGAATCTCAGTTGACCCGGCGCACCGGCCCGGGCGATGCTCCGGCCGTGGCTGAGATTCAGGGTACGTACGAGAAGCGGTTCCAGCGGGTGCGCGACGCCTTGGCGCAGTCGCTCGACAACGGCGACGTCGGCGCCTCGGCGGCCGTCTTCGTGGGCGGCGAGCCGGTCGTGGACCTCTGGGGCGGGTACGCCGACGCGCGGCGCACGGCGCCGTGGGAGCGCGACACGATCACGAACGTCTGGTCCACCACGAAGACGATGATGTCGCTGTGCGCGCTGATCCTGGCCGACCGGGGCGACCTGGACGTGTCCGCGCCGGTCGCCGCGTACTGGCCCGAGTTCGCGCAGTCCGGCAAGGAGGGCGTGCTGGTGCGGCACGTCCTGTCGCACACGGCCGGGCTGCCCGACTTCGACGGCTACGTCGGCGTGCAAGAGCTCTACGACTGGGAGAAGATCACGGCGCGCCTGGCCGCGCAGGCCCCGCTCTGGGAGCCCGGGACGCTGGCCGGCTACCACTCGGTGACGCAGGGCTTCCTCGTCGGCGAGATCGTCCGCCGGATCACCGGCCGCAGCCTCGGCACCTTCTTCGCCGAGGAGGTGGCCGGGCCGCTCGGCGCCGACTTCTACATGGGGCTGCCCGCCGAGCACGACCACCGCGTCGCGCTCGGCATCGCGCCGCCGGAGTCCGTGGACGGCGACTGGGTGTCGGCCGCGCCCGCGCCGCCGCTGCCCGGAGCGTTCGTCAACGAGGGGCTGCGGCTCAGCGACGGCAACAGCGTCGCCTGGCGGCGCGCCCACCTGCCGTTCGGCAGCGGCGTCGGCAACGCCCGCTCGGTCGCCGCGGTGCAGTCGGTGCTGGCCAACGGCGGGACGGCGCGCGGTGTGCGGCTGCTGTCACCGGAGGGCTGCGAGCTCGCGCGGCAGGAGCAGTACCGCGGGGTCGATCAGATGCTGGGGACCAGGATGCGGTACGGCACGGGCTACGCCCTGTCCGACCGAGCCTGCTTCTGGGGCGGCTGGGGCGGCTCGACGGTGCTGGTCGATATCGACAAGCGGATGAGCGTGTCTTATGTGATGAACCAGATGCTCGACCAGAAGGGTGACAGCCGCGCCCTCAGCATCGTGCTCGCCGCTTACGAGAGCCTCGGTTAGGCCGCCGGTGTGATCTACGCGTGGTAACCGTCCGGCGCCCTCCTCGTTAGCAGGACGAGGAGGCTGCGGGAACGGTGCGCAAGTGCAGGCGGTGAATCGCCGGATCGCCGGACTTGACGGCCTCCGGGCGATCGCTGTCGCGCTGGTCGTCGTCTACCACTTCCTGCCCGACACGCTGCCGGCCGGCTTCCTCGGCGTGGACCTGTTCTTCGCGCTGAGCGGCTATCTGATCACCCGGCTGCTCCTCGCCGAGGTCGCGCGGACCGGCACGCTGCGGCTCACCGCGTTCTACGGCCGCCGGGTGCGCCGGCTCGCTCCGTCGGTGATCGTGCTCGTCCTGGCCGCCGCGGTCGCCAGTGCGCTGTTCTGGCCGGATCTGCGCGCGACGCTGCGCGGCAGCGTGCTCTCCTCCTTCGGCTATGTCACGAACTGGTGGCTGATTTGGACTAATCAGTCATATTTCATGGCCGTGGGCAGGCCGCCGATGCTCGAGCATCTGTGGTCGCTGGCGATCGAGGAGCAGTTCTACCTCGTCTGGCCGCTGGTGATCGCCGTGATGACCGGCGCGCGCATCAGCCTGCGCAGACGCGAGCCGCTGACTCTCCGGCCCGATGCGTCGCCGAGCGCGGTCGGCGGAGACAGGGCGCTGCGGCTGGCCGGGCTCGCGTTTCTGCTGGCCGCGTGCTCGGCGGGGCTGATGGCCACATTGTCGATCACCCAGGACGTGCCTTACAGCGCCGACTCCTCGCGGGTGTACTTCGGTTCTGACACGCACTGCATGGCTCTGTTCGCGGGTGCGGCCGCCGCGTCGTGGGCCGCGCGCCGACGCCTGCGCGCCGCTGATTCGGCGGCGTCGAGCATCGGCTCCGCCAAAAGGGTGACGCGATACGGCCGTGACGTCGCGGCCGCGGCAGGGCTCGTCTTCGTCGTCTACACGGCCGCTCGCTGGAACGAGTACACCGCCGGCATCTACCGCACCGGCTTCCTCGTCTTCAGCCTGGTCGCCGCGGCGCTGGTCGCTCTCGTCGCGAGCGACGGCAGCCGCGTCGCCCGCCTTCTCGACGCGCGAGCCCTCACCGCCGTCGGCCGGCGGTCGTACGCGATCTACCTGTGGCACTGGCCGGTGGACGTGGTGACGCGACCAGGCATCGACGTGCACGCTCCGGCTCCCGTCGTGTTCCTGCTGCGCGTCGTGCTGACCGGCGCGCTGGCCTACGCCAGCCATCGATGGGTCGAGGTCGGGTTCCGCTCGCGCTGGACGCGTGAGGGACTGTTCGCCGCGACCTCGGACCCGGCGGCGCTGGTCCGATCGCCCGGCGTCATGCTCGGCGCCCCGATCGCGGCCACGCTGCTGCTGGTCAGCGCTCTGCCGATCGGCAGCGCGAGCGCGCTGCTCGACAACGCGTCCGCGGTGCCGATCGGCGCCGGTCCGCAGCTGCCCGCCGCTCGAAAGCCCGTGCAGCCGACGCGGCCGACGACCGAGGTACACGGTAACGACAATGGCAAGGACGGTGACCGACCGCCGAGCTGCCTGACCTCGCACGCGCACCAACCCGGCGTCCCGCTCTCGACCGCGGCGGTGGCGTTCGGCGACTCGGTGTTGCTCGGCGCGGCCTCCGGCCTGCACGACCGGCTGCCGCATCTGGCGATCCACGCCGGCGTCGGCCTGCTGCCGCGGCCGATCCTGGCCAACGTCAGAGCGTGGCGGGCGCCGGGACGGGCGCCGGTGGTCATCATCCATCTGGGCGACAACGGCTTCGTGCCGCCGGGCGATCTGAGCCGGACGCTCGACGCGCTGCGCGGCGAGGCGCGCGTCGTGCTGGTCACCGCGAAGGTTCCGCGCGACTGGCAGGACGCCGCCGACCGGGTGCTGCGCCAGGCCGCGAGCAGGTATCCGAACGTCAGCCTCGCCGACTGGCAGGCCGAAGCCCAGCAGCACGACGAGTGGTTCGTGTCCGACGGCGTACACCTGACCTCGGCCGGAATCGCGGCGTTCGGCGCGTGCATCGCCTCGGCTGTCACCCAAAGCGGCTAGAGCCGGTGTAAGCGCGCTTACTTGGACGACACGATCGTTTATGCGCACGTCAGTTCGGTACGCGACATCTGAAATCAGACGGACTCCGTCGGCGTTGCGGGTAGTGACTGCGCGCGGTGACGGCCGCGCCGGGGAGCGGAGGCCGCGGTGTTGGACGTCACCGTCGAGGAGTTCGAGGCGCTGGTCGAGCAGGCGCTGGGCTCGATCCCGCGCGAGTTGAAGCGGGCGATGCGCAACGTCGCGATCTTCATCGACGACGAATGTCCGCCGTACGGTCCCGTCCTGCTCGGCCTCTACGAGGGCGTGCCGCTGACCGAGCGCGGCGAGTGGTACGCCGGCGTGCAGCCCGACCGGATCACCATCTACCGGCTGCCCATCCTGCGCATCTGCCGGACCCGCGAAGAGGTCGTCGATGAGGTGACCAAGACCGTCGTGCACGAGGTCGCCCACCACTTCGGCATCGACGACGACCGCCTGCACGCGCTGGGCTACTGACGGGCGCCGCCCCGCGGCCTGCGGTGTTTCCGGCGTGTCGTCGCACGTCGGTTTGACAATGGGACGGTAAACGGTTCACCATGTGAATCGTTGGTTTAAGGCACCTCGTTCGGTGAGGCGTCTTCACGGACATAGGCCACTGATCCCGCCGGTCGAGAGACCCTCCGGATCAGGACACCTCTCCCCGGGCTAAGGGGAAAGGCCAAGTGGCTGCGCACGCGGGCTCCCCAGCCTCGCGCTACGCCGTGGAGTGCCAAAGCTCTGACGAGTTTGGGGTGTCGCGGCGGGTGGTTTTTTTCCGCCGGTTGTCTCCCCTGGTGTGCTGCTGAGTACGGCGCCCGCGTGCGCCACGGCCGGAAGGAGGCGAGCGACATGGATTCCAGTAGACCGGGCCGGCATAGGCCCCGCCTCCGTGTCCGTCACCGCTCGTACTCCACGTCCGGCGTGCGGTAGCCACCCTCTCTGCGTTCTTCATTTCTTCCGCGGCGGCAGTCGGCCGCGTGCCCTGCGCAGGGTGGATGAGTGCTGCGCGCCTCCCATGTGATGCGCCCGACACCGGGCGAGGGAGGGATCCGCAATGACCACAGCGACCGCAATCACCACAGCCGCGATCGACACGCCTGTCGTCGAGACCGCCACGCGCACGGCCGTGCTCGACGACATGCACCTCGGCGACATCCGCGGCGCGCTCGGCACGATCAGGGTCGGCGACACCGGCGCCCGCAGCGGGCTGTCCGCGAAGCTCAAGACGCTGCTGGCGATCATCGGCCCTGGCCTGATCGTGATGGTCGGCGACAACGACGCCGGCGCGTTCGCCACCTACGGCCAGGCCGGCCAGGACTACGGCACGCACCTGCTGTGGACGCTGCTGCTGCTCGTCCCGGTGCTGTACGTCAACCAGGAGATGGTGCTGCGCCTCGGCGCGGTGACCGGCGTCGGGCACGCCCGGCTGATCATGGCGCGGTTCGGGAAGTTCTGGGGCGCGTTCAGCGTCATCGACCTGTTCATCCTCAACGCGCTCACCCTGGTGACCGAGTTCATCGGGATCACGCTGGCGGCGGGTTACCTCGGCGTGCCGAAGCCGGTGGCGGTGCTGCTGGCCGCGGCCGTCATCGTCGGCTCGGCGTTCACCGGCTCGTTCCGCCGCTTCGAGCGGGTCGCGATGGCGCTGTGCGCCGGGTCGCTGCTGCTGGTGCCGATCTACTTCCTGGCCCACCCGGGCGCCGGGCGGATGGCTGAGGGCTTCGTGCCCTCGATGCCCGCCGGCTCGGGCGGCATGGCCACGCTGATGCTGCTGGTCATCGGGATCGTGGGCACCACGGTCGCGCCCTGGCAGCTGTTCTTCCAGCAGTCGTACGTCATCGACAAGCGGATCACCCCGCGGTTCATCCGGTACGAGAAGGCCGACCTGTGGCTGGGCATCGCGGTCGTGGTGATCGGCGCCTCGGCGATGATGGGCGCGGCGGCGGCCGCGTTCGCGCACAGCTCCGCCCACGGCCGGTTCACCGACAGCGCCGGTGTCGCCGGCGGCCTTGAGGCCTACGCGGGCAAGGCGGCCGGGGTGCTGTTCGCGATCGCGCTGCTGGACGCCTCGATCATCGGCGCCTTCGCGGTCTCGCTCTCCACCGCGTACGCGATCGGCGACGTGCTCGGCCTCAAGCACTCGCTGCACCGCGGAGTGCGCGGCGCGAAGGGCTTCTACGCCGTCTACGGCGGCCTGGTCGCCGCGGCCGCCGCGATCGTGCTGATCCCCGGCTCGCCGCTCGGGCTGCTGACCGAGGGCGTGCAGGCCCTCGCCGGCGTGCTGCTGCCCTCCGCGTCGCTGTACCTGTTCCTGCTGTGCAACGACCGCCAGGTGCTCGGGCCGTGGGTGAACGGCCGCCGGACGAACATGTTCACCGCGGCCGTGGTCGGCGTGCTGGTGACCCTCTCGGTCATCCTCACCGCCGCAGTCCTCTTCCCGAACATCTCGGCGGGCACGATCTACCGGATCATGGCCGTGTGCGGCGCAGTAGGGATCGTGGCGGGCGCATTCACCCTGGTCCGCGGCCGGTTGCGCGGGGTGGCGGCCGAGCCGATCGACCGGACCGGCCGGGAGCTCTGGCGGATGCCGCCGCTGGCCGATCTGGCCCGCCCGGCGATGCCGGTCGGCCGCAAGATCGGCATGGGCGCGCTGCGGATCTACCTGGTCGCGGCGACGGTGCTGGTGGCGGTCAAGCTCGTCGAGGTCGCCCTCGCCGCGCACTGACACTGACGCACCGATTCACACGGGTGGCTCAGGGGGTGTTTGAGCGGTGGGGCCGGGGTCGCGGCGCATGGCGCGCACGCTGCGCCTCCGGCACGTCGCGCGCCTGCATGGCCAGTTCCACGTTCTGCTGCACCGTCAGCCACGGCAGCAGCGCGAAGGACTGGAACACCATCGCCACGCCCGGATTCGCGCCGTTCAACGGGGTGCCGCGGTACAAGACGGTGCCCGACGACGGGGCGATCAGCCCGGCGATGCAGCGCAGCAGACCGAACAGCAGCGCCAGCAGCGCGGCGAACACGACCACGTCCACAGGGCGCAACGCCGGACGCCGCCATACTCCCGGCGAAGGGAACTGACCCCAAGGCGCCACTGGCAAGCCATCCACGTGCGAACATCATCACGGCGACATCACACCACCCGATGGCACGACGGCTCCCACGCGTACCCCGCGCCCGGCCATCAATCACATACGTTTGGGCGGCATCTGGGCAAACAGCCCGGCGCTGTTAGATTCGCTTTCGCGATTCGCCGCACTGTGCTAGAAGTTACCGGCGAGTAAGGTATACCCGACAGGGCGACGAGGCGCGTGTGCGGACGACCTCATGGAGGCGCAAGTGGTACTGCGGATGATTCTCGGCCTGGCGATCACGGCCGCGGCCTTCGCCCTGGCCGGACGGCGGGTGCTGACGCTGTACCGGCTCGCCCGGGCCGGGCAGCCGGTGGATCCGGACCGCACCCGCGGCGCCGGGCGGCGGCTGTGGGCGGTGACCGTCGAGGTGTTCGGGCAGCGCAAGCTGCTCCAGTGGAGCGGGGCCGGGACGGCGCACTTCGCCGTGTTCTGGGGCTTCGTGATCCTCGGCGCGACCATCGTCGAGGGCTACGGCGCGCTGTTCCAGCGCGACTTCCACATCCCGCTGATCGGCACCGACACCTGGCTCGGCTTCCTCGAGGACTTCTTCGTCCTCGCGGTGCTCGCCGGTCTTGTCGCCTTCGCGGCCATCCGGCTGCGCCAGTCCCCGGCCCGCGAGGGGCGCCGCTCCCGCTTCTTCGGCTCGCACCTCGGCCCGGCCTGGGTGGTGCTGCTGATGATCTTCAACGTGATGTGGACGCTGCTGCTCTACCGCGGCGCGCAGATCAACACCGGCAACTTCCCGTACCCGCACGGGGCCTTCGCCTCGCAGCAGGTCGGGCACTGGCTTCACCCGCTCGGCCGAACCGCCAACGACGTGTTGGAGACCGCCGGCATCCTCGGCTCGCTCGGCGTGGTGCTCGCCTTCCTGGTGCTGGTGGTGCACTCCAAGCACCTGCACATCTTCCTCGCCCCGCTCAACGTCGCCTTCTCCCGCCGCCCGCGCGCGCTCGGCGGACTGCTGCCGGTCTACTCCGGCGGCAAGCCGGTGGACTTCGAGGACCCGGGGGAGGACGACAAGATCGGCCGCGGCGCGATCGAGGACTTCACCTGGAAGGGCCTGCTGGACTTCGGCACCTGCACCGAGTGCGGCCGCTGCCAGTCGCAGTGCCCTGCCTGGAACACCGGCAAGCCGCTGAGCCCCAAGCTGCTGATCATGCAGCTGCGCGACCACGCGCTGGCCAAGGCGCCCTACCTGCTCGCCTCCTCGGACGACGCGCGGGAGGCGCTGCCGCGGAACGTGCTCGCCGAGGCGGCGCGTCCGCTCGTCGGACCGTCGGACGACAGCGACCTGTCCAAGAGCGGCGTCATCGATCCGGACGTGCTGTGGTCCTGTGTGACCTGCGGCGCGTGCGTCGAGCAGTGCCCGGTGGACATCGAGCACGTGGACCACATCGTTGACATGCGCCGCTACCAGGTGCTGATCGAGTCCGAGTTCCCGCGCGAGGCGCAGACGATGCTGCGCAACCTCGAGCGGCAGGGCGACCCGTGGGGCCGCGGCGCGAAGGCACGGCTCGAGTGGGCCGCCGGACTGCCGTTCGAGGTGCGCGTCTTCGGCGAGAACGGCGAGGATAAGCTGCCGCAGGACGTCGAGTACGTCTTCTGGGTCGGCTGCGCCGGATCGCTGGACGACAACGCCAAGCGCACCACGCGTTCCGTCGCCGAGCTGCTGCACGAGGCGGGCGTCGAGTTCATGGTGCTCGGCAGCGGCGAGACCTGCACCGGCGACCCGGCCCGCCGGCTCGGCCAGGAGCTGCTGTTCCAGGAGCTGGCGAAGCAGAACGTGGAGACGCTCAACGAGGCCGGCGCGAAGAAGATCGTGGTGACCTGCGCGCACTGCTTCAACACCTTCGCCAACGAGTACCCGCAGCTCGGCGGGACCTACGAGGTCGTCCACCACACCGAGCTGCTCGCGCGCCTGGTCGCGGAGGGCAGGCTGGTGCCGGCCAACGAGGTGGACGTCGCGGTCACCTACCACGACCCCTGCTACCTCGGCCGGCACAACCGCGTGTTCAGCCCGCCGCGCGAACTGCTCGGCGCCGTGCCCGGCGTGCGGCTCACCGAGATGCCGCGCAACCGCGAGCGCTCCTTCTGCTGCGGCGCCGGCGGCGCGCGCATGTGGATGGAGGAGACGATCGGCACGCGCATCAACGAGACGCGTACGGACGAGGCGCTGGGCACCGAGCCGGACCTGGTGACGGCGGCCTGCCCGTACTGCATCGTGATGCTCACCGACGGCCTCGCCAGCCGCAAGCAGCAGGGCAAGGCGCGGCAGGACGTGCGCGTGACCGACGTCTCCGAAGTGTTGCTGCGCTCAGTCCGCCGCGCTCCGGCCGATCAGCAGTCGGCCGACTGACCGCGCACCTTCAGCATCCCGAGGCGGTTCGTCGTACGCGTCATCGCGACGTAGAGGTCGTTGTCGCCGTGCAGCGGATCGGCGGCGACGGCGTCCGGATCGGCCACGACGACCGTGTCGAACTCCAGGCCCTTGGCCTGGCGCACGGTCAGCACCACGGTCTGGTGCTCCAGGTCGGGATCGGCGCCGTACGCCGCGTCCGGCACCGCCGCGGCGACGGCCGCCGCGAGCTCATCGGCGGCGTCCGCCGGGACGATCACGGCGAGCCGGCCGTCGCCGACGAGCGCGGCCTCCCGG
>JBKOWZ010000049.1:0-3247 GCA_046724665.1 Actinomycetota bacterium
CGAGCGTCGGCGGCGGTCGCGCTCAGCGGCGCGGCGCCGGGGCGGTGGACGCGCGCGGCGTGAGCACGGACGCCGGTTCGCCGCGGTCGCCGGCCGCCGAGCCGTCCGTAAGTTCCAGCAGCCGCTGCGCCGCGTGGGCTCCGTACGAGGTCACGTCGCGGGTCAGCGCGGTGAGCGCGGGGTGCACCAGTTCACAGAGCACCGAGTCGTCCCAGGCCACCAGGGAGAGCTCGCCGGGCACGTCGATGCCGACCCGCTGGGCCGCGCCGAGGCCGGAGACCGCCATCAGGTCGTTGTCGTAGACGATGGCGGTGGGCGGCTCGGCGCCGGCCAGCAGGCCGGTGGTGGCGTCGGCGCCGCCCTCGGCGGTGTAGTCCGCGGTCACGCAGCGCGCGTCCACGCGGGCCTCGCGCGCCGCCTGGAGGAAGGCCTCGGTGCGGATCCTGGTGTGCCAGAGGTCTGTCATACCGGTCACCCGGGCGATCCGCCGGTGGCCGAGCTTGACCAGGTGGTCCACCACCAGGCGGGCCCCGCCGGCGTCGTCGGTGAAGACCGCGGACAGGCCGCCGGCCCCCTCCGGCGCGCCGAGCACCACGGTCGGCAGCGCCAGCTCGCGCAGCACCGCGATCCGCGGGTCGTCGATCCGCAGGTCCACCACGAAGACCCCGTCCACCCGGCGCTGCGCCCACCAGGTGCGGTACAGCTCGATCTCGGCGGCGCGGTCCTCGGCCACGGTGAACAGCAGGGCGGTGTGCCGGTCCGCCAGCTCGCCCTGGATGCCCGCGATCAGCTGCATGAAGAAGGGCTCGGCGCCGAGGATCCCGGCCGGGCGGTCGATCACCAGGCCGAAGGCGCCGGCCCGGCCGTCGGACAGGGCGCGCGCCGCGCTGTTGGGCTGCCAGCCGATCTCCCGGGCGATCTCCAGGATCCGCTGGCGAGTGGTCGGCGATACGCCCGGCTGGTTGTTGAGCGCGAAGGACACCGCCGCCTTGGTGACCCCGGCACGTTGGGCGATGTCCGCGATCGTCGGCCGCTTCACCGCGTCACCCCTTCGTCACCTCGTCAGCAGCCCTCCCGCCGCTTGTCCCGGCAGTCTAGTGCCGTGGCATTGGAGGTCCCACCGGGGCGGCTCTTGCGCAGACCCCCGATTTACGCTCAACTAAACCGGTATAGCACCATAGCGCGCACCGCAGCGCACACCGCACAGCACACTGCACCGACGTGAAAGGGCGTGAACCGCATGCAGCGTCCCTCCCCCAGGCTGCCCGCCGGGCCCGGTTCCGGTCCCGAGCCGTGGCTCGGCGCGAACTTCTGGTCCCGCGCCGGCGGGCCACTGATGTGGCGAGGCTTCGAACCGGAGACGGTGCGCGCGGAACTGCGGGTGCTGCGGGAGCACGGGCTGACCTTCACCCGCTCGTTCTTCTACTGGCCGGACTTCATGCCCGAGCCCGACCGGGTCTCCGAGGAGGCCTGCGCGCGGTACGCGGCCTTCCTCGACCTGCACGCCGAGGAGGGGATGTACACCATCCCGACCCTGTTCGTCGGCCACATGTCCGGGGAGAACTGGGATCCGGCCTGGCGCGGCGGACGCGACCTGTACGGCGACGTCTGGATGGTCGCGCGCCAGGCCTGGTTCGCCGGGGAGATGGCCCGCCGCTACGCCGCGCACCCGGCGGTCGCCGCCTGGCTGGTGAGCAACGAGATGCCGCTCTACGGCGGCGCGGCGGCGCGCGAGCAGGTCGCGTCGTGGGCGCAGCTGATCATCACCGCGGTGCGCGCGGCCGGCGGCACGCAGCCGATCTCGCTCGGCGACGGGGCGTGGGGGCTGGAGATGACCGGCCGGGACAACGGGTTCCGGCTGCGGGACACCGCGCGGCTGTGCGACTTCGTCGGCCCGCACTGCTACCCGATGGGCGACGACCCGGTGCGTCAGCACTACGCCGCGGCCTGGATCTGCGAGCTGGCCGGGTCGTTCGGGCTGCCGGTGGTGCTCGAGGAGTTCGGCCTCAGCTCCGACTTCGCCGCCGACGCGCACGCCGCGCACTACTACCGGCAGGTGCTGCACAACTCGCTGCTGGCCGGGGCGACCGGCTGGGCGGCCTGGAACAACACCGACTTCGACGGGCTCGAACATCAGGACCCGTACCGGCACCATCCGTTCGAGCTGCACTTCGGCCTGACCGACGCGTCCGGAACGCCCAAGCCGCAGCTGGCCGAGCTGCGCCGGTTCGCCGACACACTCGCAGGGGTCGGATTCGACCGGCTGACGCGCTCCCCGGCCGAGACGGCGCTGGTGGTGACCTCGTTCCTGGACACCGAGTACCCGTTCACCGAGCCGGGGGCCGACGGCGCGTTCGCCTTCGACGCGCTGCGGCAGTCCTACATCGCCGCGCGGCTGGCCGACCTGCCGCTGGCGGTGGCCCGCGAGAGCGACGGGATCACCGCGGGCGCCAAGCTCTACCTGGTCCCCTCGGCCAAGCAGCTGCTCTCCCCGACCTGGTACCGGCTGGCCGACCTGGCGGCCGAGGGCGCGACCGTGTACGTGTCCTACTCCGCCGGCGCGCACGGCAACCAGCGCGGGCCGTGGCACCCGGCCATGAACTCGATGTTCGGCATCGAGCACCAGCTGGTCTACGGCCTCGTAGACACCGTGGACGAAGACGAGTTCGAGTTCGAATTCGTGCGGCCGTTCGGCCCGCTGGCCGAGGGCTCCCGGCTGCGCTTCCGCACCGGCGGCAACGTGCACAGCCGGGCGATGCTGCCGGTCCTGCCGGCCGGCGCGCAGGTCGTCGCGGTGGACGGCAAGGGCCGCCCGGCGCTGCTGGTGCGCCGGGTCGGCTCGGGGGCTCTGGTGTTCTGCACCTACCCGCTCGAGCACATGGCGGCCACGCTGCCGCGGGTCAATCCGGACCCGACGCGCGACCTGTACGACGCGCTGGCCGACTTCGCCGGCGTCGCGCGCACCGTCACGGTTGACGAGCCGCGCGTGGCCGTGGACAGCATGATCCACGAGGACGGCGCGCGCTACGTCTGGTTCGTGAGCCAGGCCGCTGAGGAACTGGCCGTGAAGCCGGTCGTGCGCGACGGCGGCCGGCTGTCCGAGGACACGGTCGTGCTGCCGCCCTACGGCGTAAGGGTCCTGCGGCTCGAACCGTGAGCGTCGCCGATGCGAGCCGTGGCGCGGGCCCCCGCGGGTAGGGGGGGGGGCCCGGGGGGAAAAACGAACCAAGAAACGGAGGCGACACCC
>JBKOWZ010000083.1:0-10942 GCA_046724665.1 Actinomycetota bacterium
CCGCCGACCTGCGCCACCATCCGGCCTCCGAGGCGCTCGAGGCCGGGTCTTTCGACGCGCCCGGCTCCGGGCCGGCGCTGCTCGACGTCGCGCACTGGGCCAGCGAGTGGCCGTGGCTGGCCGACGCCGCGGCCGTGCTGACCGCCGGGCTCGGCCAGGTTCGGCGGCTTGAGGACGACCCCGGGGACGGTACGGTTGAGGTCCGCGTGTCCAAGCTGATCACCGATCCGTGGACGGCCCACACGCCGCAGCGATGAGAAGAGAAGAGTGGAGTTGAGGTGCCAGCCGTGAACGCCGCGCCCGCCGATCAGCAGCGACTGCTCGATTTGCAGGAGCTCGACTCCAAGCTTGACCAGCTCGCGCACCGCCGCCGCACGCTTCCGCAGCTGGCTGAGCACGCCGCGCTGGAGACGCGCGCCGGGCAGCTGCGCGACCTGGTCGTGGCCGCCGGCGTGGCCCAGTCCGACCTGGAACGCGAGCAGCGCAAGGCCGAGGCCGACGTCGACCAGGTGCGCGCGCGGGCCGACCGGGACCGGCGGCTGCTTGAGTCCGGTTCGGCCAGCGCCAGGGAGCTGTCCAACCTCCAGAGCGAGCTCGAATCCCTGGCCCGGCGGCAGTCGGACCTGGAAGACGTCGTGCTGGACGTGATGGAGCGGCTTGAGACGGCGGTCACCCGCCACCAGGAGCTGGCCAGGCAGCGTGCGGCGGCCGAGGCCGACCGCGACCGGGCCGCCGCGGACCTGGCCGCAGAGCGGGCCTCGCTGGACAAGGACGTCGCCTTCACCACGTCGCAGCGCCAGCTGCTGTCCGCTCAGGTCCCGGCCGACCTGCTCGCGCTCTACGAGAAGCTGCGCGCGCAGTACGGCGGCATAGGAGCGGCCGCGATCAAGCGGCGCCGCTGCGAGGGCTGCCGGCTTGAGCTGGACATCTCCGAAGTCAACGAGATCAAGGCGGCCGCGCCGGACGCCGTGCTGCGCCACGACTCGTGCCGCCGGATCCTGGTGCGCACCGCGGATTCGGGGCTGTGAGCACCATGCCATCCGCTGTGCGCACCCTGGTCGTCGAGGCCGACGGCGCGTCGCGGGGCAATCCGGGCGCGGCGTCCTACGGCACGGTGGTCCGGGACGGCGACACCGGCGAGCTGCTCGCCGAGCTGGCCGAGGCGATCGGCCACGCCACCAACAACGTGGCCGAGTACCGCGGCGTGATCGCCGGGCTCGAGGCGGTGCGCCAGATCGACCCGGACGCCCGGGTCGAGGTGTGGATGGACTCCAAGCTCGTGGTCGAGCAGCTCTCCGGGCGCTGGCAGGTCAAGCACCCGGCGATGAAGCCGCTGTACGAGCGGGCCCGCCGGGCGTTTCCGGCGAACGGCATCACCTTCGCGTGGGTGCCGCGCAACCAGAACAAGCACGCCGACAAACTGGCCAACCAGGCGTTGGACGCGGCGGCCCGGGGCGAGGTCTGGCGTTCGAAGACGCCCCTCGGCGGCTCTGACCGGTCGTCGGGGGCGTCGTCCGGCGGATCGGAGCCGGAGCCAGCGCCCCAGTCTGGGGCCGAGCCCGTAGCCGAGCAGGGTTCGCTGTTCGGCGGCCAACGCGAGCCCGCACCCGCCGCCGGGTGGTCCGCCGACCTCGGCACGCCGACGCGGCTGATCCTGTTGCGTCACGGCGTGACCCCGCTCACCGGCGAGAAGCGCTTCTCCGGGCTGCGCGGCGATCCCGATCTGATCCCCGACGGCGTCGCTCAGGCACGCGCCGCCGCGCAGCGGCTGGCCGGGCCGCTGCCGGACCGTGCTGGCGATCCCCGGTATGGCCGCATTGATGTGATCATCGCCTCGCCCTTACGCCGCACCCAGCAGACCGCCCGAGCCGTCGCCGACGCGACCGGACTGGAGCCGCGGATCGAGGCGGGCTTCCAGGAACTGGACTTCGGCGCCTTCGAGGGCCTGACCTTCGCCGAGGCCCGCGAGCGGTACGCGCGTGAACTGGCCGACTTCCTCTCCTCGCCGAAGGTCGCGACGCCCGACGGCGAGTCCGTCGAGCAGGTCGCCGCGCGCGCGGCGGTGGCCCGCGACCGTACGATCGTCCGCTTCCCCCGCAAGACCGTGCTGATCGTCACGCACGTCACGCCCATCAAGACCCTCATCTGTCAGGCGCTCGGTGCGCCTCTCGAAGCGGTACACCGGATGGAGCTGACTCCGGCCTCACTCACCGTCATCGACTACTACGGCGACGGCGTATCCAACGTTCGCTGCGTTAACGACACGGCGCACCTGTACGCGCCCTAAAGCTCGGTAACGACGACGTCGAAGGCGCCACCTGCGCCGGCCTCAACGCGGTAGCCGAGATCCCGCAGTGTGTCCGCGAATTCGTCCGGCGTCTTCGGCTCCGCACCCGCGACCAGCACGGCCTGCACGAGGCGGCCCTTCGTCGCCTTGTTGAAGTGGCTCACCACGCTCCGCTTGAGCACGCCGCCGACCACGCGCTCGTGCACGACCCGGACGGTCACCGTCGCGCCAGTCGTCGCCGGCCGCCACATTCCGGCGTAGCCCGTGGAGCGCAGATCGACCACGAGCCGGTCCCCGACGAGGTCGCCGAGCGGCCCGGCCAACGCCTTCCTCCACACCGACGTGACCGAACCGACCCTGGGCAGTTTCACTCCCGCGGAGCACCGGTAGTACGGAATCCGGTCCTGCGGCCGCAGTACGCCCCACAGCCCCGAGAACACCAGCACTGATTCCTCGGCCCGGCGGTAAGCATCAGGGTCGCGCGTACGCAGTCCGGGCAGGTCGAGTGCCTCGTAGAGGACACCGCGGTACACCTCTGCCGCGGGCGCGGCAGGCGCTGTCGCGATGATCTGATTGTGTGTCAACTCTGCCCGCTGACCCTCGCTCAGCCCGAGCGTGGCGAGCGCCTTCGCCGCCGGGCCCGAGCTCAACCTGCTCAGCGACGTGATCAGCGCGTCGCGAACCGGTGTAAGCTCCGGCATGACCAGGGAACCGGGACGCACCGGTTCCGCGTCCGTGGGAGCGGTTTTTCCCTCGGACGGCGGTACGAGAAGGAACATTCTTGGCCGGTTCTCCGGGACGGTCGTGCTGGTTCAGCGGGTCTGCGGAGCACTCTAGCCAAAGCCGAGGTCGGCTCACCGGGTCCCGAGGAGCGGGGAGAGGTCAGTACGTGTCGAGGATGTCGCGGTTGAGCCGCCACACTCTCTACGCCGTGCTCGGCTGGTTCGCGAGCCGGATCCCGCTGTACCTGATGACTACCGGCCACCTGTGGGGCTGGTACGGCCGCACGGACATCGGCGACGTACTGACCTACCTGCACTGGGTGACCGGCTCGCTCAGCCACGGCGCGATGCCGGCCGGGGACAGCAGCTGGCAGTACCCGCCGCTGGTCGGCCCGCTGCTGCTGATACCGCAGGTCGTGCCGGGCGGCGGGTACCAGGGCCAGTTCGTGCGGCTGGCGTTCCTGGCCGACGCGGTGGTGATGGTCACCCTGCTGTGGACGGCGCGGCGGCGCGGCAGCTGGCTCGGCCCGTGGTTCTGGGTCGCCAGCGTGCCGCTGCTCGGCCCGATCATCTACGGGCGCTTCGACGTCTTCTCGGCGCTGTTCGTGGTCGCCGCGCTGGCGCTGCTCGGCAAAGGCGTGCCGGTGCCGGGTGCGGCCGCCGGCGAGCGGCGGCTCAACGGCCGCCGGTGGGCCGCCGGCGCGCTGATCGGGCTCGGCGCCGCGGTGAAGGTATGGCCCGGCCTGACCGTCTTCGGGCTGCCGCGTACCCGGCGCGGCTGGCAGACCATCGCCGCCGCGGTGGCCGCGGCCGGCGCCTCGACCCTGGCCTGCATGCTCGCCTTCACCAACGGCAGCTGGTTCCTGCACGCCCAGGGCCACCGCGGCATCGAGGTGGAGAGCATCTGGGCGCTGCCGTTCCTGGCGGCCAGGCGGCTGCACTGGTGGCACGGCAAGGTGCGCCACCACTACGGCTCGCTCGAGGTGCTCGGTCCCGGCGTCGGCTACGCCGGCAAGGTCGCGCTGGTGTCCACCGTGGTGGTGTTCTCGCTGCTGGCGTACTGGTGGTGGCGCAAGAAGTGGCGCCCGGCCGTGGTCGCGGACGCCACGCTGGTGGCCACGCTGCTGATGATCGTCACCAGCCGGGTCATCAGCCCGCAGTACCTCATCTGGCTGCTGGCCACGGCGGCGTTCTGCCTGCTGTCCCAGGACACCTCGCAGCGCCGCAGCGCCCTGCTCGTGCTGCTGGCGCTGCCGCTGACCCAGTGGATCTTCCCGTACAACTTCAACTCGCTGGTGCACTTCCACCGCGGCCCGATCCTCGTGCTCGCCCTGCGTGACGCCCTGCTCGTGGGCGCGGCCGCGATCGGGTTCGCGGACCTGTGGCGCGACACGGTCACCAGGACGGGTCAGGCCGAGCAGGTCGAGGCGCCGGCGTCCGAGGTTCCCGCCGCCGACAGCCCGATGACCAGCACCACCGGAGTCTGAGCGGCACTCGGGGGACGTCCCGGCCGTGCGCGGCCTTGCGCCAGACGCTACGCTGCGCGCTGTGCCCCGTCGCGTCATGGTGATCGACAGCGCCGATGCGCCCGAGGAAGCCCTCACCGCACTGACCACGCTGTGCGAAGGCTTCGACGCCATCCGCGCCGAGTTCGCCCTGCCCGCGCAGTTTCCGCCGGACGTGCTGGCCGACGCGGAACGCGCCGCACGCGAGGCACACGGGTCCGCGTTGCGGCCGCGCCGCGCCGACCGCACCGCCCTGCCGCTGGTCACCCTCGACCCGCCGGGCTCGATGGACCTGGACCAGGCGATGGCGATCGAGCGGCGCGCGGACGGCTACCGGGTGTGGTACGCGATCGCCGACATGGCCGCGTTCGTGCGCCCCGGCTCACCGCTGGATCTGGAGGCGCGCACCCGCGTCGAGTCGTTCTACCTGCCGGACGGCCGGGTGCCGCTGCATCCGCCGGTGCTCTCCGAGGGCGCCGCGTCGCTGCTGCCCGGCCAGGACCGGCCTGCCGTACTGTGGCGCATCGACCTGGACCCGGCCGGAGAGACCGTCGCGGTAGACGTGGGCCGCGCGGTCGTCCGCTCCCGCGCGCGCCTGGACTACCCGGAGATGCAGCGCGCGATCGAGGCGGGCACCGCGCCCGAGGTGATGTACCTGCTGCGCGAGGTCGGCGAGCTGGTGCGCATCCGTGAGGCGGCGCGCGGCGGCATCAGCCTCAACTCGCCGGTGCAGCAGGTCGTGGCGGACCGCCAGGGCTGGCGCTTGGAGTACCGCGCGCCGCTGCCGATCGAGGAGTGGAACGCGCAGATCTCGCTGCTCGCCGGGTTCGCGGCCGCGGAGTTGATGCTCGACGGCCGCGTCGGCGTGCTGCGTGTGCTGCCCGAGCCGGAGGACGCGACGGTCAACCGGCTGCGCCGGGCCGCCCGCGCGCTGCGGGTGCGCTGGCCTGAGGGTGAAACGTACGGGACGCTGATCCGGCGGATGGACCCGGCGAAGCCGCGGCAGGCGGCGTTCCTGACCGAGGCGACCTCGCTGCTGCGCGGCGCGTGCTACGAGGTGTTCAACGGCTCGGTGCCGCAGCGGCCGGTGCACTCGGCGCTGGCGGCGCACTACGCGCACGTCACCGCGCCGCTGAGGCGGCTGGTTGACCGGTTCGCGACGGAGATCTGTGTCGCGCTCTGCGACGGCCAGCCGGTGCCGGAGTGGGTCTGCGAGGCGCTGCCGAGCCTGCCGCAGCTGATGGAGGCCGGCGACCGCCGGGCGAAGGCGGTCGAGCGGGCGTGCGTCGATCTGGTCGAGGCGGTGCTGCTGCGCGACCGGGTCGGCGAGGTGTTCGACGGCGTCGTGCTCGACCTGAACGACCGGGTGGACTGGGACCGCAACGGCAAGCCCGACGCGGGCGTCGTCATGCTGCGCGAGCCCGCCGTCATAGGCCGCCTCGACGGCCACGATCTGCCGCAGGGCGCCGAGCTGCGGGTACGGCTGGTCGCCGCCGATCCCACCGCGCGGCGCGTCCAGTTCGACTGGATCGACGCCGACACGCGGCCGCCGAAGCCGCCCGAGCGGCCAGACGTATCAGAGGTCTGAAAGAAGATCTCGGACGGGCTGATCGGAAAGTCGGCAGGTATTACAGTGAGAGAATGCTTGTCGAAGAACCGCGGTCCGACCGTGCGTCCGTGCCCGCCGGTCGGGACGAGCCGGCGGCCGACCGTTTCGACCTGCCGACCGTGCTCGGCGCGCTGGCGGATCCGGGACGGCTGGCGATCGTGCGCGCGCTGGCGGCGCAGGGCGAGGAGTGCTGCAACCGGGTCGGGGAACTCGCCGGGCTGACCGTCGGCAAATCGACCCTCTCGCACCACATGAAGGTGCTGCGCGAGTCGGGCGTCACGCATACGCGCGCGCAAGGCACGCACCGGTACGTCTCACTGCGCCGCGAGGAGCTCGACGAGGCGTTTCCGCACCTGCTGGATGCCGTCATCGGCACCGAAAGGACCGGAACGGACCACGTTCAGGCTTCGGCGGGCTGATCTGATTTCGTTCTGGTCGTGACATCGGCGGCGCTGATGTCGGCGTCGGCCGCCGACACCGGTGCGGGCACTGCCGGCTTGGCCAGGGTGGGGAAGTAGCCGAGCGCCGCCACGATCAGGGCCCCGAGCGCCGTCCACATGTAGGCGCTGCCGATCAGCTGCTCCCACAGCGCCCAGTGCAGCTCGCGATTCTGCGTGCCGGGGAACCACCACTGCGGCGAGGAGGCGAACAGCACCAGGCCCGCGCCCGAAAGGATCATCGCGCGCCGGTCGCGGGCACGGTACGAGGCGACGGCGGCGGTCAGCAGGATCGGGGCGCACCAGACCCAGTGGTGCGACCACGAGACCGGCGAGACCAGCAGGGTGATGCACGCGGTCAGGCCCAGCGTGACCAGCGGCCGGTCGGCGCGCGCCACGCGGAACAGCGCGATCACGCCGATGACGCCGATCGCCGCCGCCGCGGCCAGCCACGTCTCGCGCTCGACGCTCCCGTTCAGGTTGGTGCGGAAGAGGAAGCCGTTGAGCGACTGGTTCCCGGCGAACACCAGCGGCCCGATCCGGCCGGTCTGGAAGACCTCCTTGGTCCAGTAGCTCGCCGAGTCGTGCGGCGCGAGCAGCGCGCCGACGCCGGTCACCACGACGAACGACGCCGCCGCGGTCGCCGCGGCGCGCCACTGCCGCCGCGCCAGGAAATAGAGCACGAAGACCGCCGGGGTGAGCTTCATCGCCGCCGCCGCGCCGACCAGCGCCCCGCGCGGCCAGCCGATCGGCCGGCCGGACACCCGCCACCAGGTTTCCGGCACCAGGCAGTCCACCGAGACCAGGGCCATCAGGACGACATTGATCTGACCGTATGCCAGGTTGGTGCGCACCGGCTCGAGCAGCGCCGCCGCCGGCAGCAGCAGCGCGGCCAGCCGCCAGGAGCGGCGCGTGCCCGCCAGCCCCGCGGTGCGCAGGAAGAGCGCGATCACGGTCATCATCAGGCCGAGCGTCACCGCGGTGATCAGGATCCCGGCCATCCGCGAGGAGACGACCGCCAGCGGGGCCATCGCCACGGCCGAGATCGGCGGGTAGGTGAAGCCGAGGTTCAGGCCGTTGCTGGTCAGCGGGAGCCGGCCGTACAGGTCGTGGCCGGACAGCCACGCGTGCGCGCCGAGGCGGTAGACGTCCAGATCGACCCGGTAGACGTTGAAGTTCAGCCTGCCGTCGGCGACCGTGATCAGCGAGACCGCGAAGACCAGCAGCACGAGGCCGCACAGGGCCGCCGTGCGCCCTGCGCCGCGTCCTTCGCCGGCGGGGCTCCGCCCTTGCCGCAATACCGCCACGCTGCGCGCCCCCATGGTCCCGATTACCCCGCATGTCCACGTGGTGCGATCGATCAATGAGCGCGTCGATGCTATCTGAAGCGGTCGCTCAGGTTGGGACGCGGTCAGTCGGCGGCGATCGCGCCGCGGGTGCAGAGCGGTATCAGTTGCGACGTGGCCGTGGCTGCCGAGCTGCTCGGCGGCGCGCCGTCCAGGGGCGTGGCCTCCAACGTCGCCGCCGACGGATCGCCGGTCACGAGCACCCGGTAGGTCTGGCCCGGCCTGCCGATCACGGTCACCGCGGAGGCGACCCCGAGCCGCCGCTCGGACGACGCGCCGGACCACCGCACCGAGGCGACCTGCGCCCCGGGGTCCGCGATCGTGGCCGCGGCCATCGTGTGCCGCGCCGCGTCGATGATCTTCCACGCGGCGGCCAGCGTCTGGCCGAGGAAGCCGTCGCCGTCGCCGAGCGGCTGGCCCAGCACCGCCCCGATGACGGTCATGGTCTGGCCGCCGACCGTCGTCTCGGCCGCGAACAGCAGGCAGCCGCCGGCGCTGTCGGTCGAGCCGGTCTTGATGCCGATCACGCCGCCCTTGCCGAGCAGGTGGTTGAAGTTCGCGATGGTGCCTTCGAGCGGCACGTCCGCCATCCGCAGCGCGACGATCGCCCGGAAGCTGGGCAGCCGCATCGCCGCCTCGGCGAGCTTGATCTGGTCGGACGCCGTGGAGACGGTGGCCGGATCGAGGCCGGAGGGGTCGGTGTACACGGTGTGCGTCATGCCGAGCCTGCGGGCGGTGCTGTTCATGGCCGCCACGAACCTCGACACCGAGCCGGCGTCCCAGCGCGCCAGGATCTTCGCGACGTTGTCCGCCGAGGCCAGCATCAGCGCCTCGAGCGCGTCGCGTTCGCTGATCCGCTCGCCGGCCTGGACCCTGACCACGGACTGGCCCTCGGCCAGCTCGCTCTTGTAGGTGGCCGCCTCCGCCGTGCTCACGGTGATCGCGGGACCCGCGGCGCCTTCGGCGAGCGGGTGGTCGGAGAGGATCAGGTACGCCGTCATCGTCTTGGTCACGCTGGCGATCGGGACCGGGGTGCCGATCCTGCCGGAGGTGCCGAGCGAGCCGACGCCCTCGATCTCGACCGCGGCCTGCCCGACGCTTGGCCACGGGATTTTCGGCACGGTGCCGGGAATCGTGAAGCTGTCGGGAATCACCTGCACGAGCTGTGGCCGCGCCGGGTCCGGCGCGGGGTGGCGAGCGGGCTTTCCGCGGCCCGTGTCCGCCGCCGACGCGTCGGATTCGAAGGCGCGGAACGCGGCCCACCCGATGACGAACACGCACAGCGTGAGCACGAACGCGATGACCCTGATGCCGAGCCGGCGGTCCGCGTCCGTCCGGTCCACGGCAGTGCTTTCCATCCGGCCTGGGCCTCCCGCCCTACCCGCTCACCGATGTGTCAGCCGCCGCGCCGGGCGGCAGCAGCCGCAGCCCGGGCGTCGGTCCCTGCTCGATCAGCCGCCACAGGGCCCGCGTGTCGATGTGCTCGACGAGCGCGTCCGCGAGCCGGTCGTACTGGGCGAGGCGCGCCGCCGCGAAGTCGGTCCGCGGATCGGGGACGAACGAGCGCCCGGCCCGCTCGGCGACCCATCGCAGAAGGGCTCTGCGATACCCGTCCGACTCCAGCGAGCCGTGCCACAGCGTGCCGATTATGCAGCCTGATACGCATCCGTCAACAGCCCCGCCGGCCTGATCGGTGAACAGCGGCTCGCCGCCATGCCGGGCCACCAGGCCGTGGTGGATCTCATAACCCGTAGTCACCTGCTCGCCCAGGCCGGTCCCGCGCGGCCTGGCCAGCGTCTTGCGGGCGGCGAAGCCGGTGGTCACCGGCAGCAGGCCCAGCGCCTTGACCGTCCCGGCGCGGCTCTCCACCGGATCGTCGATCGTCTCGCCGAGCATCTGGTAGCCGCCGCAGACGCCGAGGATCGCCCCGCCCCGGGCGGCGCGCCGTTCGAGCGCCTCGGCGACGCCGCGCTCGCGCAGCCAGCGCAGATCGTTGACGGTGGCCTTAGTCCCGGGCAGCACGACCAGGTCAGCCTCGGCGATCCCGCGCGGGCCCGTGCTGAAGGAGACCTCGACCCCCGGCTCCAGCATCAGGGCATCGACGTCGGTGAAGTTCGAGACCCGCGGCAGTTGGACGACGGTGACGGTCAGCGGCTCGCGGCCGTACGGCTCGGCGCGCCCGGACGTCGGGGGGCGGCCCTCCAGGGTGAGCGAGTCCTCCGCGTCGAGCCATATGTCCCGCAGATACGGCAGCACGCCGAGCACCGGCCGTCCGGTGTGCCCCTCGATCATCCGCAGGCCCGGTTCCAGCAGCGCCGGGTCGCCGCGGAACCGATTGACGATGAACCCTGATATCAGCGCCTGGTCGGCGGCCTCGAGCAGCGCGACCGTGCCGTGGAAGGCGGCGAAGACCCCGCCGCGGTCGATGTCCCCGACCACCACGACCGGCAGGCCGCGGGCGCGGGCCAGGCCCAGGTTCGCCAGGTCGCCCTCGCGCAGGTTGATCTCCGTCGGCGAGCCGGCGCCTTCGCAGACCACGACGTCGTAGCGCGAGCGCAGGTCGTCGAGGGCGCCGAGCACGGTGCCCAGCAGCTGCTTCTTCAAGTCCTGATACGAGAGGGCGTCCGCCTCGGCCAGTGCGTGCCCGAGCACCACCACCTGGCTCGACCGGTCGCCGCCCGGCTTGAGCAGCACCGGGTTCATCGCCGGCTCCGGATCGACCCCGGCGGCGGCCGCCTGCATCGCCTGCGCCCGGCCGATCTCCGCGCCCTGCCCGGTGCGCGGATCGACGCAGACCGCCGAGTTGTTCGACATGTTCTGCGCCTTGAACGGCGCGACCCGCACCCCCTGCCGGGCCAGCCACCGGCAGATCGCGGCGGTCAGCACGCTCTTTCCGGCGTCCGACGTGGTGCCGGCCACCAGCAGCGACCCGCCCGCGCGGCCCGCAGCCGTCACCGCGTGCCTCCGCGGCGTGCGGCGCCGGCGGCCCGCACCGTGACCGCCGCGGCCGACAGCAGCACGACCGCCGCCGTGGAC
>JBKOWZ010000053.1:0-18350 GCA_046724665.1 Actinomycetota bacterium
GTGCGCGCGCCGCGGTCCGGATGACCACGACACGCGCCGGCGCGGGAGCGCCCACCGGCGGCCAGCCTCCGATCCAGCCCCCGAATCCTCCGCTTCCGCCCGCCGCGCCGCCGCCGCCACGGGACGGGGGACAAGCCGGGCGCGGCGCCGACGCGGGCCGTGGCATCACGGCGGACGGCGGACGCGCTGGCGGGAGTAGCCGACCGTGACCACCGAGAGCGTCGAGCGCCGCCGGTCGTTCCTGATCGGCAAGGCCAAGCCGAACGCGATCGTCGGGCGCAACCGCGAGACCGGCGAGTTGGCCGTGCTCGTGGTCGGCGCCGCGGCGGGGATGATCGCGGCCTTCGTGGTGCCCACGCTGTTCCTCAAGATCCTGGTGATCATCGGACTGCCGGCCGCCGCCGCCGCCGTGGTCTTCGTGCCGTACCGGCGGCGCACGCTCTACCGCTGGTTCGAGATCGACCGCAGCTACCGGCGCCTCGTCCGCTCGGGTACCGCGCGCTACGCGTCCGCCGCGGTTGAGGCGGGTACCCGGCTCGGCGGCGCCGAACTGCCGATCGCGACGCCCCCGGCCATCGGCCGGGTCCGCTGGTTGACCGCGAACTTCGGCCCGGACAAGCTCGCGGTCCTGATGCACCTGGACCGCAGCACCGTCACCTGCACGCTGGAGATCGAGGGGCCGGGCGTCGGCTCGCGCGACGCCGAGGACCAGGAGGCGCTGGTCGATCGATTCGGCACGCTGCTGCGCCACGTGGCCAACGGCGACGGCTTCGTGACGCGCCTTCAGATGCTCGCCCGCACCCTGCCCGCCGATCCCGACGCGCACGCCAAGGACGTCCTCAAGCGCGGTGATCCCGAGGCCCCGCAGTGGCTGAGGGACTCGTACGATCATCTGCTCTCGATGGTCTCCACCTCCAGCGAGCAGCACCGTGCGTACCTGACCGCGTCGATGCCCTACACCCGCGAGCTGGCCGCCGAGGCGCGCGTGATGGCCGGGGGTGCGGACACCGACCGCGGCCTCTGCATCATCATGGTGCGTGAGCTGACCGACATCTGCGCACGGCTGGCTGACGCCGACATAAAGGTGCGCCGGCCGCTGGACGTGCCCGCCCTCGCCTCGCTGATCCACTCGATGTACGACCCCGAGCACCCGATCGACCACACCGAGGCGATGAGCGAACGCGGCGCCTGGCCGGCCGAGTTCGACGGCTCGGCACCGCTGTTCCTGCGCGCCAAGACCCGCGAGTCGGCCCTCGGCGAGCCGTGGTGCCACGCGACCGCGTGGATCCGCGAGTGGCCGCTGACCCCGGTGTCGGTCAACTTCCTCGCCCCGCTGCTGGTGCACACCCCGGACGTGATCCGCACCGTGTCGGTGACGATGGACCTGGAGCCGACCGAGGTGGCGATCGAGCGGATGCTGACCGAGAAGGTCAACGTGGACGCCGAGGACCGCCGCCAGGCCAAGCTCGGCCGGATCGACGACCCGCGCGAGCGCGCCCACTCCTCCCGGGTTGACCTGCGCGGCGAGGACCTGGCCGCGGGCGCCGCGGGCGTCAACCTGGTCGGCTACATCACCGTCTCGTCCCGCTCGGCCGAGGCGCTCTCCCGCGACAAGCGCACCATTCGGGCGTCCGCGGGCAAGTCCTTCCTGAAGCTCGAATGGTGCGACCGGGAACACCACCGCGCCTTCGTCAACACCCTGCCGTTTGCGACCGGAGTGCGGAGGTAGCCGATGGCCCGCGGAAGCCTGACCGACCTGCTCGCCGACGCCTTCACCACGGTGCTGTTCGGCAAGAAGGAGACCTCCCGGCTGCCGGTGCGCACCTCGAGCAACCAGGCCGAGGCGATCTACCTGCCGACCGCCGCGCCCGGCCTGGGCGACTCCGGTGTGATCATCGGACGCGAGGTGTACAGCGGCAAGGGCTACATCTACGACCCGTTCCAGCTCTACGGCCAGCAGCTGCCCGCCCCGCACTGGCTGGTGCTCGGCGAGTCGGGCAACGGAAAGTCCTCGCTGGAGAAGACCTACGTGCTGCGCCAGCTGCGGTTCAAGGACCGCCAGGTGGTGGTCCTCGACGCGCAGGGCGAGGACGGCGTCGGCGAGTGGAACCACATCGCCGAGGCGCTCGGCGTCACCCCGATCCGGCTCGACCCGCACCACCGCAGCGGCGGCGGCATCCGGCTCAACCCGCTCGACCCGGCGATCACGCTCACCGGCCAGCTCGCGCTGCTGCGCACCATCATCGAGGTCGCGCTCGGGCACCCGCTGGACGAGCGTTCCGGCTACGCGCTCAAGGCCGCGCACGCCACGGTGCGCGCCGACGCGCTGCGCGCGGGCGTCCAGCCGATCCTGCACGACGTGGTCGAGGCGCTGCGCGACCCGAAGCCGGTCGCGGCCGACGAGATGAACGTCGGGATCGACGAGGTGCGCGACTGGGGCCTGGACGTGGCGCTGGTACTCGACCGCCTGGTGGACGGCGACCTGTCCGGCATGTTCGACGGCCCGACCACCGACGGCATCGACCTGGACTCGCCGCTGATCGTCTTCGACCTGTCCACCATCGACCGCAACTCGATCGCGATGCCGATCCTGATGGCGATCGTCGGGGTCTGGCTCGAGCACACCTGGATCAGGCCGGACCGCCGCAAGCGCATCTTCCTGGTCGAAGAGGCCTGGCACATCATCAACTCGCCCTCGGTGGCCCAGCTGTTCCAGCGGCTGCTCAAGTTCGGCCGCCGGCTCGGCCTGTCCTTCGTCGCGGTGGTGCACCACCTGTCCGACGTGGTGGACGGCGCGGCCGCCAAGGAGGCGGCGGCGATCCTGAAGATGGCCTCGACCCGCACGATCTACATGCAGAAGTCGGACGAGGCGCGGGCCACCGGCCGGGTCCTCGGCCTGCCGCGCTGGGCGGTGGAGATCATCCCGACCCTGTCGCCGGGCATCGCGGTCTGGGACGTGAACGGCGACGTGCAGGTGGTCAAGCACATCGTCACCGAGATCGAGCGGCCGCTGGTCTACACCGACCGGGCGATGACCGAGTCCGCCGCCGCGGCGGCGGCGCGCGAGGAGATCGAGGACGACGAGGAGGACCTGCCGTTCGCGTTCGCCGGGACGGCCGAACCGCCGCAGGTCGATACCCCGCCGAGCAGGCGCGCGATCGAGAGCGGCGCGGGCGGCGCCGGGAACGGAAATCTGCCCGCCGTGCGCAAGCGGCCGGAGCAGGAGGACCCGGACCTCACGGCGATCGCCGCGGCGGTCTTCGGTCCGCGCGCGAGCACGCCGACGCACACGAACAAGAACACCCGCCGCTAGAGCTGCTAGGCGAGCGCGAGTACCACGCGTACGTCGCCGCCGGTTATCCGGCGCGCTTCTCGCAGGGCCAGGTGTTACCGCACAGGCAGTAGTCGGCACCGTTCGTGATGGCGACCAGCTCGTGGGCGACGTGCAGCTCCTCGGTCGGCGTGCGGTACGCCTCGGGCTCATGCTGCTGCGCGTCGGTCTCAGCTGTCGAGTGTTCGCTCTTCGCGCCGTACTGAGCTGTGCCGTAGAGAGCTGTGTCGTAGAAAACAGTGCCGGTCATGCGGACTCCTGACGCAGAGGCTGCGACCTTCACCCTGCGTAACGAACGCATACTCTCCCAGTCACGGTATGCGTGACAGCCGAGTTGAATGCTTATCGGACCGGCTCAGGGTCGTAGCCGGTCTATCGCTACCAGCCTCGGCAGCCGTCGCGGACCGAGCCGCCGCGTGACGTGCAGGACCCACGCGTGGCCGGGCGCCAGCTTGCCGCCGCTGCCGTCCGCGCCGAGCAGCCGCTCGCGCTCACGCCGCGACCACGGTCGGCCGTTGACCATCGGCGCGCCCGGCGGTCCCGCCGTGCCGCGCGACCGCGCTGCCGCGTCACGCTGAGCCCCGGCCTGGGAGAGCGCCGCCGCGAGCAGGGCGTCGAGCACCTCGTGGTGCGAGCACACCACGGTCGGCTCGCCGTCCGCTATCAGGGCGCGGATCCACGACGCGGCGGCTCGGGGCGCCGCCGCGTGCGCTGCCTCCGAGAGCGCCGGCTCGACGTCGATGATCGTGCGCCGGCTGCCCGCGAAGGGCCGCACGGTGTCCACACAGCGCACCGCCGGCGACGAGACGATCCGGGTGTGCCCGAAGCAGCCGAGCAACTCGGCCAGCGCCCCGGCCTGCGCATGGCCCTGCGCGGCCAGCGGTCTGATGCGGTCGTCAGGGTACTTCTGCGAGCGGCGCTCGGCCGTGGCGTGTCGCAGCAGCACGATCGGCACCGTGTCCACCGGCGCGGCCAGGAACGAGGCGAGCACCGTCGCGTCGAGCCGCCGGGTCAGCCGGGCCATCGCGTCCTCGGGGCTGAGCCAGGCCAGCCGGTCCACCTCGTGGTTGGGCTCGAACCGGCTGCCGGCCTCGCCGTCCGGCAGCGCCTGCGCGGCCCAGTAGCGCACCCGCTTGGTCGCGCTCGTCCCGGCCGGCTGGTAGCTGATCGCGGTCAGCCGGCGGCCGAGCCGGACCTGCCGCCCGGTCTCCTCGAAGACCTCGCGCATGGCGGTGAGCTGTATGTGCTCGCCGGGGTCCTGCTTTCCCTTCGGGAAGGACCAGTCGTCGTAGCGCGGACGATGGATCAGCGCGAGCTCGGGTCCGTCAACGCCGGAGCGCCAGAGCACCGCTCCCGCGGCCTCGATCGTTCCGCTCGTGCCGGAGCGGGGTCTGGTCAGCGCCATGGCTCATTCATCGTAACCAACACGCGTGCATGATCCAGGTGACTTCCCGGATCAGTGCGCGGTGTCACTGTGATTCGCCGTGTCACGGTGATTACAGGGATTGCGCGGCTCAGGAGTTCAGCCAGGCGCGCCGGGCCGGATCGGCGGCCTGCGCCCACAGCGCGGGGAACGCCAGCCGGGAGCGCAGGATCCCCGCGCGCGCCTCGCCGAGCAGGCGGCCGAGTACGAATCCGGTCGGCGCGGCGATCCGCGGCGTGCGAGCGGCGCGCAGCAGCACGGTTGACGCGACCGTGGAGTCCTGCTGCGCACCGAGTTCCTCGGTGATGACAGTCATCGCATCGGCGAGTTCTGCGGCGGGCTGCCCGGCGACCGGTATGCACACCTCGGCCGCGTAACGACACCGCTTGGCGGCTATACGCAGCCGGTGCCACAACTCGTCCGTCTCGTCGTCGGCCAACGCCGACTGCGCACTCTGCTTTCGCGGATCGGGCAGCGCGGCGACGCGGCGCTCGACGACCTCGTACGTACGCGCCACGAGCGGGTACATCGCCTCGGGTGCGGGCGCGTACGCCTCGGGCAGAGCGGGCAGCGTCTCAGGCGCCAACGCGAGTCGGTCCGCCAGCGCGTGGAACCGCGATCCGGCCAACGCGGCGAGCGTCGCCTCATGTGCGACTGCGTACTCGCGGTGCAGCATGCGCTCAAGCAGCGTCCGTGCCCTTACCGCGCCCGGCGACTCGTCACCCGTGTCGTCGAGTGCCTTGAGCAGGTGCTCGCGGACGACCTCGATGTCGCGTTCCGGGCCGACGATCTCGGTGAAGTCGGCGATCTGTGCGGCGAGGTCGTCGGCCCAGCCGCCGTCCAGCAGCGGGCGGTAGGTCCGCAGCATCGAGCGCGAGCGGCGGCAGGCGACCCGGATCTTGTGCGACGCCTCCGGCTTGCCTTCACGCAGCCGCGGCAGCTGGGCGAGGAAGGCGGTGCTCTGCGCCGCGAGGTATCCGCGCAGCACCTCGAGTGCGGCGGGTATCGCTGCGGCGTCGTCCTCTCCCGGCGCCCCGGCCCGCAGTTCCGCTTCTGTCACTTCGGCCCGCCCCGTCCCTCATCCTCAGACGAAATCGCATCGGTCTGTTCTGGTGCCGTGGCAGCCTACGACCGCTAGGGCCATAGCCCTTAGCCCATCCTGGCGCGCCGCGCCGCGAGCAGTTTGTTGCGCGCCTCGATGAACGACTCCTGCACGTCGCGCAGCGGCCGTCCGTCCGGTCCGTCCGGCGCGGCCCGGCGGGTCCACGCGCCGTCCGGCTCCAGTTCCCAGCAGGCGGCGTCGTCCTCGAAGACCGTGTCGATCTGCGTGGTCAGCTCGCGCCGGTGCACCGGATCGGTGATCAGCACCAGCGCCTCGACCCGGCGGTCCAGATTACGGTGCATCATGTCGGCAGAGCCGATCCACACCTCGGGCGGCTCGCCGGAGACCCGGCCGGCCGGCGTCGCCGGAGCCTCCGCGCCGAACACGAAGATCCGCGAGTGCTCGAGGAAACGGCCAAGGACACTGCGCACCCTGATGTTCTCGGACAGCCCAGGCACCCCGGGCCGCAGCGCGCACATCCCGCGCACGACCAGGTCGATCCGCACTCCGGCCTGCGAAGCGGCGTAAAGCGCGTCGATGACCGCCTCGTCCACCAGCGAGTTCATCTTCATCCGGATCCGGGCGGTGCGCGCCGCGCCGCGCCGGCCCTCGGCCAGCTTCTCCCGCTCCCGGTCGATCCGCTCGATCAGTCCGTCGCGCAGCCCATTGGGCGCCGTCAGCAGCCTGCGGTACGTCGTGGTGCGCGAGTATCCGGACAGCCGGTTGAACAGGTGCGTCAGGTCCTCGCCGACCTGCGGGTCGGCGGTCAGCAGGCCGAGGTCCTCGTACTGCCGCGCGGTCTTCGGGTTGTAGTTGCCGGTGCCGATGTGCGCGTAACGGCGCAGCCGGCTGCCCTCCTGCCGCACCACCAGCGAGAGCTTGCAGTGCGTCTTGAGCCCCATCAGGCCGTAGACCACGTGGCAGCCCGCCTGCTCCAGCTTGCGCGCCCAGACGATGTTCGCGTGCTCGTCGAACCTGGCCTTGATCTCGACCAGGACCAGCACCTCCTTGCCCGCCTCGGCCGCGTCGATCAACGCGTCCACGATCGGCGAGTCGCCGCTGGTGCGGTAGAGGGTCTGCTTGATCGCGCGCACGTCGGGGTCGTCCGCGGCCTGCTCCAGGAAGGCCTGCACCGAGGTGGTGAACGAGTCGTAGGGGTGGTGCAGCAGGATGTCGCGCTGGCGCATCGCGGCGAACACGTCCACCGACGAGTTCGACTCGTACTCGGCCAGGTCCCGGTGCAGCGCGGTGGCGAAGGGCGGGAACTTCAGTTCGGGCCGGTCCTCGCCGCCGACGGTGAACAGGCCGGTCAGGTCGAGCGGGGCGGGCAGGCTGAACACCTCCTGCTCGCTCACCCCGAGCTCGCGCACCAGCAGCTCGCGCACCGCCGGGTCGATCGTCTCCTCGACCTCAAGGCGCACCGGCGGCCCGAACCGGCGGCGCACCAGCTCGCGCTCCAGGGTCTCCAGCAGGTTCTGCGACTCGTCGCCCTCGACCTCCACGTCCTCGTTCCGGGTCACCCGGAAGGTGTGGTGGCCGAGCACCTCCATCCCGTTGAACAGGTGCGGCAGGTGGACCGCGATCAGCTCCTCGAGCGGCATGAAGTGCCCGTCGCTGACCTCCACGAACCGCGGCAGCCCCGGCGGCACCTTGACCCGGGCGAAGTGCTCGTTGCCGGTCACCGGATTGCGGACCTGTACCGCGAGGTTGAGCGAGAGCCCCGATATGTACGGGAACGGGTGCGCCGGGTCCACGGCCAGCGGCGTGAGCACCGGGAAGATCCGCTCGCGGAAGAACGCGTAGAGCTGCTCCTGCTGCCCGGCGTCCAGGTCGGTCCAGCGCAGGATCTCGATGCCGTGCGCGGCCAGCTCGGGGCGCAGCTGCTCCTGGAACACCTGCGCGTGCCGGGTCATCAGCTCGCGGGAGTCGGTCCAGATCCGCTGCAACACCTCGCGGTGGGTGATCCCGGAGGCGGTGGTGCCGGCTGCCCCGGTGGCGATCCGCCGCTTGAGCCCGGCGACCCGGACCATGAAGAACTCGTCCAGGTTGTTGGCGAAGATGGCGGCGAACTTCGCCCGCTCCAACAGCGGGACCTCCTTGTCCTCGGCCAGTTCGAGCACCCGGCTGTTGAACTGGAGCCAGGAGGACTCGCGGTCGAGGAAACGGGGTAGCTCGGCGGCCGGTTCCATGATCCAACTCTCGCATGACAAGGTGAACGACGGGTAGCGGCCGGAGGGACACCGGGCGACCGAGGCGGGGCGCCGATCCTCTCGTCCGCTTGGGAGAGCATTACCCCAATCCGCGTCGTTCGTACAGCATGTCAGCCGTCCGGCTCAGGAATCCGAGCGACTGGTACAGCCGCACCGCGGGCGCGTTGTCGCCGTCGACGTAGAGGATGACGGTCCGCAGGCCTGATTGGGTCAAATGCCGTAGTCCGGCCAAAGCGAGCAATCGTCCGAGCCCGCGCCCCTCGGCGTCCGGGTCTACGCCGAGCACATAGACCTCGCCCACCGGCTCGGGGCCGTACGCGCCCGCCGGGTGCACCTTCGTCCAGTGGCAGCCGAGCAGCCGGCCCTTGCCCGGACCGTCCGTCTCCCGGGCCAGGAAGAAGCCCGCGGGATCGAACCACGGTTCGGCCTCACGCTCGGCGAGGTCCCGCCTCGTCCACCGGCCCTGCTCCGCGTGATGGGCGAAGGCGCGGGCGTTGAGCTCGAGCCACGCCGTCTCGTCCTGGCTCGGCCGGAAGGTGCTCAGCTCGATCCCTTCGGGCGTCGGCGGGGGATCGAACGCGCGCGGGTCGCCTGAGGCGTCGGTCGTTGACACCTCGAGCAAGAGCAGCGTGCGTACCGCGGTGAAGCCCGTCTTCGCCATCAGCTGCGTCGATCCGGGCAGCGAACCGTGCGCCCACACGCGCAGCATGCCCGACGTCTCATCGAGCGCGGCCTCGATGAGGGCACCGGCGATCCCGCGGCGCCGGGACGGTGGCGCCACGCACAGTTCGGCCGTGCGGTCCGCCTGCTTGTCTGCCGGGCTCAGATACAGATAGCCGACGACGGACTCGCCGTCCTCGCCATGCCAGAGGAAGTGCACCGCGCCAGCTCTGCCGTGTGTCAGCGCGAGCCGGCCGTCCTCGGACAGCGGTGTGGTGCCGTCCGCTTCGGTCACCGCACGCACCACGTCCGCTGCCGACGCTCGGTCGGCGGCGCCGAGGGTGTCGGCTACGCGCCGCAGCCCGGCGCGGTGCCCTGTCAGACGCGCACCGCCTCACGGTCGGCGCGCTTCTCCGGGTTCACGAAGCGGTACCCGACGTTCCGAACGGTACCGATCAGCTGCTCGTGCTCGGCGCCGAGCTTCGCACGCAGCCGCCGCACGTGTACGTCCACGGTGCGCGTGCCGCCGAAGTAGTCGTAACCCCAGACCTCCTGGAGCAGCTGCGCCCTGGTGAACACCCGCCCCGGGTGCTGCGCCAGGTACTTGAGCAGCTCGAACTCCTTGAAGGTCAGGTCGAGGACCCGGTTGCGCAGCCGGGCGGTGTACGTCGCCTCGTCGATGGTCAGGTCGCCGTTGCGGATCTCCAGCGGGAGGTCCTCGGCGCCCGCCGCGGCGGCCAGCCGGCCGACCGCGAGCCGGATGCGCGCCTCGACCTCGGCCGGGCCGGCGGTGTCGAGCAGCACGTCGTCCACGCCCCACTCCGCCGTCACCGCGGCGAGCCCGCCTTCGGTGGTGATCAGCAGCATCGGGCAGTCGAGGCCGGTGGTGCGCAGCACCCGGCACAGCGAGCGGGTCGCCGGCAGTTCCCGGCGGCCATCGACCAGCAGGACGTCGGCCGGGGCCGTGTCCATCAGCGCGGAAGCCTCCGCCGGGGCCACGCGCACGGTGTGCAGGAGCAGACCGAGCGCGGGGAGTACTTCCGCCGAAGGAGCCAGAGCGTTGGTCAACAGGAGGAGGGTGGCCATGAGGGTGGAGCTCCTTCCGCCGTGCCGCACAGGTACCGGAATGGATTGCGCGCGGTGCAGGTGCGCCGCGTCCGCGCTCCCGACGAGCCGGCCCCAGCCGCGGAGCCGGCTAGTGAGGCGTATGTAACGTGCTCGTAAAAAAACACGAAGGACCCAGTGGCCTCGTCGCCCGGATCCTCTGACCGAATGGTAACGGACATGGACGGGGTATGTCTGCGGGGTGACGAACCTTTCTCGCTTTGTTATCGCCTGAATGTCATCGCAACGCCGTAGCGTGCGTGGGAACTAACGACTCGTCGATTGCCCGGTTACGTGGCATACGGGTCACATACGGCATGCGCGTAGAGCAACTCTCTGTGTATAAACGCGACTCGCACACGAGTACCGTTGCTCTGGCGCACGCCCGATCGGAGAAGGGGTGGAAAAGGTGCGAGCGACTGGCACGGCGACCTTGCGTTACTGGGCCGCCGCGCGCGAGGCGGCGGGCACGGCCGAGGAACAGACCAGCGCGGCCACGCTCGGAGCCGCGCTCTCCGCCGCCGTCGCCGAGCGCGGCGCGGACGGTGACCGGCTGGCCCGCGTGCTGGGGCGCTGCTCGTTCCTGATCGACGGCCGGCAGGTCGGCAAGCGCGATCCCGAGACGGTGCCGCTGGATCCGGGCGCCGTGGTGGAGATCCTGCCTCCGTTCGCGGGCGGATGAGACGCCGGCCATGAGCTACAACTACGAGTACGAGTACGAGGGCGGCGACCCCTACGCTGCCGCGCCTCCTGCGGAACCGGACGCCACCCCGGGCCGGGGCCGCCGCCGCAAGGCCGCACCCGAGCCGGAACCCGAGCCCGCGCCGTACGAGCCGCAGCAGTACGAGCAGTACGAACCGCCGCAGCCACAGCAGTACGAGCCCCAGGCGCAGCCGTACGACCCGCAGTGGGAGCGTTCCGGCCTCGGCTGGGATCAGGAGTCGTGGAACCGGCAGCAACAGCAGCAGTACGACGCCGATCGACTCGCCGCCGACGAACAGCAACGCCAACCGCGGCACGAGCCGCGTCAACCGCAGTACGGCGCGCACCCGTCACAGCAGTTTGACGACGCCGATCGCGTCCCCGCACCCATACCCACGCCCGCACTCGCGCCCGAGCCGGCGCCCGCCGCGCCTCCCGCCGCGGCCAACGCCGGTCGCGGAGCGTTCGGCGCGGCAGGGCTGGCCGTGGTGACCGGCGTCGGCGCGATCGCCGCGACGCCGGTGCTGGCCGTGGTGGTCGGCCTGAGCCAGGTCGGCCTGGCCGTCGGCTGGACCCGCTCGGTCGGCCTGCCGAACACCCGCCGCACCGTCGTCCTCGTCGCGGCCATCGGCCTGGCCGCCGCCGTGCTGGCCTACCGCCTCGTCCCAGACCGCGCCCCCGCCGCCATGGGCGCCGCGCTCGGCGCGGGCTTCGTCTTCCTCGCCGCGGACCAGCTCTTCCGCAAGGACACCGGCGCCGGCCGCCATCGCAGCGAGGCCCTCGCCGCCGCGGCCACCGGCGCCGCGTTCGCGGTGCTGCCGGCCGGCTACCTCGTCGCGGAGCGTGGGGATTCGGCGCTCGCCGCGGCTTGCGCGCTGGCGGCGGCGGTCGCGGTTCTCTGCTCGGCGCTCGTCGGCGGTGGTACTCGAGCGGTCGGGGTCGTGGCCGCCGCCGTCGCGGCGACCGCGGTCGGCGCGCTCACCGCGGTCTCCCTCAACGCCTCGGCGGGGTCGAAGGGCGGCGCGATGGGCGGGCTGATCTCAGGGATCTTCGCCGTGATAGGAGCGCGCACCGCGGACCGGCTCGCCGCCGAGGGCAGCGACGTACGTATCAGCGCTCAGGCACTCCCGGTGGCGTTCTCGGCCATCGGAGCGGTGATCGCCGCGCAGGTTCTGCGCTGACCCCAGGACCCCGACCCCAGTACCCAGTAGCCCTCACCGAATAGTCCTCCTGTGCTGACCTGGCGTCGCGCAGCGCCGTCGGCACGAGCGAGCGATTACCCTCGAGCAGGTGACTTCGCCGTCGTCGGACCACCAGGACCATTACTACGCGGGCTCTTCATACGCGGACCGGCCCGCAGCCCACCCGCGCCCGATCCCACGCCGCAGCCGCCGGGGGCGCTACTGGCTGATCGCGCTCGCGGTCCTGGTCGCCCTGCTCGTCGGCGCCGACCGGGTGGCCGCGGCGGTGACCGAGGACCGGCTGGCCGCGAAGATCCAGCAGACCCAGCATCTGAGCCGCAAGCCCTCGGTGTCGATCGGCGGCTTCCCGTTCCTGACCCAGGTCGTCTCGCGGCACTTCGGCCACGCCACCGTCGATATCGACGACTTCGACTCCGGCAGCGTGCCGATCGCGCACATCCACGCCGACCTTCGCGCCGTCAGCGTCTCGTCCAGTTACGACCGCGCGACCGTGGAAACGCTCACCGGCACCGCGACTCTCGATTACACCCAAGTATCCCAAGTGCTGAGCCGCAACATCTCGAATATCGGGCAGCTCAGCCTCGGCAAGGGCGCCGGGGACCAGGTCGAGGCGCGCTACCAGCTGCTCGGCGCCGCCGTCAGCGCGGACGTCGCGGTGAACGTGCTCGGCGGCGACGTGATCGAATTCAAGACCGTCAAGGTCAACACGCCGCTGTCCGGCCTGGGGATCGGCACCCCGACCGGCTTCGACGTGAAGATCCCGCTCACCGCCCTGCCCTTCGGCATGCGGCTGAGCGGCGTGCAGGTCATGTCAACCGGCGTCGATGTCTCGGTGACCGGCACGAACGTCGTCCTGACCGGGAGCGGGGTCGGCGCCTCGGGTTGACCGCGCGGCCGAATCTGTGTGGGATGCGTTGCATGTTCTGGACGCGGATGCGTGATCGCGCCGGTTCAGCTGAACGAAAAGGCGAGGCGAAACGTGTAAAGGGTGTGGCCACCGGCACGGAAGTCCTCGACGAGGCGGCGTTGCGCCTGCTCTACGCAGAACACGCCGGTCCCGTCCTCGCTTATCTGCTCAAGCTGACCAGGGATCGGGCGCGGGCCGAGGACCTGTTGCAGGAGACCATGCTGCGCGCCTGGCGCCGGCCCTCCGCCTTCGAGCCGGGACGCGGCTCGGTGCGGGCGTGGCTGTGCACCGTGGCGCACAACCTGGTGGTGGATGACGCGCGCTCCCGGTCGGCCCGGCCGAACGAGACCGAGCTGACCGAGTACACCGAGCAGCGGTCCGAGGAAGGCGTGGATCCATACGAGGCCGCGCTGCGCGCCTGGGAGTTCGCGGACGCCCTCGGGGCGCTCAGCGCCGAGCACCGGGCCGTGATCATCGAGGTCTACTACCGCAGGGCCACCGTCGCCGAGGCGGCGCGCACACTGGGCATCCCGCCGGGTACGGTCAAGTCACGGACGTTCTACGCGCTGCGCGCGCTGCGTCTCGCCTGCCAGGAAAGGGGGATCACGCCGTGAACGAGCGTGCTCCCCACTGTGTTGCCGCCGGCGACCCGTGGCTGCGCGAAGCGGTCGGCGCCTATCTGCTCGGCGCGCTCGACCCGGCCGAGAACGACCGGGTGGCGACGCACCTCGGGGTCTGCGCGAGCTGCCGCGCCGAGTACGGCGAGCTGGCCGAACTGCTGCCGCTGCTGGCCTCGGTCAGCGAGGCGGAGGCGGTCAACGGGCCGGTCAGGCCGCAGCCGGCGGTGCTCGGGCGGGTGCTGGAGACCACGGTGCTGGAGACCGGCGCCCGGCAGTTCTCCGACGTTTCCGGGCAGCCGTCCGGCCGTCGTCGCTGGTGGCGCCGGCGTTCCGCGGCGGCCGGCAGCACCGGCGGCCGCGTCAGCACCCGGACCCGGATCGCGCTGGCGGCCGGTTCCGCAGTGCTGGTCGCCGGCGGAACCGGCGCCGGGATGATGCTCTCCTCCGCCGGATCAGACGTTGCGGCCGGCTCCTGGAAGGCCGTCGCCATCACCGCCAGCGGGTACGCCGACCACATCCAGGCCACGGTCGAGGTCTCCCCGGCCAAGCGCGGCTCGTCGATCCATCTGACGATGGACAACGTCCCAGCCGGTTACAGCTGCACCATGGTCGTGGTCGGCACCAGCGGGCAGCGCGAGCCCACCGGGACCTGGACGGCCAACACCGAGGGCTCGTTCTCCATCCCGGGCTGGTCGTTCATGGCGCCCGACCGGATCAGCTCGATCCAGGTCGCGCTGCCCGACGGCAGCACGCTGCTTACGTTGAACCATCCGCGCTGAAACGGACCCCGTCCGGTTGAGCGAGTCGGCAACGCGCCTACCTGCGCCGATCTGGCGATTGTTTCGGCGATGAAACACTGGATGAGACGACTTTCTCGGTATCCGAGATGTTAATGACAGCGCGCCTCGCTGCTACCTAGTATCGACCGCATGAGGCCTCAGGCAGAACTGACCAGGCGGCGCACCGTGGATCTGTGCCGCGTCGCGACCTGCCTGTGTTGCTGCTGATCCCGCCCTGCGCGGTCTCGGCCTGCCCGCCGCGGCTTGAGCTTGCGCTCGCCGCCCCGAAAGTGCGGCCGCCGCGCTGGAGAAACCCGAACGCGCAGCCCTGACGGGTGCCGCCCGACAGGCCCCCTGCTGCTGAGCGTCAACGCATCACCGGCATCGAACGCCCTGGAGGAATAGCTCATGAGCCGCAGCGACGTCCTGGTGGACGCAGATTGGGTCGAGGCACACCTCGACGACCCGAAGGTGGTCGTCGTCGAAGTGGACGAGGACACCTCCGCCTACGTCAAGAACCATATCCGCAACGCGATCCGGCTGGACTGGAAGAAGGACCTCCAGGACCCGGTGCGGCGCGACTTCGTGACCAAGGAGCAGTTCGAGGCGCTGCTCTCGGAGCGCGGCATCGCGAACGACGACACCGTGGTGCTCTACGGCGGCAACAACAACTGGTTCGCGGCCTACGCCTACTGGTACTTCAAGCTGTACGGCCACAGTGACGTCAAGCTGCTCGACGGCGGCCGCAAGAAGTGGGAGCTCGACTCCCGTGACCTGGTCGAGGAGGTGCCGGCCCGCGCCGCCACGACGTACACCGCGCAGGAGCAGGACTCCTCGATCCGCGCCTTCCGCGACGAGGTCGTCGCCGCGATCGGCGTCAAGAACCTGGTGGACGTGCGTTCGCCCGACGAGTTCTCCGGCAAGCTGCTCGCTCCCGCGCACCTGCCGCAGGAGCAGTCGCAGCGTCCCGGCCACGTGCCGAGCGCGAAGAACATCCCCTGGTCCAAGGCGGCGAACGACGACGGCACCTTCCGCTCGGACGAGGAGCTGGCCGAGCTCTACCAGGGCGAGGGCGTCGATCTGTCGAAGGACACCATCGCCTACTGCCGGATCGGCGAGCGCTCCGCGCACACCTGGTTCGTGCTGCACGAGCTGCTCGGCCAGCCGAACGTGAAGAACTACGACGGCTCGTGGACCGAGTACGGCTCGCTGGTCGGCGTGCCGATCGAGCTCGGCGCCTGACCGCCGGCCGTCAGAGGACCGAGACGAGGAGTACCCGACGATGTGCGGTGTGACCAGGGGCGGCCTGTCCCGAGAGGGGATCGACGTGTCGAAGGAAACGATCATCGAGGGCAGCATCCAGCGCGACGGCACGCCGGTCGCCGGCTATGTGCGGCTGCTCAACGCGGACGGCGAGTTCACCGCCGAGGTGCCCACCTCGGCGACCGGCGCCTTCCGCTTCTTCGCGGCCCCCGGCTCGTGGACGCTGCGCGCGCTGGTGCCCGGAGCCAGCGCGGACCGCCAGGTCGTCGCCACCCAGGGCGCGGTCGCCGAGGTCCTGATCGCGATCTCCTGACCACGACGCGGATTCGGCGCCCTGGTCAGTAGACCAGGGCCTGGACCCCGTCGCCCAGCACTTCCTGGACAAACAGCTGCGCCCCGGCGATCCGGACGCCGGGGCGCACGTCCTTCTCCGCGATCTCCCGCCGCGCCGCGCACTGCGTGCACAGCGTCACCGTGCCCGACTCCAGCACCGCCGCGAGCAGGTCCTCCAGCGGTGCGGAGTGCGGCAGCTCGAACTGCTCGGCCCGGCCCGGCAGCGCGAACCACGCGGACTCGCCGGTCAGCCACAGCGAGACCGCGGCGCCGGAGGCGACCGCGACCGCCGCCACCGTGAAAGCTTGCGAGCAGCGCTCCGGCGCGTCCATGCCCGACGTGACCTTGACGACCAGTTTCCTCAGTCCGTTCGTTTGCCCCATGGTTCCGGAGCCTATTGCAGTGCCTGCCGGCTCTTCGCTGCCCATACACTTGGGGCGTCAGCCGTCGCCGTCACGCATCCCGGAGCGCAGCCGCCGTGGAGATCCTCTTCACCACCCTGCTCGTGGTGGTCTTCCTGCTCGTCACCTGGTTCGCCGGATTCGTCGTGGTGAAGCTGTTCAAGGGCCAGACCCGGTAGCGGGCCGGAGCACGCCGCGATGCCCTTCGAGTTCCCCGCCGACCTCGACCCGGTCCTGGCGCCCCTCGCCTTCCTCATCGGCGACTGGGCCGGCGCCGGCCTCGGCCAGTACCCGACCATCGAGCCCTTCCGCTTCGGCCAGGAGGTCACCTTCTCCTATGTGCCGGGCAAGACCTTCCTCGAGTACCAGTCCCGCTCCTGGCGGCTCGACGGCGACGGCAACAAGCTCGAGCCGCTGGCCGGCGAGCACGGCTACTGGCGCCCGCAGCCGGACGGCAAGACCCTCGAGGTGGTGCTCGCCCACCCGACCGGCATCGTCGAGATCTGGCACGGCGAGATCACCCGCGCCAAGATCGAGCTGGTCACCGACGCGGTCGCGCGCACCGTCACCGCCAAGGAGTACTCGGGCGGCCACCGGCTCTACGGCCTGGTCGAGGGCGAGCTTTACTGGACCTTCGACATGATCGCCATGGGCAAGGAGCTGGGCAACCACCTGGCCGCGCGGCTCAAGCGGGTCCGCGGCTGACCCCGCGCGCAGCGCCACGGCTCGCCGTCGCCGCCGGGCCCGGGGCCGCGGCCGGTGGCCGTAGAATCCATCTCGTGGACAGTGCGGCTGAGCTGTCGGACCTGACACGGCAGCTGCGGGCCAAGGGGTACCGGCTGACCCCGGCGCGGCAGCTGGTGCTCAGCGCGGTCTCCGGCCTCGAACACGCCACCCCGGACGAGATCTGCGCCGAGGTGCAGCGCACCGCGAGCTCGGTCAACCTCTCCACCGTGTACCGCACCCTCGAGCTGCTCGAAGAGCTCGGCCTGGTCACTCACACCCACCTCGGGCACGGCGCGCCGATCTACCACGCCGCCGCCGAGCAGCAGCATCTGCACCTGGTGTGCCGGGTCTGCGGCCGGGTGACCGAGGCGCATCCGGCGCTGGCCGATCCGCTGGCCGAGAAGCTGCGCGCGCAGCAGGGCTTCGAGATCGACGTCGCGCACTTCGCCATCTTCGGCCGGTGTGCCGACTGCCTGGCGCGCGGCAGGACGCCGGAATAGCAGTGCTGGAAACGAGGTTGGCCAAGGCATGTCCGATCCTACGAGCCTGAGCGCGGTTGAGAGCACCAGCGTGAGCCGCAGTCCGCTGCTCGATCTGCCCGGCGCCGTTCCGGCGGACCCGCCGGACGAGGGCGTCGCGGCGCACTACGGCAACCCGCACGCCGAGCAGCGCGCACTGGCCGCCGGGACCGGCTATGTGGACCTCTCGCACCGCGGCGTCGTGCGGATCGGCGGCAAGGACCGGCTCAGCTGGCTGCACTCGCTGTTGACGCAGCACGTCGCCCAGCTCGCGCCGCACACGGCTGCCGAGTCGCTGCTGCTCGATCCGCAGGGGCGCATCCAGCACGCGCTCTACCTCGTTGACGACGGCGACGCGACGTGGGCGCACGTCGAGCCGGGCAGCGCGCCGGACCTGGTCGCCTTCCTGGACAGGATGCGCTTCCTGCTGGACGTCGATCCGCAGGACGTGACCGCCGACTACGCGATCGTCTACGAGGCGGGCGAACGCCGCTCGGACCCGCCGGACGTCCTGGTCCGCGAGCCGGTCCAGTTCGCCGAGGCCGCCCCCGGCCGCGAACTGTTCCTGCCGCGCGCCGCGCTCGCGCAGTACGCGCAGACGCACGACAAGCCCGCCGGGACCTGGGCCTACGAGGCGCTGCGCATCGCCTCGCACCGGCCGCGCGTCGGCCTGGAGACCGACGAGCGCGCCATCCCGCACGAGCTGGACTGGATCCGCAGCGCGGTCCATCTGGACAAGGGCTGCTACCGCGGCCAGGAGACGGTCGCCCGGGTGGAGAATCTCGGCCACCCGCCGCGCCGCCTGGTCTTCCTGCATCTCGACGGCACACCGGAGCACCTGCCCGCGTCCGGCGAGCCGGTCGAGCACGAGGGCCGCACGGTCGGCGCCGTGACGTCGAGCGCGCGGCACTACGAGCTCGGGCCGATCGCACTGGCCCTGGTCAAGCGGACCGTCCCGGTGGACGTCACGCTGCTGGCCGGCGGCGTGGCCGCGGCGCAGGAGGTCGTCGTCGCGCCGGACGCCGGCGGCAACGCCCGCGAACGCCTGCGCGGCCGCTGACCGCCGCGC
>JBKOWZ010000184.1:0-4731 GCA_046724665.1 Actinomycetota bacterium
CCCCTCGACGCCGCGGCGCTGGACCGCCCGGAGGTGCTCGAACTGGCCCGCGCCGTGGTCGCCGCCGCGCGCCTGCCGTGGATTCCCGAGGGCGAGCCCGCGGTCTTCGACCCGGCCGTCGGCGCCCCCGGACCGGCCGCCGACCTGTCCGAGCTGATGCTGCGTCAGGCCGGCCGCGCCGCGCTGCGGTAGGGCGTGCCACGCGGCCAACGCGCTCATCGCTTCGCGAAGTCGGCCATCGCCTGACCCAGCGCGTCGGCCATCGCGTCGCTGCCGGTGTGGCCGGAGTCCTCGACCACGACGAGCCGGGCGTCCGGCCAGGCCCGCGCCAGTTCCCAGGCGGTGCCGACCGGGCTGCCCATGTCGAGGCGGCCGTGGACCAGGACCCCGGGGATGCCCGCGAGGCGGTCGGCGTCGCGCAGGAGCACGCCCTCCTCCAGCCACGCGGCGTTCGAGAAGTAGTGCGCGCAGATGCGGACGAACGCGAGTTTCGCGCGGTCGGGGCGATCGCTGTACGCGTTCGGGCGGCCGTTGGGCTCCTTCGAGATGACCGCGTCCTCCCAGGCGAGCCAGTCGTTCGCCGCCTTCGCCCGCACGTGCGCGTCGGGGTTCTCCATCAGGCGCGCGTACGCGGCCGGCAGGTCGCCGTCGCGCTCGGGCTCCGGGACGCCGGCCCTGAAGCGGTCCCAGGCCTCGGGGAAGAAACGCGCCACGCCGCGGTAGAGCCAGTCGATCTCCGAGCGGCGCGTGGTCGTGACGGACGGGATGACGATCTCGGTGACCCGTTCCGGGTACCGCTCGGCGTAGGCGAGGATCAGCGTCGATCCCCACGAGCCGCCGAACAGCAGCCAGCGCTCGATCCCCAGGTGCTCGCGCAGCTTCTCTATGTCGGAGAGCAGATGCCGCGTCGTGTTCACGCTCATGTCCGTGGCCGGGTCGGCGGCGTGCGGCGTACTGCGTCCGCAGCCGCGCTGATCGAAGATCACCACGCGGCAGCGGTCCAGGTCCACGCCGCGCGGACGGCCGGGCCTGAAGCCGCCGCCGGGGCCGCCGTGCACCTTCAGCACCGGCTTGCCGGCGGGGTTGCCCCAGGCTTCCCAGTACACGCGGTTGCCGTCGCCGACGTCGAGCATCCCGTGCTCGTCCGGTGCGTCGGACTCGTACTCGGTCATGCGTTGACAACCTCCGGGGGAGCGTCGAATAAAGTCGGATCATTGCAAGCGACGACACGAGACGCAGGGAATCATGACCGTGACCGGCCCCAAGTGCGCCTCCCGCTCCTCGTCCACCACCGCCGCGGTTCCGGCCCAGCAGACGCCGTCCGCCGGCGACACGCGGTCCTGGTGGCGCGACGCGGTGATCTACCAGGTCTATATCCGCTCCTTCGCCGACGGGAACGGCGACGGGATCGGCGACCTGCTCGGCATCCGCACCCGGCTGCCGTACCTGTGCTCGCTCGGCGTGGACGCGGTCTGGATCACGCCGTTCTACCCCTCGCCGATGGCGGACGGCGGCTACGACGTGGCCGACTACTGCGCGGTCGATCCGCTCTTCGGCACGCTCGGCGACTTCGACGCGCTCATCGCCGAGGCGCACGAGCTCGGCCTGCGCGTCATCGTGGACCTGGTGCCGAACCATTCGTCGGACCGACACCACTGGTTCGCCGAGGCGCTGGCCGCCGAGCGGGGCGGCGCGGCCCGCGACCGGTACATCTTCCGGCCCGGGAAGGGCGAGCGCGGCGAACTGCCGCCGAACGACTGGGAGTCGGTGTTCGGCGGACCGGCCTGGACCCGCACGCTCGAGCGCGACGGCACCCCCGGCGACTGGTACCTGCACCTGTTCGACTCCTCGCAGCCCGACCTGAACTGGCGCGATCCGGGCGTGCGCGCCGTGTTCGAGCAGATCCTCGGATTCTGGCTGGACCGCGGGGTCGATGGCTTCCGGGTGGATGTCGCGCACGGCATGATCAAGCACCCGGAGCTGGCCGACGTCGGGCACGCCGACCAGCAGACCCTGCTCGGCACCGCGGTGCTGCCGTACTTCGACCAGGACGACGTGCACGAGATCCACCGCTCCTGGCGGCGGATCCTGGACGGCTACCCGGGCGGGCGCATCGCGGTGGCCGAGGCCTGGGCGCCGTCGCTGGAGCGGCTGGCCGCGTACGTGCGGCCGGACGAGCTGCATCAGGCGTTCAACTTCCACTACCTGAACACCCCGTGGGAGGCCGGGGCGCTGCGCGCCGTCATCGACCGCTCGCTGCACACCGCCGGGCTGGTCGGCGCTCCTTCGACCTGGGTGCTGTCCAACCACGACGTGCGGCGGCACGTCACTCGGTACGGTGGCGGCGAGGCCGGACTGCGACGGGCGCGCGCCGCGGCGCTGCTGATGCTCGCGCTGCCGGGCTCGGCCTACCTGTACCAGGGCGAGGAACTCGGCCTCGAGGAGGTCACCGACCTGCCGCCCGAGCTGTTGCAGGACCCGCAGCGCTTCCGCTCGGCTGACGGCGGCAGCGGCCGGGACGGCTGCCGGGTGCCGCTGCCGTGGAGCGGCTCGGCGCCGCCGTTCAACTTCACCCCGCTGGGCATCGTCGACGGCTGGCTGCCGGCGCCCGCCCGCTGGGCCTCGCTCACCGTGGAGGCGCAGTGGCCGGACCCTGATTCGATACTCGGGCTCTACCGTGCGGCCCTGCGGCTGCGCCGCGAGCACCCGGCGCTCGGCGACGGAGCGCTGGAGTGGGCCGATTCGCCGGACGGCACGCTGGTCTTCAGCCGCGAGCCCGGCTTCGTGTGCACGGTGAACACCGGGAGCGAGGCCGTGCGGCTGCCGGTGCCCGGCACGGCGCTGCTCGCCAGCGGTCCGATCCACATTCCGGCGCCGTCTCAGGCAGCGGCCACCGCGGTGGACGCGCGGGATTCGGGCATGGCGATCCTGCCGCCGGACACCGCCGTCTGGTGGACCGTCGATCGCTGATATGAAGTAAGAGCCCGCTGTCCCCGTGTACGCCTTCGCCCCGACACCCGTCCGATAAGTCCCGTTATCGCCCCTGATGTAACCCTGTTGCCGCCTCAGGCCGCGACCGAGCGAGGCCGGGGGATTCGGCGGCCGAAGGAGCGCCCGAAGCCGATCTCCCGGTCGGTCTCGCTCAGCCCGCCCCAGATGCCGAACAGCTCCGGCGTCTGCAACGCGTGGTTGCGGCACTCGCGCAGCACCGGGCAGCTCGCGCACACCCGCTTCGCCGCGCCCTCGCGCACTTCGCGGTCGCGGATGCGCTCCTTCTCCGGCCCGAAGAACAGCCGCGCGTCAGAGCCCTGGCAGGCCGCCCGCTCCTGCCAGCCCAGCCGCAGCTGCGCGACCGGGGGGATGCGCGCCGCGTTGCGCGCCGAGCGACGCTCCGGCAGTACCGTCACCTGACGTGCCTGAGCCCGGACGCCCGCCTTCCTATCGCGCGCCGTGCCGCCGCCCGCCCTGTCGATCTCGTCCGTCAACACAATCCCCTCCGAGTGTGTCCTGCCCGTTACAACGGACGCCGCGTCGCCGGTGTTCCGGCGCCGCCGTGCCGCATCTTGCGCCCCCTTGCCGACTGAGACGACCGGCACCGCGCGATCGTTCCCGTGTTTCCCGCGTGTTCCCGCGCATGGACCGGCGGATGTTCGAGGTCGAGTCTCGCCGGGTTTTCCCCGCCGGCGGCGAAACCGTCGCTCCCGCGGCGTTGGCCGGAATCGCACCGTGCGGACTCATGCCGGACGTTCCATCGCACGATCGAGTGGATTCGGCCCCGCGGTTCACCGATCCGGGCTAATTTACAACCCGGATCACGTGGGGAAACTCTGCGCTGATCCAGCACACGCGCACCGTGAACGCCGCAGGAAGGAGTCCGGGCGATGACCCAGGCGACACCGTCACGGCAGGGTCAGGCGCGCACCTCGTCCCATGCGTCGCACGGGATACCCGCGCCGTCCGTGCCCCCGCCGCCGAGCGCGAGCGGCGCAGCGGGGAGCGCGGGCGGTTCGGCGGCCCCGGGCGACGGGTCCTTGGGCGGCACAGGGGTGTCGAAGGGCACTGTTTCGAACGGCACTGTTTCGGGTGGCCCAGCATCCGGCGGCGCTGTTTCCGGCGGCCCTGTTTCGGGTGGCGCTGTCTCCCACGGCACCGTGTCGAGCGGTTCCGGCGCGTCGGGCAACCTGGCGTTGCGGGAGCTGCGGCTGCGCCGCTTCTGGACGCAGGCGGACTTCGCGGCCGCGTTCGAGGCGCGCTCGCGGCAGATCGGCCGCCCGCTGTCGCTGTCGGTGCGGCAGGTGCGCCGGTGGGAGAGCGACAACCCGCCGCTGCCCCTCCCGGCGTACCAGGCGGTGCTCGAGGCGTTGTTCGGCGTGCCGATCGAGCGGATGGGGTTCCAGCCGCAGTGGGCGCGCGAGCAGGGCGAGGAGGTGGCCGATCCGTCCGATTCGGGCTCGGACGCGTCGGCGGTCACGTACGGGGGAGCGGGTGCTACGCGGTCGCCGCAGGACGACCACGAGAGGCACGACCCGGTGAAGAGAAGACAGTTCATGACGAGTGCGGTGGCGTTCGGCTCGGGCGGGATCGCCGTCGGCGCGTCCGGCTCCGCCCGCGCGTCCGCACGTCCGGCGCGCATCCCGGTACAGCCCGCGCCGCCAGGCCTCCAGGCCGCGTCCGAGCAGCAGTCCGAGGCCGCCCAGCGGCTGGCCGAGCACGCCGGCGGCGGTCCCGGCG
>JBKOWZ010000261.1:0-4484 GCA_046724665.1 Actinomycetota bacterium
CTTCACCCTGACCCTGACCTTTCGCGCGGCTGACACCATGCCGGATCACCTCCTGACGCCTCGTCGGGGTATCGTCAAGTCATGCTAGGTTACGTATCAGTTCTCGACAACAATCCGCGCAGGGGCGCGCGGGTTAAGAGCGGTCGCTCTTTCGGGGACAGACGCGCGTGAACGTGCACGAACTGCTCGAGCCGCCGGTCACCACGGACCCGGACCGGCGTCGGCTGTATCCCGAGGACGTCTACTTCCGGGAGATCGCCGAGCAGTTGGCCGGGACGGATCGCACGGTGCTGCGGCGGATTCTGGATCATGCCAGCTTCCTGCTGTTCAAGCCGGAGGCGCTGGTCGGCCGGCGGATCGGGCCGGCCCTCGACTACGTGGCCGCGCGCGGTTTCGAACCGCTGGGGGCGCTGCGGGTGCGGATCGATCCGCGCACGCTGCGGGAGATGTGGCGCTACCAGCTCAACGCGGCGCCGCTGTCCACGGTGCGCGCGGTGGACATGATCATGGCGGCGGCCGACTGCCTGTTCGTCGCCGTATACGACACGCTCGGCCCGCAGCACACCGGGCTGCCCGCGGCGACCCGGCTGAGCAACCTGAAGGGCTCCACCGGCGACCTGGCCGCGGACCGTGGCAAGGGCCTGCTGCGCGAGGCGTTGGCGTGCACGACGCAGTGCCTGAACTTCGTGCACGCACCCGACGAGACCGCCGACATGCTGCGCGAGATAGCCGTGCTCTTCGCCTGGCCGAACCGGGCCGAGCCGCTGCGCCTTCTGAGCACCATGCCGTCGGCCGGGACGCGCGAGTCCGTGCGGCGGGAGGTCCGGCGCCTGTACGCGCTGCACCCCGAGCACCCGCTGGACCTGGCGGCCGCGGTCACCGCGCTGCGCACCGCCGCGCAGGACAGCCCGGCGCTCGCGGCCACAACCGCGCGCCTGCTGCTGGCGCTGGAGAGCCGTCCGGGCCCCGAACCGGAGCTGCTCGAGCTGGTGGACTGGCTGGATTCCGCGTCGTCGAGACTCGGCGTGTGGGACCGCATTACCCTTGCCTCGTACCTTGTCGATATGCAGGCCTCTGATCGCATGCCCCTGATCGGTCCGCCGCCGGGGGAACGCGCCGAGGCCCGCCGCCGACGCGCCGAAGCAGCAGCCACAGCCACGGCTGCGACCGTCAGCAATTAGTCAGCCATAGTGGAGCCGCCCGATGACCGCTTCCCTGCACGGCCCGGCGCAGTGGGAGGACGGGACGCTCCGCTTCGGCCCGGTTGACCGGGTGGCGGCGCTGTCCGACGTGCACGGCAACGTCCCGGCGCTCGAGGCGGTACTGGCCGACGTCGAGGCGAGCGGCGCGGACCTGGTGGTGTTCTGCGGGGACCTGACCTGGGGCCCGGAGCCGAGCCGCACCGCCGAGCTGGTCGCGGCGCTGGGCGAGCGCGCGGTGTGCGTGCGCGGCAACGGCGACCGGTTCGTCGGAGAGCTGCTGTCCGGACGGCCGCCGACCACGCCGCGCGAGCACTGGGTGCCGGGGCAGCACTCCCCCGAGGCCGCGCGGTTCATCGCCGGCTTCCACTTCAACGTGGCGGTGGAGATCGCCGGCCTCGGCGCGGTGCGCTTCTGCCACGGCTCGCCGCGCAGCGACAACGAGCTGATCACGCCGGGCACGCCGCAGGAGCGCTTCCGTGAGCTGGCCGCCGGGATCGACGAGCGCATCCTGGTCAGCGGGCACAGCCACCTCCAGTTCGACCGGATCGTTCCGGACGGCGAGGGCGGCGGCTGGCGCAGCGTCAACCCGGGCAGCGTCGGCCTGCCGTATCACGAGGGCGAGCCCGGCATCGCCTGCTGGGCGCTGCTCGGCCCGGGCGTCGAGCAGCGCCGCACCCGGTACGACGTGTCGGAGGCCGTCGCGCGCAGCGTCGCGACCGGGGACCCCGGCTGTGATGCTTACACGCGGCTGCTGCTCACGCCGCCGGCCCCCGCCGAGATCATCGCCCTGGCCGAGGCGGAGATCTTCGCGGACTGACGTCCCGTCGCCTCCTCGTCCCGGCCCGCCGGAGAAATCAGGGGCCGACAAGCGAACGCGGTACTGGTTGAATAATCAACCGAGTCGGCGCGGTCCGGCCGGCTCATCAACCGCGCTCCGTTCCCCTGGCGGGGCGAGAGATTCGAGAGACAGGACAAGATGACCGCACGGAACAGACCCGTGTCCCGTCCCGGCGACGGGACACGGAAGGGAACCGGGCTGACCTCGCGCACCGCCGCCCTCGCCGGCACCGTGGCGCTGGTCGGCGGGTTCGCGCTGGCCGCCCCCGCGGCAGCCGCGTCGAGCGGCCTGCCGGCGCTGAACATCCACCTGGTCCAGCAGAACGGCAACTCGGTCGTTCTGGGCTGGGCCGCACCGAACATCGGCACCCTGCCGTACTACTCGGTGTTCGACAACGGCGTGCTCCAGAGCAAGCCGGTCACCGCACAGGCGAGCCTCCCGCTGCTTCAGGCGGGTGTCACGCACCGCTTGACCGTGACCTACACGGCCAACGGCGCCACTTCACCGGTCAGCAACACCGTCAGCGTCGCCATCGCCCCGACGGGTGACACGACGCCGCCGACGGCCCCCGGCAACCCCCAAGAGCACTACAACGACAGCCGGGGCACGACGCTGATCACCTTCACGCTGTCAACCGACGACGTGACCCCGCAAAGCTCCATCCGTTACGAACTCGTGGTCACCGACGCCTTCGGACACGACTACGTCGTCTCGACGAACGTCAAGCCCAACGGCGTGATCCAGGACATCTACGGCTCGCTGCGGGCGGTTGACGCCTCGGGCAACCGGTCGGCCCTGGTTCCGATCACGCATGGTGCGGCCGGCTGACCTTGCCACAGGTCCAGCCTGGCAACCGGCCGGGGAGGCGGCCGGTCGCCGACGGACATCGGTTTTTTTAAGAGGACGGGCTCTCAGCGCACGCCGAGCAGGTAGTCCAGAGCGAGCTGATCGAGCGCCTCGAAGGCCATCCCGCGCTCAGCGGCGGCATCCGGGTCGAAGTCCTCGTACGCACTGCGGTCGGCCAGCAGGTCGGCCAGGGTCTCACCCTCGCCCAGCGTGGTCCGCGCGAGCTGGTCCAGCCGGGAGGCGCGCAGCGCGGCCTGCACCTCGGGGTCGGCGCGGAACGCCGCGGCCTTGTGCTTGAGCGCCAGGTAGTTGCGCATGCAGCCGGCTGCCGAAGCCCACACCCCGGAGAAGTCCTCGGTGCGCGGCGGCTTGAAGTCGAAGTGGCGCATCCCCTCGTACCCGGCCGACTCGAGCAGGTCAACCAGCCAGAACGCCGAGCGCAGGTCGCCGGCGCCGAAGCGCAGGTCCTGGTCGTACTTGATGCTCGACTGGCCGTTGAGGTCGATGTGGAACAGCTTGCCGTGCCACAGCGCCTGCGCGATGGCGTGCGGGAAGTTGAGCCCGGCCATCTGCTCGTGGCCGACCTCCGGGTTCAGGCCGACCAGTTCGGGGTGCGCCAGCTTCTCGATGAACGCCAGGGCGTGGCCGACGGTCGGCAGCAGCATGTCGCCGCGCGGCTCGTTCGGCTTGGGCTCCAGGGCGAAGCGCAGGTCGTAGCCCTGCTCGAGCACGTAGTCGCCGAGCAGGTCGAAGGCCTCCTTCAGCCGGTCGAGCGCGACGCGCACGTCCTTGGCCGCGCCGGACTCGGCGCCCTCGCGCCCGCCCCAGGCCACGTAGATCTTCGCGCCGAGCTCGACCGCCAGGTCGATGTTGCGGATGGTCTTGCGCAGCGCGAAGCGGCGCACGTCGCGGTCGTTGGCGGTGAACGCGCCGTCCTTGAACACCGGGTGCTTGAACAGGTTCGTGGTGGCCATCGGCACGTGCATGCCGGTCTCGTCCAGCGCCGCGCGGAAGCGCTTGATGTGCGCCTCGCGCTCGGTGTCGGAGGAGCCGAACGGGATCAGGTCGTCGTCGTGGAAAGTCACCCCGTAGGCGCCGAGCTGAGCCAGCCGGTTGACCGTCTCGACCGGGTCGAGGGCCGGGCGGGTCTCGTCGCCGAACGGGTCGCGGCCCTGCCAGCCGACGGTCCACAGGCCGAAGGTGAACTTGTCGTCCGGCGTGGGGGTAAGGGACTGCGTCATCGCTTGCTCCCAGAAGTCGTGGAGGGCTAGCCTCTATTCGTAAACGCGAAATACAAATTACACCGCCCAACCTACTCCTTCGCGGCGCCGGACGGAATCGGTCCTCCGAACGCCGCGGACCAAGCCGAGGGGACGACGATGTCAGCGGCCGCAGCGCGCGTGGTGATCGGCGTGGACAGCTCCACCCAATCTACGAAGGCCCTGGCCGTGGACGTGGACACCGGCGAGGTCCTCGGGCGGGGCCGGGCGCCGCACACGGTCAGCGGCGGCGCGGCGCGCGAGAGCGACCCGCGGCAGTGGTGGGAGGCGCTGGTCTCGGCGCTGGCGCAGACCGGGTACGCGGACTCGGCGCAGGCG
>JBKOWZ010000039.1:0-43903 GCA_046724665.1 Actinomycetota bacterium
CCGAAGTAGAGGGATCCCGCTGCGGCCGCGTAGCTCTCGGGCGTCGGACGGCCAGTGTGCACGAGCCGTGATCCGGTACGCAGCGCGCCCAGGACACCGAGGACGAGCCCGTGGACGTGGAAGAGCGGCAGGCCGTGCACGAGCGTGTCCTCGGCGGTCCACTGCCATGCTTCCGCGAGCGCGTCGAGGTCGGCGGCGATGGCGCGTGCGGTGACCGGGACTCCCTTAGGCGCGCCGGTGGTGCCTGAAGTGTAAAGAATCATCGCGGTCGCGTCGAGCGACGGCTCGGGAAACGCGCCGGATGCCCCAGCCTTCGCGTCTGCGTCAACGGGCACGGTCTCGATTCCGCTGTCCGGCCAGACGTCGGCGTCAGCGGCGGCCGTGAGCAGCATCGCCGAAGCGGAGTCACGCAGCACGTGGTCACGCTCGGTGGGACCGCTGTCCGGCGGCACCGGGACGACCGGTACCCCGGCGAGCATGCCGCCGAGGATCGCAGCGACGGCTTCCAGGCTCGCGGTCGCGCGTACGGCGACGGCCGGTGCCCCGGCGATGCGTGCAGCGACCGCGTTCGCTGCCTGGAGCAGCTGCGCGCGGGAGACGGCGCGGTCGGCCACCCGGATCGCGCCGGGTTCGTCAGCGGTCGGTCCGTTCAGACTCGGCAGGAGACGCATGCCGTAACCGTACCCGGGGGCCGTTACCGCGCTACGCGGACGCGGTAACCGGCGAGGTGGGACAGCACCGCCTGATGCGCTTCCCAGCCGTCGGGGAACTTGACCGGGACGCCGAGGTGTACCGGCTCGGTGTGCGGGTGTGCGTCAAGCAGTTCGGGGATGCCTGCACGCGCGACGACGACGCACGCATGCCGGTGCCTGGAGAGCAGCACGCACAACCGTCCGGTCTCCAGGTGGAAGGCGGTGGCGTCGCGGCGGCCCGACAGCGGATGCAGGACGATGCAGACGTCGTATTCACGCCCCTGCAACCGGTTCGCGGTGTCAACGGTGACGGAGCGCAGGTCCGCGCCGAGGCCGTCGCGGTCACCGAGCCGGTCGAGCGCCGCCCGGATACCGGCGACCTGGTCGCGGTGGGCCGCGCCGATGGCGATGCGCTCCGCGGTCAGCGGCCGGCCCCCGGCGTATGCGGGGTCGAATACGGTCGCCTCGCGGCGGACGAGCCGCGCGGCGAGCCGGGTGCAGGCCTCCAGCGCCTCGGCGTCGGTGCGCACGGTGTGCTTGGCCGGCAGCTCGTACAGCGCCCAGCCGGTTTCGGCCGCCACGTCAAGGGCCTGATCAATCGGGTCCGCGGCCGGTCCCGCGGCCGCGGGAAGCTTCATCGAGCGCTGTGTCAGCGTGCTGCCGGACTCGAAGGGGGTGAACGGGTAGAACGCCGCGCAGATCAGCGGCGCGGCGGTGGCCGGCAGGCGCCAGGAGTACGGCAGCCGGTGCACCGGCAGGCCGGGATTGTGCGCGCGTACGACGGCGACGGCGCTGTCGGTCGGGTCCCAGGCCGAGCCGGCCCACCGGTCGCCGTCGATGGTGGCGAACGGGTCGAGCTGGCCGGGGTCGCCGACGAAGAGCGCCGTGCCGTTGGCGAAACGCGGCGCGATGGCCAGCAGGCCGTCGGACCGCATCTGGTAGGCCTCGTCGAGGATCGCCCACCGCCAGCCGCCCTCGGGCCAGGCCGCGTCGGTGATCCTGGCCCACTTCGCGGCGGTGGCCACGGTCACCGCGGGCGCGCCGAGGTCCGCCACTTTCCCGGCGACGGTCACCGATCCGTCCACGGCGTCGGGGCCGCCGAGGTGGCGCACGACGCGCTCGGTCGGCACGTATCCGGAGGCTGACAGGCGTCCGATGGTCAGGCCGCTGTCGTCATCGGGCCCGGCCGCGCCGTGCGCGGTCGCGAAGCGATCGACGAGGTCGTCCACCTGCTCGTTGGTCTGCGCGACGACCATGACCGGCTCGCCGGTGTCGGCCAGCCGCTTGGCCAGCTCGACGACGAGGGTTGATTTACCCGCCCCCGGCGGCGAATCGACGATCACGCCGCGATGCGCGCCGGACAGCAGATCCGCGATCACCCCGTCGAGCACTCCGCGCGCCGCGGCGGAACGCTCGTCGCTCGTGGCGCCGGCCGTCGGCGCCATCAGTGCCATTCCTCGTCGTGGTCGGCGCTGGTCGCCGCGTACGTCTCGGGCGGACCGCCGTGCGTCCACGGCGTGGCGGCGAGTTCGGGCAGCGGCGGCGGGGCGAAGCGTTCGGCGGCCAGCACGGTCGAGTAGCAGCGGTACTCCCCCACCCGCGGCACCGAGCCCTCCTCGGGCACGGCCTTGCGCCCCATGCCGTCCACGAGTTCGAGTTCGACGACATACTCGCCGCCCTCGCGCGTCACCGCGACGATGACCGGGCGCTGCCCGGGACGCTGCGGGCAGGCGACCTTCGTACCCTTACGCAGCACCACCGGATCGGCGGTGCGCAGCCAGACGTGCGGTCGCGGCTTGGGGCTGCGGCCGGTGGTGTCGTGGCGTTCGGCGTCCACGGCGGCGATCCGGCCGGCGAAGGCCTCGCCCGTGACCCGGTACTGCGCGAGGACCAGCGGGTCGTCGAGCGCGCGCTGCCGGTCGTACGACTCCTGCGCGGCTTCGAGGTCTGCGAGTCGCTTGGCGGCGACCACGGCCGCGTCACGGCGCGGCTGCGGCGGTGCGCCCTCGTCCAGCTTGCGCGCGAAGTCGGTGAACCTGCCGCGATCGACCATCCACCGGTGGCCGTCGTGCGCGGCCTCGGGCAGGGCGCGCAGGAGGTCGATGCCCTGCCACATGAGGGCCCAGGTGGGTTCCAGCTGGCTGAGCAGCGCACCGCGCAGCGCCCGCGCCGCCCGATCGTCGCCGGCCTCCTGCCACGCCGCGATCAGCGGGCTGAGAACCTTCGTGTCGAACTCGGGGTCGGTGCTGGGACCGGCCGGCGGGAAGAGCCGCGGGTCCTCGGCGAGCAACGCGGCCTCGGCGCCGCTCAGCGCACGACCCGCCGGCGCGACGCTCCGCGGCGCGATCCAGGCCATCAGGGCGGCGAGATGCTGATCCTCGACGGCGCTCTGCCCGGTGGCCCAGTGGTCGCACAACACGTCGGTCAGCGCGAGACAGGCGCTGGATCCCGCGGTCGGCGCCCGGTCCTCGGTGAACCAGGTCAGATAGCGGCCGAGTATCGGTACCAGCGGATCGACCGGATAAGGACCCTGCGCCGACCGGAACCTGGACGAACGGCCGAACAGCCGCAGCGCCTCGATAGCGCCGCTGTTGGGCAGGATCAGCTGCGGTGCATCGACGTAGCGCTCCCATTCCTCGTGGTTGCGCGTCGCCTCGACCAACTCGGTCTCGCCGCGCCGCGCCTCGATGTAGCCCACGACGACGCGCGCCAGTTCGGCGAGGAACGCGAAGCGCTGGTCGCGGTCGCGCGGCTGGCTGACGAGCAGGAGCACGGGGGCGGCGCGGTCGGTCCCGACGAGCGCGGCGAGCGGAGCGGCGGCCTCCCCGGCGAGGAGTAAGGGCACGATGACGAGCGGCTCGTCGGAGAGGTGCACGTGCCGCACGGTCGCCAGGGGTACGGCACGGCCGGATTCGAACGCTTCTACTCGTGCGAGCGCCGTCAGGGTGCTCACGCGACCGCCTCGCGGGCTTCGCGAGCCTCGCGCAGTGCTTCGCGGCGCGCCCGCCGCGCGGTGCTCAGCAGCCTGGCCGCTTCGGCGAGGTCGACGTCGTCGTAAGGGTCCTGATTAGGATTCGGACGCAGGTCGTCCGCCTCGCTGAGCGCCAGCACCTGCCGCACGTCGCCGATGCCGCCGAGCGCGTCACGTACCGCGCGCCCCAGCAGGTCGGTGGAACCGGCGGCGCGTGCCTCGTCGCGGCAGTAGAAGGCCATGTCGCAGCGCGAGACGCACTCCGGGGCGTATCTGGCCTCGATCGTGGCGACCGCCTTGCCGAGCTCCCCGGCGCCGCGGGCCGGCTCGCCGTCGGCGTCCTTGGACAGGTCGAAGGTGATGCCGGCGTCCAGCGTCTCAAGCAGCGCCCCTATGCGCGGCAGCCGGTCGAGCTGGCGGCGCACCGCGGCCAGCTGCCTGCGCACGTCCACGAGCGTGGCGACCGGCGTGTTGGTGAAGTCCTTCGGGCAGACAAGCACAGCCTCCGTCGCGACCTGGTCGGCAGGCAGTCCGAGGTCCGCCAACAGCGTCTGGAACGCGAGCACGTACACGGCCGCCTGCGTCGCCGCCTCGGCCACCTTCACCGGATCGGCGCGGCCGTCGATCACCGCGAAGGACTTGATCTCGGCCAGGTACCAGCGCCGTGACGGCTCGTCACCGCGCGGCGCGGCGCGAAAGGCGATGAGATCGGGCTCGACGTACGCGGCACGGCCGCCGACGTCCAGCTTCAGCAGCGGATGATCGGCGAGCGGAACCTGCGCCGCCGGGTCGCTCGCGATCGCCGCGACCAGTTCACGCGTGCGCCGGTAGCGCTGCTCACGGTCGCCGTCGCCGAGATCGATCCAGCGGTGTCCGCCGGTGCCCGGCTCGCCGAGCAAGAGGCCGAGATCGTCGCGCAGCAGGCCGAGCAGCGTGGCGCCGCCGTCGGCCTTGACCAGCTTCTCGAAGGAGTTGCCGCGGCTGATCGCGAACGGCGACTGGCCGAAGCGCGGCCCGAAGCCGATCCGCTCGGCCAGCGCCCGCTTGTCGATTCCGGCGGCGTCCAGCACCGCCCGGCGGGCGCAGCCGGGGTTGCCGGTCAGCGCGGCGACGGTGCGCGCGTCGTGGTGGCGCGGCGGGACCGGCCCGCGCAGCTCGGCGAGCCGGTCCGCGATCGATCGTGGAGGCGGGGCGGCCATGATGCTCCCCGAGCATAGCGGCGCGGCCTCGCCGCACGGATCACTTCGCCACAGTCACTTCCTGACGGTGTCGCTCTTGGCAGCGTCGCTTTTGACGGCCCAGGCGGCGTTACCGGTCTTGGCGGCGTCCTTCGCACTCTTCGCGTCGTGTCCGTCGTCCACGTCCTCCGGCCGGGTGAGTGCGGCCACCATCGCCGCGATGCCCTCGCGGTAGGTGGGCATCATCGGCCGCCAGCCGAGCTCGGCCTTCGCCTTGGCGTTGGACAGCCGCAGCGACTGACGGGTCATCATGGTCCCGAAGACCGGCGCCACGACCCGCAGCAGCGCGCCCGGCAGCGGTACCGGCTTGGGCAGCCCGAACGCGACGGCCAGCGCGCCGATCATCTCGCCCCAGCGGGCCGGTTCGTCGTCCACGATGTTGTACACCTGGTCCGGCTTGGACCGCTCCAGCGCGGCCTGCGTCGCAGCCGCGGCGTCGTCGATATAGATGAACGACGCGTACGCGCCGCCGCCGGGCGGTACCGGCAGCTGCCGCTTGCGTAGGGCGTCGAGCAGCGGGCCGACGGTAGTCGGTCCGTAGAAGCCGCCGTACCGCAGCGCGACTCCGTCGATGCCCCGCGCGTCGAGCACCTGCTGCTCGGCCGAGAGCGCCGCCTGCCAGATCGCGTCGAACTTGCCGCCGGCCGGGGCGAACTCGTCCTGCTCGGTGAGCAGCCTGCGACCGTCGCCGAACCCGTACCCGCCGTAGAAGGATTGTGTGACGAACCGTCGGGCGCCGACCAGGTCGGCCGCGGCCAGGAGATTCGCCGTGCCCTGCACCCGCAGCCGGTTGGTCATCTCCAGGCCCTTGTGCCGCGTCGGCATCTTCTTGAGCGCGGTGAGCTGGTGGATGACGGCGTCGGCCTGCTTGCCGTCGAGAGCGCGCAGCAGTCCGTCGCGGTCGAGCGCGTCAGCGATGACGCTGGACGCGCCGAGATCCCACAGCACACCCGCGCCCGCCTCGGTGCGGGTGACGCCGATCACCTCGTGCCCTGACGCGGTCAACCGCCGGACCAGCGGGACGCCGAGCGCCCCGGTAGCGCCCGCCAGCAGTACCTTCATAATTCGCTCCTCGTCTACTCGGCGTTTCACGAGGGGGACGAGATAGCCCGCGGATGTGTGACGTGACCTGCGTCACACCGTTTCGTCGATCGTCAACGCCCGGTCAGTAATCCCCGACGACGACGTTCAGCAGTTCCTCCCCGCGCGCCCACCGGATCAGGTTCTCGCGCACGACGGCGAAGGCTCGTGTGCGGTTCTCCGGCACCAGCGAGCCGATGTGCGGTGTGATGAACACGCCGGGAGCCGACCACAGCGGGTGGCCCTCCGGCAGCGGCTCCGGGTCGGTGACGTCGAGGTAGGCGCGTACCTTGCCGCGCTCGGCGGCGGCGACCAGCGCGGCGCTGTCGGCGACCAGGCCTCGCGCGCCGTTGACGAGCAACGCCCCCGGCTTCATCAGGGTGAGGAACTCCTCGTCGATCAGCCCCTGCGTCTGCGCGGTCAGCGGGGTGAGCACGATGACGATGTCCGCGCCGGGCAGCAGCACCGACAGTTCGCTTATCCCATCGACGCCTTCCCGCGGCCTGCGCGCGATCCTGCGCACATCGACGCCGAAGGGCACGAGGTAGCGCTCCAGGCACTCGGCGATCGACCCGTACCCGACGAACAGCACCCGTGAGCCGCCGAGCAGCCGCACCTGGCGCGGGTCCCAGCGGCCCTGCGCCTGCGCGCTCGCGTGATGGGGGATCTCCTTGTAGACCGCCAGGATCCCGGCGAGCAGCAGTTCGGCCATCAGGTCGTCGTATGCGCCGCGCACGCTGCACAGCGTGACCTCCGCGGGCACCAGGTCCACGATCCAGTCCACGCCCGCGGTCAGCGCCTGGACCAGATCGAGCCGGCCCGCCGCGGCGATCAGCGACTTGAGGTCGTACCCTTCGTCGGCCTGGTTGCGCACGAGCGGCGGAATCAGCGCGCGGACCTCGCCGAGCCGCGGGTCCGCGAGCGGGTCGGCGGGGAGCTCGGCGATCTCCACGAAGGCGCGCACGTCCCTCGGCAGGTCGCTCAGGTCCGCCAGGGTGCCAGGGGCCGTCCACACCAGCTTGCGCTCGTCCACGCCCCCATCCTAGAAGCCCCGGACGCGGATCGGACCGGTGTCTGATACCCCGTATCAGCGCCCCGCCGGCTTCCCGTCAGTATCCGGTCGGCGACCAGGGCGCGATCGCGGTGTGGAACATCGCGGCGAGCCGGGCGACGGCGCCGGGCCGGTGCTCGTCGAGCCGGCCGAGCAGCGCGTACCGGGCCGCCGAGAAGCCGCCGAGGTAGATCGAGGCGAGCACGGCCGCCGAAAGGGTGACCTCCGGGGACTCGGTGGTCGGGGCGCAGGTCGCGCCGTCCGGACCGCCGTCGAGGGCGAAGGTGCCGTCCGCGTAGCCGTCCTTGTCCACGACCCGCAGCACGATCCGGCCGGGCACCTCGTAGCGGCGGGCGGCCAGCGCGGCGGCCGGGTCGAGGACCCGCAGCCACTCGCCCTCCCACTGCTCGTCGGACCACGCGGCACGCCGGTCCACCAGCAGCTCGCGCCACAACTCGTCGATGCGCCGCAGCTCCTTGGCGACCACGTGGCTGACCCAGTCGTGGTCGGCGAGGAACTTCCACAGCCGGGCCTCGTACTCGACGTTGACGGCGAACAGGTCGAAGGCCTCGACGGTGTTGTCCGGGCGCTGCTTGGTCCAACGCTCCTCACCGAACTTGTAACGCACGAAACCGACGGCTTCGCCGTTCTCGTCGTAGCACAGGGCGTTGAGGATGTCCTTACCCTGTCCGGGCTCACCCTCGCGCGGGATAAAGCCGAGATTGCGCTCCCAGTGCACGCTCGGACGGGTGACGGCGCCCGGCGTCAGGGCACGCACCTTGTCGTAAACCGCCGGCGCCCGCTCGAGCGCCACCTGCGGCTCGACGATCTCGACGGTTCCCGGCAGCTCGCGGTTCCAGGCGGCGGCACGCGCGTCAAGGTGCCAGGTGGCGCTCTCCGCGGCCGGGCCGAAGCCGAAGCGCGCGTAGATCGGGAACTCGGCGGCGTAGAGGCCGGAGAGCGGCTCGCCGCGCTCCTTGGCCGCGCTCAGCTCACCGGCCATCATCCGGGACAGCAGGCCGCGGCGGCGGTGCGTGGGCGCGACGGTCACCGCGCTGATGCCGTCGAGCGGCACCGAGGCGCCGCCCGGGACGGTCACCTCGAAGGAGATGCCGCGCAGGCTGCCCACCGGCCGGCCCTCGTCGAACGCGCCCCAGCAGCGGTCCAGCTCGTTCCACTTGCGCCGCCGCGGGCCGTCGCCGCGGTTCTTGGGACTGATGAAGCCGATGTCGATGGCATCGCTCCACGCATCGAACTCTTCGTCTCGCACTCTGCGTACGTCGATTGTCATGAGCGAAAGGTAGCCCCGCGTTCAGACAACCCGCGACTGGATTTACGCGGGCCGAAGCGCCGCCGAGCCGAGGGCGATACCCGTCGCGACCACGGCAGTCACCCAGAACGCGAAGGGCAGCGAGACGGCTGATCCGAGCACGCCGACCGAGGGACCGGCGATCAGCCCGGCGCCGTACATGATGGTGGCGATGCCCGCGACGGACGCTTCCGCGTCGCCGCCGAGGCGGCCTGCGGCGGCGAAGGCCAGCGGTACCGAGGTCGCGATGCCCAGGCCGATCGCGGCGAAGCCGACGATGCACAGGACCTGCCCGGTCGAGAGCGCCACCAGGACGGCGCCCGCGACCGCGATGACGCCGCCGGTGCGGACCGTGGCGACCGGGCCGAAGCGGCGGGCGATCGCGTCGCCGGTCAGCCGGCCGAGGGCGAGGGTCGCGGAGAAGCCGGTGAGGCTGTAGGCGCCGAGCGCGGCGCTGGCGTGCGCGATGTGGATGAGGTAGACGGCGCACCAGGTGTTGGCGGCCCCCTCGGCGAAGATCCCGCAGAACCCGACGATGCCGATGATCAGGATCGCCCGGGACGGCAGGGCATAGCGCGGCGGCCGCACGTCGGCGGCCGCGGGGTCGTCGGGCGGCAGCAGGCCGCAGGACGCGACGCCGACGACGGCGAACGCGACGGCGGTGATCGTGAACTCGGTGGGAGCACTGATCCCGGCCCCGGCGCACAGGCCGCCGAGCACCGAGCCGACGATCATGCCGACCGCCCACAGACCGTGGAACCCGGACATGATCGATCGGCCGAGCCGCCGCTCGATGCGTACCGCGTGCGCGTTCATCGCCACGTCGGCGCATCCGGCCGTCGCGCCGACAACGAACATCACGGCAGCGAACGTCCAAGCGTCCGGCATCAGTGCGGGGAAGGCCAGCGAGAGACAGAAGAGCGCGATCAGAATCCGCATGCCGGTGCGCGCGCCGTAGCGGTGCACCATGCGGCCGGTGGCGGGCATCGCGGCCAACGCACCGACGGTCTGCGTAATCAGCGCCGCGCCGAGTACGCCCGTACTGGCGTGGATGTTCGTCTGGATCCACGGCAGGCGCGCGGCGATCGTGCCCGAGATCACGCCGTGGACGGCGAAGATCAGGCTCACCGCGAGCCGACCGCGCACCTTCTGCGCACCGGACGATGCGAATGGAACCGCGATCACCGCTTCTGCGCCCACAGCGCACCCTCCCGAGCTCGGCGACGGCGGCTTCAACCCCTCGGCCTCGGGACTCACCTTAACAGTTAGGTTCCCTACGAGATAGCGGTTTTCGCGACCTTCACGGTGCCGGACTCCACGGTCTCAGTCCCCGCGGTGTCAGTCGCCACGGTCTCAGTCCCCACAGCGCCGGTCTCAACAGCGCCGCCTTCCAACGCGCCGTTCACGGTCACCGCGTCGTCCTGCGGCTTGCGCGCCTCGGGGAACACCCACGCGTGCATCGCCCAGAACCGGAAGAGGCTGCCGAGCCCCTGGCCGAAGATGAACTGCGCGACGTTGGCGGCGATCAGCGACTTGAAACCGAGTACGTGCTCGTTGAACGCGACGCAGACCGCGATGATCCCCATCGCGATGCCGGAGACCAGCAGGTACAGCGCGATCTCCGTGGAGGACTGTCGCAGGTCGCGATGCCGGAACACCCAGTACCGGTTGCCGATGTAGCCCACGACCGTGCCGACCGCTGTGCCGGAGAGCGAGCCCCACACCTTGGGCGCGTGAAACTCGCCGATGACCACGTTGAAGGTGATGATGTCACAGGTCACGCCGACGAGGCCGACGACGCCGAAGCCGATGAGCTCTCGCCACAGATGCCGGACGAACCGGACGATCCAGCTGATCACGCGTTCCCCCCAGGGTCACGCACGGAGACTCCTACACCGGCTGCCGCGTACACCGGTTACCGCGCCCGACGCGGTACGCCACTCCGCACTCTCAATTCCTTTGTCAGGTACCAGTGTGGCGTACCGCGCCGTCGTAGGTCGTCATACCGAGGTATACATCGAGCCTCACTCCACGGACGCAGCAGGCTCCGATACAGCACCGTCCGACGCAGCAGGCTCCTTCGCCTTGGCGTCGATCCCGGCCTCCTTGCGCTGGGCGGTGGTGATCGGGGTCGGCGCACCGGTCAGCGGGTCGCCGCCGGAGGCCGTCTTCGGGAAGGCGATCACGTCGCGGATGGTGTCCGCGCCGGTCAGCAGTGCCACGAGGCGGTCGAGGCCGAGCGCGATGCCACCGTGCGGCGGCGGCCCGTAGTTGAACGCGTCCAGCAGGAAGCCGAACTTCGAGCGCGCCTCCTGTTCGGACAGCCCGATCGCGGCGAAGGCCCGCTCCTGGACGTCCTTGCGGTGGATACGGATCGAGCCGCCGCCGATCTCGGTGCCGTTGAGCACGAGGTCGTAGGCGTTGGACAGCGCGGTGCCCGGCTCCTTGTCGAAGGTGTCGAGGCTGTCGGGCGTCGGTGCGGTGAAGGGGTGGTGCACGGCGGTCCAGCCGACCTGCTCGCCCTTCTCGTCCTCGACCGGCTCGAACATCGGGAAGTCCACCACCCACAGGAACTTCCACTCGCCCTCGCGGATGAGCGAGCAGCGCCGGGCGATCTCCAGGCGGGCCGCGCCGAGCAGCTCCTGCGACGGCGTGCGCCGGCCCGCGGCGAAGAACACCGCGTCGCCGTCTGACGCGCCGACAGCCTCCTTGAGCCCGGCCAGATGCGCCGGCGAGAGGTTCTTCGCCACCGGGCCCTTCGGCTCGCCGCTCTCGGGGTCGAAGACCACGTACGCCAGGCCCCGGGCTCCGCGCGCCTTGGCCCAGTCCTGCCAGCCGTCGAGTTCCTTGCGGGTCTGCGCGGCGCCGCCGGGCATGACCACGGCGCCGACGTACGGCGCCTGGAAGACGCGGAACTCGGAGCCGGCGAAGTACTCGGTCAGCTCGACCAGTTCCAGCTCGAAACGCAGGTCCGGCTTGTCGGAGCCGTAACGCGCCATCGCCTCGGCGTAAGTCAGCCGGGGCAGCGGTACCGGGATCTCGGCGCCCAGCACGTCGCGCCACACGCGCGCGACGACCGCCTCGCCGACCTTGATGACGTCCTCCTGGTCGGCAAAGGACATCTCGATGTCGAGCTGCGTGAACTCCGGCTGGCGGTCGGCGCGGAAGTCCTCGTCACGGAAGCAGCGGGCGATCTGGTAGTACCGCTCCATCCCGGCGACCATCAGCAGTTGCTTGAACAGCTGAGGCGACTGCGGCAGTGCGTACCACGTCCCGGGCTGCAAACGCACCGGCACGAGGAAGTCGCGCGCGCCCTCAGGCGTCGAACGCGTGAGGTAAGGCGTCTCGATGTCCAGGAAGCCGAGGTCGTCCATCACATCGCGGATGACCTTGGTGGCCTTGGCGCGCGTGCGCAGGTTGTACGCCATGTCGTCGCGCCGCAGGTCGAGGTAGCGGTACTTCAGCCGCACCTCCTCGTTGATGTTCGCGCTCTTGCGCTCATCGGTCGGGAAGGGCAGCGGCGCGGACTCGGAGAGCACTTCGACGGTGTCCACGACGACCTCGACGTCACCGGTCGGCAGGTCCGGGTTCGCGTTGCCCTCGGGCCGCTCACGCACCTCACCGGTCGCGGTGACGCAGTACTCGTTGCGCAGGTCGTGTACTGCCTCGGACTCGCGCACGACGACCTGCACGACACCCGAGCCGTCACGCAGGTCGATGAAGGTCACGCCGCCGTGATCACGCCGCCGGGCCACCCACCCGGCCAGGGTGACGGTGCTTCCGGCGTCGGAGGCCCGCAGGCTCCCCGCCTCGCGCGTGCGGATCACGACAGCTTCTCCTTAATCATCGGGACAACCCTGTCCAACGGCACGGGGACCTGCTCCCCGCTCTCCAGGTCCTTCAGCTGCACCGCGTCGGCGGTCAGATCGCGCTCGCCGGCGATGAGCGCGTACCGCGCGCCCGACCGGTCCGCGGCCTTCATCGCGCCCTTGAGGCCCTTGCCGCCGAACGCGAAGTCCGCGCGCACGCCCTCGCGCCGCAGCGTGAGCACGAGGCTGAACAGCATCTGCCGGGCCGCCTCGCCGAGCGGCACCGCGAACACGTCCACCGCGCGGCTGGAACCCGGCGGCGTGACGCCCTCCGCCTCCAGCGCAAGCACCGTGCGGTCCACGCCGAGCGCCCAGCCGACCGAGGGCAGCGGCGGCCCGCCGATCTCCTCCGACAGGCCGTCGTACCGTCCGCCGCCGCCGATCGCGGACTGCGCGCCGAGCCCGTCGTGGATGAACTCGAACGTGGTGCGGGTGTAGTAGTCCAGGCCGCGCACCAGCTTCGCGTCGTCCTCGAACGCGACGCCGCCGATGGTCAGCAGCGCCTGGACCTCCTCGTGGTACGCCTTGCACGCGTCGCAGAGGTAGTCCGGGATCACCGGGGCGCCCGCCAGCTGCGCGCGCACCTCGGGCCGCTTGTCATCGAGCACGCGCAGCGGGTTGATGTCGATCCTGGCCCGCGTCTCCTCGTCGAGGTCCAGTCCGCGCAGGAACTGCTGCAACGCGGCGCGGTAGACGGGGCGGCACTCCTTGTCGCCGAGCGTGTTGAGCAGCAGCCGCACCTGGCTCAGCCCCAGATCCCGGAACGCGTCCGCGGCCAGGGTGATGATCTCGACATCGACCAGCGGATCCTCGGCGCCCAACACCTCGGCACCGACCTGCGAGAAGTGCCGGTAGCGGCCCTTCTGCGGCCGCTCGTAGCGGTAGTACGAGCCGGAGTAGTACAGCTTCACCGGCAGCGCGCCCTTGTCCAGGTTGTGCTGCAACACGGCGCGTACCACCGGGGCGGTGCCCTCAGGCCGCAGCGTGAGCGAGTCGCCGCCGCGGGTGGTGAAGGTGTACATCTCCTTGGTCACGATGTCGCTGGACTCGCCGACGCCGCGCTTGAACAGGGCCGTGTCCTCGAACGCGGGCGTCTCGACGTATCCGTATCCGGCGCGCCGCACCACGGCGGCCATGGCCTCGCGCACCGCGAGGAAGGCCGCGGAGTCCGGCGGAATCAGGTCGAAGGTCCCCTTCGGGGACTGAAAGGTGCTCACTGCGCAGGTGTCCGTCTTCTCGTCGTCGCAGCGTCTCTCGTCACTGCATCGTCATCGTCGTCACAGGCCGGGCCGCGCGGAGCCGGCGTCCCTGAACCCTCTCAGGAACGGGTTCGACGCGCGCTCGCGGCCGATGGTGGTCTGGGGCCCGTGTCCGGGCAGCACGATGGTGTCGTCCCGCAGCGGGAGCGCGACGCGGGCGAGCGACTCGACGATCGCGCGCGGGTCGCCCCCGGGCAGGTCGGTGCGGCCGATGGAGCCAGCGAACAGCAGGTCCCCGGTGAACAGGACGTCCACCTCGCGGTCGGCGTCCGGGACGTCGGGCAGCCTGAACGTCACCGACCCCCCGGTATGGCCCGGCGCGTGGTTGACCACGAAGTCGATCCCGAGCGCGCCCTCGAAGCCGAGCCGCTGGCCATCCTTCAGCTCCCGGACGTCGGACGGCTCGGTGAACACCGCGCCGCCCAGGATCGCCGAGGCGTTCGCGACGCCGAGCGAGGCACCCGGATCGGTCAGCATGTACCGGTCGTCGGGGTGGATGAACGCGGGGATGTCGTGCGCGCCGCACACCGGCGTCACGGACCACGTGTGGTCGTAGTGCCCGTGCGTAAGGAGGACGGCGGCCGGCTTGAGGTTGTGCTGTCTGAGAGTTTCCTCGATCAGCGGCGCCGCGTCCTGGCCCGGGTCGATCACGACGCAGCGCTCGTTCGGCCCCGGCGCCACCACGAAGCAGTTGGCGGCGATGGGACCGGCTGGGAACCCTGCGATCAGCACGTGCGTCCAGTCCTCTGCGGGTTTGCGGGCGTTGCGGGTGTGGGCAGCGAAGACGGTTCAGGCAAGCCTACCGGCGCCACGCCGCCGATCGCGAACCGGAAAACCGGCCCGGCGCGCGTGCCGCGCGCACGCAGAACGTTGCGTCTTCAGGACGTGCCCGTACACTCTGCACGCGGGCAGCGATGACACGGGCCGTGCGTCGATGAGGACTGTGCGAGGAGAGGGAAACGTGGCGAGCACCAAGGACCGGCAGCGCGCATTGGAGCGCGCGCGCTACGAGCGGGTGCAGGCGAAGATCGCCAAGCAGCAGCTGGCGGCCAAGCGCCGCAGGCGGATCGCGATCGTCACCACGATCGCGGTGGTCTTGGTGGGCGGCGGAGTGCTGGGCGCCGTGCTGGCGACCTCCTCGAGCCCGAAGACCACGCCCACCGCGAGCAGCTCGAACTCGCCGTCGGCGGCCGCCACCGGCACCGCGTCCCCGTCCACCGCAGCGAAGAGCGGCTACACCAGGACCAGCGCCGCGGCGGCCAAGGACGTCGGCATCCCGACGTACAACGCCGCCGACGCGGCCAAGCCATACACCGCGACGATCCACACCAACCGCGGCGACGTCGTCTTCACCGCGCTGACCACCAAGGCGCCGTACACCACGTACTCGTTCCAGTTCCTGGCCGGCAAGAACTACTTCAACAACACCAAGTGCCACCGGCTGACCACCAACGGCATCTTCGTGCTCCAGTGCGGCGACCCGGCCGCCACCGGCGGCGGCGGCCCCGGCTACCAGTTCCAGGACGAGAACCTGAACTACTTCGGCACCGGCTCCTCCGTCACCTACAAGGCGGGCACCGTGGCGATGGCCAACTCCGGCCCGGGCACCAACGGCAGCCAGTTCTTCCTGGTCTACAAGGACTCGCCGCTGGCGCCGAGCTACACGCCGTTCGGCACGATCACCAAGGGCCTGGACATCCTCCAGTCGATCGCCGCGCAGGGCTCGGACGACGCGAACGCCAGCGGCGACGGCCACCCGAAGGAAACGGTGACCATCACGTCGGTCAGCGTCGCGAAGTAGTCGCGGGCATCGCCGGACTCCAGCGCGGGCTTCGCCCGCCGCGGCGGCGGCCTCCGGAGGTTTTACCGACTGTCCGGGGGCCGTCGTTGCTTGTAGAGTGCCCTGCGCCTGTTGTATTCGCGGCGCCGCGATGAAGATGGAACTACGTCGGTTCACCGCAGTACCGTGACGCAAGGGCCGCGTCGCCGCATCGATCATGGTTCACGTCCAAGGAGGGCACCGTGTCCGAAGGACCGGAGCAGCCGGAGCAGACCGCCAGCGCCGAGCCGGAGCCCGACGTGCCGGGCGGCGGCGTCCCCGCCGAGCCCGCCGCCGCTGCGGCGGACGCGTCGGAGGCGAATGCGCAGGCGGCGCAGACTCAGGCAGCGGGCGCGGGCACAGGCACGCAGGCGGCGAGCGAGTGGGGCCGGGTCGCCGAGGACGGCTCGGTGTACGTGCGCACGGCCGAGGGCGAGCGGCAGATCGGCTCCTGGGCGGCCGGCACCCCCGAGGAGGGCCTGGCGTTCTACCAGCGCAAGTTCGACGGCATCAAGGCCGAGGTCGAGCTGCTGGAGAAGCGGCTGACCACCGCCAACCTGGACGCCAAGGACGCCGACGCGAGCATCGCGAAGCTGCGCGAGCAGCTGGTCGAGCCGCACGCGATCGGCGACCTCAACGCGCTGCGCGCCCGCTTGGACAAGCTCGGCGAGCTCGCCGAGCAGCGCCGCGCGGCCAAGCGCGAGGCGCGGGCGAAGCAGCAGGCCGAGGCCGCCGCGCACAAGGAGCGCATCGTCGCCGAGGCGGAGGCCCTCTCCCAGTCCGGCGAGTGGAAGGCCACCGGGGAGCGACTGCGCGCGCTGGTGGACGAGTGGAAGAGCGTGCCGCGGCTCGACCGCAAGGCGGACGACGAGCTGTGGAGCCGGTTCAGCACGGCCCGCTCGGCGTTCGCCAAGCGCCGCAAGACCCACTTCGCGCAGCTCGACGCCGAGCGCGAGGAGGTGCGCGTGCGCAAGGAGTCCCTGGTCGAGGAGGCGGAGAGCCTGGCCGAATCGACCGATTGGGCGAACACCGCGCAGCGCTTCCGCGACCTGATGAAGCAGTGGAAGGCGGCGGGCCGGGCCCAGCGCGAGGTCGAGGACAAGCTCTGGGAGCGCTTCAAGACCGCGCAGGACACCTTCTTCACCGCGAGAAACGCGGACCTGGACCAGCGCGACGCGGGCTTCCGGGAGAACCAGACCCGCAAGGAGGAGCTGCTCGCCGAGGCGCAGAAGCTGCTCCCGGTGACCGACCTCAGGCAGGCCCGCCAGGCGCTGAGGGGCATCCAGGCGCGCTGGGAGGAGATCGGCCCGGTCCCCCGCGAGACCAAGCCCCGCCTCGAAGGTGCCCTGCGCGACGTGGAGCGCGCCGTGGCCGACGCCGAACAGGCCGAGTGGAAGCGCACCAACCCCGAGGCCCGCGCCCGCGCCGAGGCCACCGTCCGCCAGCTCGAGGCGTCCATCGCCAAGTTCGAGAAGGAGCTGGACAAGGCCCGCACCGCCGGCCAGCAGCGCAAGGTGGACGACGCCGAGGCCGCCTTGACCGCCCGCCGCGAATGGCTGGCCCAGGCCCGCGCCGCCCTCGACGAGTTCACCCGCTGATCCGGCCACGAGCTCTCACACACCGGAGGGCCGCCCGCGCGGTTGCGTTGCGGGCGGCCCTCCGGTGTGACTGAAGACGAATCAGTCCCTGGGATCAACCGGTAGATCCGCCGTCTCGATGACCAGCGGATACAGCGCTTCGGACTTCACCGGCCGACCGTAGTGGATGACTTCCCGCAGCGAGTACTCGCCTTCTTCGGGATGCGCGTACCGTGTGGCTGAACGCGCATAGGGATCGAAGACCACGTACTCGGGAATCTCGGCACGCGCATAGACGCCCACCTTGACCCCGTAGTCGAAGTCCCGCGTGCTCGGGGAGATGACTTCGAACAGGAGCTTGATCCACTCCGGCTTGCACACCGAGATGTTCCGCTCATACTCGGCCTTCGAGATGACTGCCAGGTCGGGACAGTACTCGTGCACCTTGGGCTCGAAAGGTGTGAGCACGTCGTAGACGAACCAATACTCGGCAGGCAACTGGGCCTCGAGCTGCTTCTGGAGCTCGAAGATCGTCCCGCCGTGCATGGCTCGTAGTGGACTCATGACGATGTTCTCCCCGATGACTTCGATCGTCTGGAATCGCCCTTGCAGATCGATCTCGTGGAGAAGCGTTTCGACCTCGACCTGCTCAAGCGTTGCTGTCACTTCAACCTCCTCGGATTGTTGATCAGCAGGCCGATCGTATCGTTCAGTCATGACATCCTCACACTCGGTAGACGTCGTAGACGCCCTCGATGCCGCGGACGGCACGCAGGACGTGGCCGAGGTGCTTCGGGTCGCCCATCTCGAAGGTGAAGCGGGACATCGCGACGCGGTCGCGGGAAGTGTTCACCGTGGCCGACAGGATGTTGACGTGCTGGTCGGACAGCACGCGGGTGACGTCGGACAGCAGCCGGGCCCGGTCGAGCGCCTCGACCTGGATGGAGACCAGGAAGACGCTGGTGGCGGTGGGCGCCCACTCGACTTCCATCATGCGTTCGGGCTGGGTCATCAGCGACTCGATGTTGCCGCAGTCCTGGCGGTGCACCGAGACGCCGTTGCCGCGGGTGACGAAGCCGACGATCGCGTCGCCGGGGACCGGGGTGCAGCAGCGCGAGAGCTTGACCCAGATGTCGTCCGCGCCCTTGACCAGGACGCCCGGGTCGCCGCCCGGGCGGCCGCGGCGGCGCTCGGACTTCTCGCCGGGCAGCTGCGGGAGGGTGGACTCGGCCAGGTCCTCGGTCGCGCCCTCCTCGCCGCCGAGGGTCTGGATGAGGCGCTGCACCACCGACTGCGCCGAGACGTGGTTCTCGCCGATCGCCGCGTAGAGCGCCGAGATGTCCGCGTAGTGCAGGTCGAGCGCGATCGAGCCGAGCGATTCGCTGGACAGCAGCCGCTGCAACGGCAGGCCCTGCTTGCGCATCGTCTTGGCCAGCTGCTCGCGGCCCTGCTCGATGGCCTCCTCGCGCCGCTCCTTGGTGAAGTGCGCGCGGATCTTGTTCCTCGCGCGCGGGGACGCGACGAAGCCGAGCCAGTCGCGGCTCGGGCCCGCGGTGGGCGCCTTGGAGGTGAAGATCTCGACCACGTCGCCGTTGTCGAGCTTCGACTCGAGCGGCACCAGGCGGCCGTTGACCCTGGCCCCGATGCAGTGGTGGCCGACCTCGGTGTGCACGGCGTACGCGAAATCGACCGGCGTGGAGCCGGACGGCAGCGGTATCACGTCGCCCTTGGGCGTGAAGACGAAGACCTCGGAGGCGGACAGGTCGAAGCGCAGCGAGTCGAGGAACTCGCCCGGATCGGCGGTCTCCCGCTGCCAGTCGAGCAGCTGGCGCAGCCAGGCCATGTCGCCGACCTTGGCCGCCGCCGGATCGACGGGCGCGCCGCCGGGGCCGCGGACGGCCTCCTCCTTGTACTTCCAGTGCGCGGCCACTCCGTACTCGGCCCGCCGGTGCATCGAGTAGGTGCGGATCTGGAGCTCGACCGCCTTGCCCTGCGGCCCGATCACCGTGGTGTGCAGGCTCTGGTACATGTTGAACTTCGGCATCGCGATGTAGTCCTTGAACCGGCCGGGGACCGGGTTCCACCGCGCGTGGATGGTGCCGAGGGCCGCGTAGCAGTCGCGGACCGACTCGACCAGGACGCGGATGCCGACGAGGTCGTAGATCTCGGTGAAGTCGCGGCCCCGTACGATCATCTTCTGGTAGACCGAGTAGTAGTGCTTCGGCCGGCCGGTGACCGTGGCCTTGATCCGGGCGCCGTGCAGGTCGCCCTGGACCATGTCGATGACCTGCGCCAGGAACTCCTCGCGCTTGGGCGCGCGCTCGGCGACCAGGTGCACGATCTCGTCGTACATCTTCGGGTAGAGGATCGCGAACGCGAGGTCCTCAAGCTCCCACTTGATCGTGTTCATGCCGAGGCGGTGCGCCAGCGGGGCGTAGATCTCCAGGGTCTCGCGGGACTTCTGCTCCTGCTTGTCCCGGCGCATGTACCGCATGGTGCGCATGTTGTGCAGCCGGTCGGCCAGCTTGATCACCAGGACGCGGATGTCCCGGGCCATCGCCACGACCATCTTGCGCACGGTCTCGGCCTGCGCCGCCTCGCCGAGCTTGACCTTGTCCAGCTTGGTCACGCCATCGACCAGCAGCGCCACCGTCTCGCCGAAGTCGCGGCGCAGCATGTCGAGGGTGTAGTCGGTGTCCTCGACGGTGTCGTGCAGCAGGCCCGCGCACAGGGTCGGCACGTCCATGCCCAGCTCGGCCAGGATCGTGGTGACCGCGACGGGGTGGGTGATGTACGGGTCGCCGCTCTTGCGCCGCTGACCGCGGTGGTACTTCTCGGCCATCTGGTAGGCGCGCTCGAGCGTGCGCAGGTCGGCCTTGGGGTCGCTGGCCCGCACGATGCGGAACAGCGGCTCCAGGACCGGGCTGGGGCCGCCGGGGCGCGGACCGCCGAGACGCGCCAGCCGGGCGCGAACCCGGCTGGAGGCTGCTGGCGCGGTGGCGGTGCGTATCACCGGGGCGGGAACGCGCGACGGCTGCTGCGGCTGGCCGTCCTGCTGCGTCGGCGCCGGTGAGGAGGCCGACTGCGGCTGCGGCGCGGAAGAGGGCGTCGGCGCGGCCGTGTCCGGACCCGCGGGAGTGGCGGACGGCGCGGGCGTCGGCCCGGTCCGCTTGTCCTGCTGGGCTCGTACGGCTGCCTCCGGCGTGGTCGTCAAGCGACTACCTCCCTGGCCCATCGTGTCACCTGGGCTCTGTTCCATGGTACCGGCGTCGGGCCGGGCTTAGGCCGTGCTTGATTCACTTCGCGGCCGGCCTCGACGCGAGCGCCCGGCTCAGACCGTGAGCAGCGCGGTGACCGGCACGCCGGGAGCCTCGGCGGCGAGGCGGGCGCGGCCGGACAGGAAGCTCAGTTCCATCAGCACGGACACGCCGACCAGCTCGGCCCCGCTGCGGCGCACGGCTTCGACCGCGGCGGCCGCGGTGCCCCCGGTGGCCAGCACGTCGTCCACGATCAGGACGCGGTCACCGGGCAGGAAGGAGTCGCGGTGGATCTCCAGCGTCGCCTCGCCGTACTCGAGCGCGTAGGAGACGGCGTGGACGGCCCCGGGCAGCTTGCCCGCCTTGCGGACCGGGATGAAGCCGAGTTCGGCCTCGACCGCGACCGGGGCGGCCAGGATGAAGCCGCGCGCCTCGAGGCCGACCACCTTGGTGGCCCGCGCCTCACGGGCGTGCCGGGCGAACTCGCCGGTCATCGCGCGGAACGCCTTCGGGTCGGCCAGCAGCGGGGTTATGTCCTTGAAGAGGATGCCGGGCTTCGGGTAGTCGGGCACGTCCCTGATCCGGGAGGCGAGCAGCTCAGCGATCACGCGCCAACTGTAGTGGCTCGCGCGGGCGGTAATGCATTGGGCTCGGGTTACCGCGACGTTGCGGTAACCCGAGCCCGATGAGCAGTGTGGAGTTGTGAAAGTTGCGTGCGACTAGCGACGCTTCGAGCGAGGCTGGTTACGCACCGGCTGCTTACGTGCGCCGCGCTGACCGGGGGCCTGCGCAGCCTGGGCCGGCTTGGCGTCCTGCGGTTCGACGGCGCCTGCCGCGCCCGAGCCTCCCGAGCCCGCACCCGCACCTGCGGTAGCCGGGACCGCGCCGGAGGTGACCTTCGCCGCCGCACGCCGCTCCGCGGTCGCCTTGGCCGACGCGAGCCGCTGCTCCTGCGCGCGCACCGCCGGCTCGAACTCCTTGAGCCAGACCAGCGTCGGGGTGGCCACCAGGATCGAGGAGACCGTTCCGGCGCCGATGCCGACCAGCAGGGCGAGCGCGAGGTCCTGGAGCACCGCGGCCTGCGAGACGGTGCCGCCGAACAGCAGCGCGGCGACCGGGATCAGCGCGATCAGCGAGGTGTTGAGCGAACGGACCAGGGTCTGGTTGATCGCCAGGTTCGCCGCCGAGCCGTAGCCGAGCTTGCCCTGATCGACCAGGTGCCGCTTGTTCTCCTTGACCTTGTCGAAGACCACGACCGCGTCGTACATCGAGTAGCCGAGGATGGTCAGGAAGCCGACCACCGTGGACGGGGAGACCTCCAGGCCGGACCACGCGTAGACCCCGACGGTGATCACGATCACGTTGACCAGCGAGATCAGCGCCGCGACGGCCATCTTCCACTCGAAGAAGATGGCCAGGTACACCGCCAGCAGGATCAGGAAGATGATCAGCGCCTGGATCGCCTGCTTGGAGATGTCGTGGCCCCAGCTCGCGCCGACCTGCTCGACGGTCACCTTGCTCTGGTCGATCCCGGCGGCCTTGGCCAGGTCCTCGGTCAGCTTCTGCTGGGCGGCCGGGCTGATCGTGGTGGTGGTGACGGTCACCTGGCGGCCGCCGCCGACGATCCGGTGGTCCTGCACGGTCGGCGCGGGCACGCCGTCGGCCGAGGCGATCGAGCCGACCTGGTCGGTGCTGAGCGTGGCGCTCGGCACGGTGATCACCGAGCCGCCCCGGAAGTCCACGCTGAAGTGCAGGCCGCGCACCACCATGCCGAGCGCGGCCAGCAGCAGCACGATCCCGAAGACCGCAGCCCAGCGGCGGCGGCGCGCGACGATCTGGAACGAGATCTCGCCCCGGTAGAGGCGGTTACCCATGGAGCCAAGGCCGGCCATCAGACATCCACCCGCTTCGTTTCGTCACTGGCTACTTCGCCGGCCGCCGCCTGCTCGGCCGCGCGGCGCCGCTCGGCGATCGTCATGCGCCGCTCGCCGCGGGCCGCGCCGGGCCGGTAGACGGTGGCCCGGGTGCCGCCGAGCCGCTGCGCGTCCAGGCCGGACCACTTGTGCCCGCCGCCGAAGAACTCGGTCCTGGCGGCCAGGGTGATCAGCGGCTTGGTGAACAGGAACACCACGAAGACGTCGATCACCGTGGTCAGGCCCAGGGTGAAGGCGAAGCCCTTGACCGAGCCGATGGACATCAGGTACAGCACCACCGAGGCGAGGAAGGACACGAAGTCCGAGGCGATGATGGTGCGCCGCGCCCGGTTCCAGCCGTGTTCGACCGCGGTGCGCAGGGTGCGGCCCTCGCGCACCTCGTCGCGCAGTCGCTCGAAGAACACCACGAACGAGTCCGCGGTGATACCGATGGCGACGATCAGGCCGGCCACGCCCGCGAGCGAGAGGGTGAAGCCCATCAGCGGGCCGAGCAGCACCGCGGAGGCGTAGGTCAGCGCCGCGGCCACCACCAGGCTGGAGATCGCGACCGAGGCGAGGCCCCGGTAGTAGAAGATGACGTACATGAACACCAGGCCGAGGCCGATCGCGCCGGCGATCAGGCCGCCGGACAGCTCGCGGCCGCCGAGGGTCGGCGAGACGATCGAGACCTGGGAGATGTCGAACTTCAGCGGCAGCGCGCCGTAGTTCAGCACGGTGGCCAGGGTGTCCGCGTCGCCCTGCGAGAACGAGCCGGTGATCTGGGCCTGGCCGCCGGTGATGGCGCCCTGGTTGACCACCGGGGCGGACTGGACCACGCCGTCGAGCACGATCGCGAACTGGCCGCTGCCGCTCTTGCTCGAGTACTGCTGGTAGAGCTGCTGGGTGGCGGTGGCGAACGCGGTGGTGCCCTTGGCGTTGAAGGTCAGGTTGATCTGCCAGCTGTTGGTCACCGTCTGCCCGGCCATGACCGGCACGGCCTGCGCGCTCTTGACGTCGGTGCCGGAGACCTGGGACGGGCCGAGCAGGTACTTGTAGGCGTGGTCCTTGTCGCAGGTCGCGACGTAGTCGGTCGGCAGCGCCGCCGCGGCGGCCTTGGTCGCGGTCTTGTCGGTGCAGTCGATGTTCGCGAACAGCTCGGCGGCCTTGGTCTGCGACGCGGAGGCCGAGGAGGTCGTGCTCGGGCTCGGCGTGGCGCCGGCGGACGAGGAGGCCTTGGGCGTGGCGGAGGCCGAAGCCGCCGCCGGGCTGGCACTGGCCGCGTCGTGCAGCGTGGTCAGCTTGTCGGCCTGGCCGGAGGGCTTCGTGCTGGGCGTGGCCGACGCGGACGTGGACGCCGACGGGGTGCCGGACGGCTTGGCGCTGCCCGAGGCGGACGGGCCGGCGGTCGGCACGGTGGCGGCCGCCGCCTCCTGGAGCACCGGACGGAAGTACAGCAGCGCCGTCTGGCCGATCTGGTTGACCAGGGCCTGCGAGTTGTGGCCGGGGATCTCGACCTGGATGGTGTTCGAGCCCTGCTGCGAGACCTGCGCCTCGGAGACGCCGAACGCGTTGACCCGCTCGTTCATGATGCTGACCGCGGTACCCATGGCCTCGCCGGTGATGCCCGTCGTGCTGCCGGGCGCGGGGCTCGCGCTGTAGACCGCGCTGGTGCCGCCGGCCAGGTCGATGGCCAGGTGGGGCTTGGTGTTGCCGGTGCCGAACATGCTGGCGTACAGCGCCACCACGACGAGCGCCAAGAACGCCAGCGGGCGCCAGGGCCCCTGCCCCGCGCCGGTCACCCACCCACGGGCCCCGGGGCGCTTGCCGCTCCGGGATTTCCTCGCAGCCACGTTGCACTTCTCCTGTGTGTCAATGCGGGCTCGACACGGCCGTCCCCGGCCCGGGCTCCGTCCGCCCGCTCGCGCGGGGCGTCCAGCTTGCCCGGGCCTGTGGGAACTGCCGTGTTTGGGACGTTTGCGTTCCGTCCGGCGTTGCCCCCGGCGCTTCGATTCTTCGGAAGTTCTCAGCCTTCGGCGAAGCGGGCCGGGGTGCCGCGGGGGCGGGTCCTACCTCTTCGCGGGCTCCGACACGCCGCGCCGCGCCGCCTCGTCAGCCGCCGAGTCGAGCGCCGGGACCTCGTCGGACGGCTGCTCGCCCCCGCCGCCGGACGCGGACTCGTGCGCCGCGGCCGCGTTCTCGCCGCCGGGCTCGGTCTCCTCGGTCGCGGCCTCGGCGTGCTCGGCCTCCTCGGCGTCGGTCGCCTCCGGCTCGGCCTCGTCCTCGTCGGCGGGCGCGACCACGCCGGCGACCGCGGACTTGACGAACTTGAGCCGCACGTCGGGCGTGGTCTCGACGACCACGTGCTCGTCGTCCACCTCGACCACCTCGCCGACCAGGCCGCCGATGGTCCGCACCTGGGCGCCCACGACCAGGGCCGATTGCAGCTGCGCCGCCTGGGCCTGCCGCTTGCGGTTGCCGCGGCTGGTCATGAAGATGAAGACGCCGCCGATGACGACGATGTAGATCAACAGTAGATTCACGGTATCGGCTGTTCTTTCGGGACCGTCCCGCGATTCGACGCGGTAGCGGTCAGCTGCGCGGAGCGCGCAGGCACTCCAGGTCACGCGGAGTCTATGCGCTCATACCCGCACGAAACAATGACACCTGGCCACAGCATGGTCATTTGACGACCCCCGCCGCACCGTTACCGCGCTGTTGCAGTGCCCGATCATGCGTCCGGATCGTCGGATTCGTCGCCGAACAGGCCGCCTTGCCCCGGTACGGCCCGACCCGGCTGCGCGTGATTCCAGGCGGCGGTCTGCGCGCCGGGGTTCGGCGCCCGCATCCCGAGATGTGCCCAGGCCGCGGCGGTGGCGATCCGGCCGCGCGGGGTGCGGGCCAGCAGGCCCTGCCGCACCAGGAAGGGTTCGGCGACCTCCTCGACGGTGTCGGACTCCTCGCCGATGGCCACCGCGAGCGTGGACAGGCCGACCGGTCCGCCGTTGAAAAGACGTAACAATGCACCGAGCACGGCCCGGTCAAGCCGGTCGAGCCCGCGCTCATCCACCTCGTAGACCTCAAGGGCGGCGCGCGCGGCGTCGAGGGTGACCCGGCCATCCCCCCTGACCTGCGCGAAGTCCCGGACCCTGCGCAGCAGCCGGTTGGCGATGCGCGGGGTGCCGCGGGAGCGGGAGGCGATCTCTGCGGCTCCGTCGGCCTCGATCTCGACGCCGAGCAGCCGCGCGGAGCGGTGCGCCACCAGCTCGAGGTCCTCGGCCTCGTAGAACTCCAGGTGGCCGGTGAAGCCGAAGCGGTCGCGCAGCGGCGCGGGCAGCAGCCCGGACCTGGTGGTCGCGCCGACGAGGGTGAACGGTGGAAGTTCCAGCGGGATCGCGGTGGCGCCCGGCCCCTTGCCGACGATGACATCGACCCGGAAGTCCTCCATCGCCATGTACATCATCTCCTCGGCGGGCCGGGACATCCGGTGGATCTCGTCGAGGAAGAGCACCTCGCCCTCGGTGAGCGAGGAGAGGATCGCGGCCAGGTCGCCGGCGTGCTGGATGGCGGGACCCGAGGTGATCCGGATCGGCGCGCCGAGCTCGGCCGCGACGATCATCGCCAGCGTGGTCTTGCCGAGTCCGGGCGGCCCGGCCAGCAGGATGTGGTCGGGCGCGGTGCCGCGGCCCTTCGCCGCGTGCAGGACCAGCTCGAGCTGCTCGCGCACCTTGCGCTGGCCCACGAAGTCCGTGAGCGACTTGGGGCGCAGCGCGGCCTCCGCGGCGCGGTCGTCCAGATCCGCGGTCGCGTCCATCAGCCGCTGCTCGTCAGCCATACCGTCCCCTCTCGCCGCTACCGCTGGTCCCCCGCCGCCGACTACCGTGCCGGCCGCCGCCCTTCCCTATCGTCACCCCGTCACCGCTTGAGGCTGCGCAGCGCCGCCCGCAACAACACCGGCAGCGCCGGTGTCTCACCGCGCGCCTCGGCCTCGGCGGCGATCGGCTCGACGCCGATCAGCGCGGACTCGGCGTCGCGCGCGTTCCAACCGAGCCCGGTGAGCGCTTCGAGCAACTGCCCGCGCCACGGACTGACCCCGGCCGCCGCCCCGCCGTTCTGCGCGGGGACGACTCCGCCGGTCGGCGCGCCGAGCCTGCCCTTGAGCTCGATCAGCAGCTTCTGCGCGCCCTTCGGCCCGACTCCGGGCACGAGCGTGAGGGCCTTGGTGTCCTGCGTGGCGAAGATGGTGCGCAAGGTGTCGGGTCGGTGCGTAGCGAGCATGGCCTGCGCCAGCCGGGGGCCGACACCGCTGGCGGTCTGCAAGAGCTCGAACACGGTGCGCTCGTCGTCGTCGGCGAACCCGTAGAGCGTCAGCGAGTCTTCACGCACGATCAGGCTGGTGGCCAGGCGTGCCTTCTGACCGACGGTCAGCTGCGCGAGCGTGCCAGGCGCGCAGTGCAGCAGCAGGCCGACGCCGCCGACCTTGACTACAGCCGCATCCGGGGCGAGTGCATCGACTTCGCCCTCGACGAACGCGATCACGCCGCACCGGCCCACGGCAGTCGTCGTGACCCGCCCGCACTCCCACTCCGCGATCCGGCGCCACTCATCTGAAGCCACCCTTCCGCCGTCCGCGTTCCCTGTGCATCGGCACGTTACCGGAGGGCAGCGACAATCCCTGGCGTTGCAACGCCTCGGCGATCCGGTCCGCCGCTCCCCCGCGCCACACATGACAGATCGCGAGCGCGAGAGCGTCGGTGGCGTCCACCGGCTTGGGCGCCTCGGCGAGCTTCAGGATGCGTACGACCATGGCCGCGACCTGCTCCTTCTGCGCGCGCCCGTCCCCGGTGATGGCCGCCTTGACCTCGCTCGGCGTGTGCATAGTCACCGGCAACCCCCGCCGCGCGGCCGCGACCATGACCACCCCGGCGGCCTGCGCCGTGCCCATGATCGTGCGCACGCCCTCCTGCGCGAACATCCGCTCCACCGCGACCGCGTCCGGAGTGTGCTCGTCGAGCCACTCGGCGATCTGCTCATCCACCGCGAGCAGCCGCTCGCTGATCGGCGCGTCCGCTGGCGTGCGCACGACCCCGGCGCCCACCATCCGCAGCGGCGCGCCGATGCGCCCCTCGACCACGCCGACGCCCATGCGCGTCAGCCCGGGATCGACCCCCAGAACCCTCACGGGATGTCAGTCGGCGGCTGGTCGCTGACCCGGTGTTGCCGGACCATCGGGATGTCCGGGACGGGTACCCACGGATACTTGTTCATCAAGTGCCGCTCCGCTCGGCCCGAGAAGCTCCTGAGAGGGTATTTCTCAAGCCGAGCTATATAGACATTGGACGACTTGACCGGCTGGGGACCGGCTATTCCTCGTCGAGCTTGGCCATGATCTCGTCGGACACGTCGAAGTTGGCGTAGACGTTCTGCACATCGTCGCTGTCCTCGAGCGCGTCGATGAGCTTGAAGATCTTGCGCGCGCCCTCCTCGTCCAGCGCCACCTGCATGGTGGGCATGAACGGGGACTCGGCCGAGTCGTAGTCGATCTTGGCGGCCTGGAGCGCGGTGCGCACCGGGATGAGGTCGGTGGGGCCGGAGAGCACCTCGAAGGAGTCGCCGAGGTCGTTGACCTCCTCGGCGCCGGCGTCGAGCACCGCCTCGAGGATCGAGTCCTCGGTCAGGCCGTCCGACTTCGGCACGATGATCTGGCCCTTGCGCCCGAACAAATAGGAGACCGAGCCGGGGTCGGCCATCGAGCCGCCGTTGCGGGTCATCGCCACGCGCACCTCGGAGGCGGCGCGGTTGCGGTTGTCGGTCAGGCACTCGACCAGGACGGCGACGCCGTTGGGGCCGTAGCCCTCGTACATGATCGTCTGGTAGTCCGCGCCGCCGGCCTCGGCCCCGGAGCCGCGCTTGATCGCGCGGTCGATGTTGTCGTTGGGGACCGAGCTCTTCTTGGCCTTCTGGACCGCGTCATACAGGGTCGGGTTGCCGGCCGGGTCGCCGCCGCCGGTGCGCGCGGCCACCTCGATGTTCTTGATCATCTTCGCGAAGAGCTTGCCGCGCTTGGCGTCGATCACGGCCTTCTTGTGCTTGGTGGTCGCCCACTTGGAGTGGCCCGACATCGCTCTCGCTCCTTCTTCCGAACCCCGTCACGGACCCTCGCGCCGCTCTCGCGGCGGTTTTCGCTTCAGCGGGCGGCGCGCGCCAGGCGTACGAAACGGCCGTGGACACGCAGGTCCCCGGTCAGCTCCGGATGGAACGAGGTCGCCATCAGCGGGCCTTGCTGAACGGCGACGATCCTACCCGCGCCGGGACCCGCCGTGACTCGCGCCGAGACCCGCACCGCGGGATCGACCTCCTCGACCCACGGCGCACGGATGAACACGCCGTGCAGCAGCCCGGCTTCCCGCGCGCCCTCGTCCGCTTCGCCGCTCTCATCGCCGTCGCCACCGACAGCAGCGCTCTCCAGGCCCGCGAACTCGATCGGGCCCTCGAACGAGTCAACCTGACGGCCGAACGCGTTGCGGCGCACCGTCATCGCGATGCCGCCGAACGTCTCCTGGCCGGGCGCCGCGTCCAGCACCCGGTCGGCGAGCATGATCATCCCGGCGCAGGAGCCGTAGGCCGGCATACCCTCGGCGATCCGCTTGCGCACCGGCTCGAACAGGTCGAACGCGGTGGCCAGCTTCCACATCGCGGTGGACTCGCCGCCGGGGATGACCAGCCCGTCCACTGCGTCGAGCTCCGCGGTGCGGCGCACCGGCACGGCGTGCGCGCCGACCGCCTCGAGCATGGCGACGTGTTCGCGCACGTCTCCCTGCAACGCGAGCACGCCGATGAGCAGGGGCGCTGCGGACTTGGTCACCGTCACCAACCGCGCCCGGCGTAGCGCTCGGACTCGGGCAGGGTGTCGATGTTGATGCCGACCATCGGCTCGCCGAGGCCGCGCGAGACCTTGGCGATCACGTCCGGGTCGTCGTGGAAGGTGGTCGCCTTCACGATCGCCGAGGCGCGCTTGGCCGGGTCGCCCGACTTGAAGATGCCGGAGCCGACGAACACGCCCTCGGCGCCGAGCTGCATCATCATCGCCGCGTCGGCGGGGGTGGCGAGGCCGCCGGCGGTGAACAGCACGACCGGCAGCTTTCCGGTGGCCGCGACCTCGCGCACGATCTCGTAGGGCGCCTGGAGGCTCTTGGCGGCCAGGAACAGCTCGGACTCGTCGAGGGTGGCCAGCCGGCGGATGTCGGCGCGGATCTGGCGCATGTGCCGGGTGGCCTCGACCACGTTGCCGGTGCCCGCCTCGCCCTTCGAGCGGATCATCGCCGCGCCCTCGGCGATCCGGCGCAGCGCCTCGCCCAGGTTGGTCGCGCCGCAGACGAAGGGCACGGTGAACGCCCACTTGTCGATGTGGTGGGTCTCGTCGGCGGGGGTGAGCACCTCGGACTCGTCGATGTAATCGACCCCGAGCGCCTGGAGCACCTGCGCCTCGACGAAGTGCCCGATCCGGGCCTTGGCCATGACCGGGATGGACACGGCGTTGATGATCCCGTCGATCATGTCCGGGTCGGACATCCGGGCCACCCCGCCGTCCCGCCGGATGTCGGCCGGCACCCGCTCGAGCGCCATCACCGCGACCGCGCCGGCGTCCTCGGCGATCTTCGCCTGCTCCGGGGTGACCACGTCCATGATGACGCCGCCCTTGAGCATCTCGGCCATGCCGCGCTTGACGCGCGCCGTGCCGAGCTGTGGGGCGTCGGAGCTACCGGGAGTGGGGGTGGTGGACACAGTTGACCTCGCTCGCGGTTTCGGGCGGGAAGATTACGTTTCCATCTTATGACCTGACGAGCCCTGATCCGGCTTCCGCCCTGTCAGGACGGATCGACCACCGGCTTACGCGGTGCACGCACGCGCCCTGGCGTGATCATCGGATCAGTTCGATGGTGCACGCGATTCCAGGCGGAGCCACGAACTTCGCATCGCACGTGACGAGGGATGCCCCGAGTTGCTCGGCCAAGGCGACGTATCCCGCGTCGTACGGCGTCATGTTCTCCCGCAACTGCCATACGCGCTGCATCGCCGCCTCGGGCAACCGCTGGCGGCGAACGGGCATGCTGTGCAGTCGGCTGAGCAACCTCGGCGCGTTTCGCTGGATCACAGCGTTGTGCCGAGCGATGCCTCGCAGGGCTGAGATCACTTCGACGTCGAAATGACTTGGTGCATACGCCGCGTCCCCCGACGAAAGCCGAGCCGCCACGGCGAATCGGCGCGGCTCGTCGTCCGCCGCGAGCAGCTCAACCGCGGCCGAAGCATCGACGACGATCATCCCCACTTCCCGTCGCGCTCCTCGCGGACAGCGCGAACGGCTGCGACGACATCATCTCCGGACAGGCCAGTCGGCTGCCGGACGCTTTCCAAGTCGGCGAGCCATTCCGTCATTGTCGGAGTCTGCGCCTCACGGGTCAGCACTTCGACCGCGAGGGCGTTGAGCGACATGCGGCGGGCCTTCGCCCGAGCGGCCAGCGTTCTGCGGACGCTGGTGGGCAACGCCCGGATGGTCAGATTGCTCGAGAGCTCGTTCTCGGGTTCAGCAGCCATGACGCCATAATAGCGTCACCCTCACGCTCATTCGGCGTCACCGGCTGAAGGCGGCGGGGGGCTCGTCGTCGATCTCGAAAGTGGGCTTGTCCGGGGCGCGGCCGGCCAGCCGGAAGTAGCGCACCCTGCGGTAGCCGCGGATTTGGCGCACGGCGCGGACCGACTCGTTGTGGAAGCGGCGGGCCAGTTGCACGCGGCGCATCGACGCGCCGAGTTCGTGCAGCAGGTCCGCGCCCTCGGGGGTTTGGCGCAGCTGCTCGACCTGCGGCGGGTCGTCGAACGCGGCGCGCAGGTCGCGGGTGAGCGCCGACTCGGCCGGTTCGCGCTCGTCCTCGGTGGCGATCTGGGCGCTGCGGGCGGCGGTGGCCAGGATGACGGCCGTGGCCACGTCGAGCAGACCCGACCTGGCCAGCTCCAGTGTCGCGGCCGAGCGGCGCACCAGTTGCGCGTCGAGGGCTACGCGCGCCGCGTCGAGGCGGACGTGCAGGCGGTCGAGGCGGGTCGCGGTCCAGCTCAGGTACAGGCCGTACAGCAGGATCGCGACCAGGACCAGGACGACGATCGCGGTGTACTGGGACAGGACGACCCTCACCGGTGCCCCCGCCCGAAGCCGATCCGGAACTCGCCGCCGGGCTGCCCGTCGCTGATCCTGACGCCGGACTCGATGACCTTGGCGGTGGACTCGGTGACCATCTCGTAGACGGACAGGATGTCGGCGGCTACCACCGACCAGTCGTATTTGCGTACCTTCTCCGCCGCGGTCTGCCGCAGCGTGGCGCGGCGGGCCGGGTCGCCGAGCAGGCCGAGCGCGGCGTCGGCGAGGGCTTGGGCGTCGCCGTTGGGGAACATCCGCCCCGCGGCGCCGCCCTCCAGCACGAGGGAGAACGCGTCAAGGTCGCTGGCCAGCACCGGGGCACCGGCACTCATCGCCTCGACCAGGATGATGCCGAAGGACTCGCCGCCGGTGTTGGGCGCGCAGTACAGGTCCACGGAACGCAGCAGCGCGGCCTTCTCCTCGTCGGAGACCATGCCAAGGAAAGTGACGTTGTCGCGCGCCTCGGGCGGCAGCGCCTGCGCGGCCTCCGCGGCGTCTCCGCGGCCCGCGACCAGCAGGCGCGTGCGCGGTCGCGCGGCGACGATCGCCGGGAAGGCCTCAAGCAGCACTGGCAGCCCCTTGCGCGGCTCGTCGATGCGGCCGATGAAACCGATCGTTCCGCCCTTGCCGTCCGGGCCGTCGTCGCCTTCAGGGGTCGTCCAGTCCGTACGCGGCTGCGCGTCGGCGAAGTACCGCACGTCAACGCCGTTGGGGATCACAACTGCGTCGCCGCCGAGATGTTCGACGAGGGTACGGCGCGCGTACTCGCTCACGGCGATCCGTGCGTTGATCTTCTCCAGCGCCGGCTGGAGGATCGGGTACGCCGCGGTCATGGCGCGTGAACGCGGATTGGCGGTGTGGAACGTCGCGACCATCGGACCGGCCGCAGCCCAGCAGGCGAGCAGTGAGAGCGAGGGCGTTCCGGGCTCGTGCAGGTGCACGACGTCGAACGCGCCCTCGTGCAGCCACCGCCGCACACGCGCCGCGGAGAGGAAGCCGAAGTTGAGTCGGGCAACCGAGCCGTTGTAGGGCACCGGCACGGCGCGTCCGGCGACGACGACATAAGGCGGCACGGGCGTGTCGTCGTCGGCCGGGGCAAGGACGGAGACCTCGTGACCGAGCGCTATGAGATGCGCGGCGAGGTCCCGGACGTGGAACTGCACGCCGCCCGGCACATCCCACGCATAGGGGCAGACGATCCCGATCTTCACGCGCGCCGCCTCACTCCGGCGGCTCGTCGGCGGCGACCGCGACGGCGGCTGCGGCCGGCCGCGGCGCCTTGGCCGGGTCGAGATCGCTGAGCCAGAGCTTCTGGAGCATGTGCCAGTCGGCGGGGTGCTCGGCGATGCCCTGCGCGAAGACGTCGGCGAGGCTCTGGCACATCGCCGCTATCTTCTCCTCGCGGCTGCCCTCCTCGGGCACCGGGATCGGCGGATGTATGACGGCCTGCTGGTATGTCGGCTCGTAGTAGAGCGTGACCGGCAGCAGCGGGGCGCCGGTGGCGACGGCCAGCGCCGCGGGCCCGGCGGGCAGCTTGGTGAGCTCGCCGAAGAAGCGCACCGGCACGCCCCGGTCGGTCAGGTCGCGCTCGGCCACCAGGCAGACCATGCCGCCGGCCCTGAGCCGCCGCGTCAGGCCGAGGAAGGTGTTCTCGCCGCCGGTGAGCGGCAGCACCTCCATGCCGATCGACTCGCGATAGGCGACGAAGCGCTCGAACAGCCGCTCCGGCTTGAGCCGCTCGGCGACCGTGGTGAAGCCGTTGTACTGGTTGGCCGCCCACGCCCCGGCGTGGTCCCAGTTGCCCATGTGCGGCAACGCGAGGATCACGCCGCGTCCAGCTGCCATGCCGTTCTTGAGGATCTCCTCGTCCTGGACCGGGAAGGTCGCGTCGATGCGCTCCTGCGACCAGGTCTCCAGCCGGAAGGTGTCGCACCAGTAGCGCAGGTAGTTGCGCATGGACTGCTTGGAGACCTCGCGGATCCGCTCCGGCGTCGCGTCGGGGCCGAGCACTCGGGCGAGGTTGCGCTCCAGCTGCGTGACGCTCTTCCCCCGCTTGGCCCAAACCCGGTCGGCGATCCGCTCGAACAGCCGGTAGGCGGTGCGCTCGGGCAGCCGTTTGACCACGCCCCAGCCGAAGACGTACAGGCGGTAGGTCGCCGCCTCCGCCAACGTGCTCATCGTGCTCACGGGGCCGCCTCCGCGGTCTTGCCACGCTTCGGATGATCGGTGGGAGCGGCCTTCGCCGATCCGGCAGGCGTCACCGGCGCGGTGGGCGCGGCCGTCGGCCCGGCATCCACGGCCTGCTTATGCACGTACAAGATACGTTGCACCACCGTGACGGTTGAACCGATCGCCAGCGCCCACAACGCGATCGCCTGCACGAACGGTACGCCCAACCCGGCCAGTCCGGTGGCGACCAGCGAGACGACCAGCCGCTCGCCGCGCTCCACGACGCCGACCGAGCACTCGTAGCCGAGCGACTCGGCCTTCGCCCGCGCGTACGAGGTGACCGCCCCGGAGACCAGGCAGACCAGGGCGAGCAGGAACATCGTCCGGTCGTGCACCCCGGCGAAGTAGTAGGCCAGGCCGCCGAAGATCGCCGCGTCGCCGAAGCGGTCCATCGTGGCGTCAAGGAACCCGCCCCACTTCGAGACCCGCCCGGCCAGCCGCGCCATCGTGCCGTCGAGCAGGTCGGAGAAGATGAACGAGGTCACCGCCATGGTGCCCCAGAAGAAGTCGCCGCGCGGGAACAGCGCGAGGGCAGAGACGACGACGCCGAGGGTGCCGGCGAGGGTCACCGCGTCGGGTCCGATTCCGCGCCGCAGCAGGAACTGCGCGGTGGGGGTGAGCACGCGGGTGAAGAACGCCCGCGCGTAACGGTTCAGCATGGAATTCCCAGCGTCGTCGGCGGCGCACCGTGCTACTTCAGGCAGTGCAATGTCAATGTCGGGTCGATGTCAGGGGATCGGCGGCGCCGTCGCCCCGACCGCGGCGCCCATCGTATTGGGTGCGCGCGCCCGCCGGGCTCCGACCCGGCCGACCGTCGCGGTTTCGGTACCGTTCGCCGGAGGTCCGCGAGGGTGGAAGGCTTGCCGCAGGACTTGTCGGGGGCTCCGAAGAGGAGTTGTCTTCAAGGAAAACCTGAACACTGCGTTACGCGCGGATCACGCTCACCGATCGGCGCGGTAGCGCAACGGTCGAAGCGATCGCGCCGGGAGGATGAAGATGTCCGAGAAGAAGGATTCCAACCGCGGCGGCAGGGATGCGAAGGCGCCGGTGGCCGAGCGGCCGGAGGCCGTGCGCAACGTGGTCCTGGTCGGCCACACCGGCGCCGGGAAGACCACCCTGGTCGAGTCGCTGCTGGCGGCGACGGGCACGATCACCCGGCCGGGCCGGGTGGAGGACGGCACCACGGTCGCCGACTCGGACGAGATCGAGCACCGGCTCGGCCGCTCGGTGAGCCTGGGGCTGGCGCCGGTGGAGTTCGGCGGGGTGAAGGTCAATCTGCTCGACGCCCCCGGCTACGCCGACTTCGTCGGCGACCTGCGCGCCGGGCTGCGGGCCGCGGACGCGGCGCTGTTCGTGGTGTCGGCGGCGGACGGGGTGGACGGGGCGACGCAGCTGCTGTGGGAGGAGTGCGCGGCGGTGGGGATGCCGCGCGCGGTGGTGGTGACCAAGCTGGACAGCCCGCGGGCGGACTTCGACGAGATCGTGGCGATCTGCCAGCGGGTCTTCGGGGACGGGGTGCTGCCGCTGTATCTGCCGCTGCTGGACGACCACGAGCAGGTCGGCGGGGTGATCGGGCTGCTCTCGCAGCGCGTCTTCGACTACACCGGCGGGCGGCGCGTGGAGAGCGAGCCGGACCCGGAGCACGTGGAGCTGATCGAGGGCCCGCGCAATGCGCTGATCGAGGGAATCATCGCGGAGAGCGAAGACGAGACGCTGATGGACCGCTACCTCGGCGGCGAGTCGATCGAGGTGAAGGTACTCATCGACGACCTGGAGACGGCGGTGGCGCGCGGGCACTTCTACCCGGTGCTGCCGGTCGGCACGGTAGCGCGCGACGGCGACGACGAGCAGGCGGTACGCGTCGGCGCGATCGAACTGCTCGAACTGATGACGAAGGCGTTCCCGGCCCCCGGCGAGCACTCGATCCCGGCGGTGACGACGCCCTCCGGCGAGCCGAAGGCGCCGCTGACCTGCGACCCGGACGGACCGCTGGTCGCGGAGGTGGTCAAGACGACCTCGGACCCGTACGTCGGGCGGATCTCGCTTGTGCGGGTCTTCTCCGGGACGCTGCGCCCGGAGCAGCCGGTGCACGTCTCCGGGCACGGCCGGGCCGAGCGAGGGCACCCGGACCACGACGTGGACGAGAAGGTCGGCGCGCTGTCCAGCCCGCTGGGCAAGACGCAGCGCACGGTCCCCCTGGCGGTGGCCGGCGACATCGTCGCGGTGGCGAAGCTCGGGCACGCGGAGACCGGCGACACGCTGTCCGCGAAGGACGACCCGGCGCTGATGGAGCCGTGGGTGATGCCCGACCCGCTGCTGCCGGTGGCGGTGCTGGCGAAGGCGAAGTCCGACGAGGACAAGCTCGGGCAGGCGCTCGGCCGGCTGGTCGCCGAGGACCCGACGCTGCGGCTGGAGATCAACCCGGAGACGCACCAGCTGGTGCTGTGGTGCATGGGCGAGGCGCACCGGGACGTGGTGCTCGACCGGCTGAGTAACCGGTACAGCGTGGCTGTGGAGACGGTGCCGTACCGCATCTCGCTGCGGGAGACCTTCGCCAGCCGCGCGACCGGGCACGGAAGGCACGTCAAGCAGTCCGGCGGGCACGGCCAGTACGCGATCTGCGACATCGAGATCGAGCCGCTGCCGAACGGCGGGGGCTTCGAGTTCGTGGACAAGGTGGTCGGCGGCGCGGTGCCGCGGCAGTTCATCCCGTCGGTGGAGAAGGGCGTGCGCAACCAGCTGGAGCGGGGCGTGTTCGCCGGATACCCACTGGTTGACGTGCGGGTGACGCTGTTCGACGGCAAGGCGCACTCGGTGGACTCCTCCGACATGGCGTTCCAGACGGCCGGCGCGCTGGCGCTCAAGGACGCGGCCGCGAAGATCCAGGGCACGCTGCTCGAGCCGGTGGACTCGGTGGTGATCTCGGTGGCGGACGAGTTCGTCGGCGCGGTGATGGGCGACCTGTCCGGGCGCCGCGGCCGGGTGCTGGGCACCGAGCCGGAGGGCAGCGGACGCACGCTGGTCCGCGCGGAGGTCCCGGAGACCGAGCTGTCCCGCTACCCCGTCGAGCTGCGCTCGCTCTCGCACGGCACGGGCGTGTTCACCCGGGACTACCTGCGGCACGAGGCGATGCCGCCGCAGCTGGCCACCAAGATCGTCGCGGAGTCCGCCGCCTAGCCGAGGGCCGGGCCGAGCAGCAAACGTCGGTAGCAGGAGTCACGTAGTCAGTAGTCAGTCACGCAGTCAGTAGTCCGCAGCGATACACACGAGCCGACCGTCGGCGTCGTAGCCGGCCCGCACCTCGTGCACGCCCCGACCTGCCGGGAGGACCAGCAGCCCGGCGAAGTCCACCGGCAGGCCGGGGCGCTCGTGCACGCGCTCGGCGAGCAGCTCGTACTCATCGACGGGCTCGTCGCCGAGCTCGGTGAACTGTTCGAGGGCTGACACGTCGAGCAGGCACACCAGGCCTGACGGCGTGTCGAAACCGGGTGCCGCACGAGCCCAGCGCACCGGCGAGGCGTCCTGCCGGAGCAGTAGCTCGAACCCACGCGGCCCGGCGGACACCGGATGGTCGCCCGGCGGCAGGTCGAGGCCGAGCGGTTTGGCGTCGCCGAACAGCGAGCCCGGATCGCCGACGATCAGGCGTCCGGTCGGCAGCGCGAGCGTGGCGTCCATGCGGCGATCTTACGTACCGGGTCGCGTACCGAGCGGTGGCGGCCTTACCGCTCGGGATCCGCGGGCCAGTGCTCCGCGAGCAGCTCGCGCGTGTCGGCGAGCAGCTGCGGCAGGACCCTGGTATTGCCGATGACCGACATGAAGTTCGCGTCCCCGCCCCACCGTGGCACGATGTGCTGGTGCAGATGCGCGGCGATCCCGGCGCCGGCGACAGCGCCCTGATTCATGCCGAGATTGAACCCGTGCGGATTGGACGCGGCCCGCAGGGCGGCCATCCCGCTCTTGGTGAGCGCGGCCAGCTCGGCGGTCTCCTCCGGCGTGAGGTCGGTGTAGTCCGCGACGTGCCGGTACGGGCAGATGAGCAGGTGGCCGGGGTTGTACGGGTACAGGTTGAGCACCGCGTAGACCAGCTTGCCGCGCTCGACGATCAGCCCCTCGGCGTCGCTGAGGTTGGGCACGCGGCAGAACGGACAGACATCGCCGGCCTCAGTCGTCGCGGGCTTGTTCTCGCCCTTGATATAAGCCAGGCGGTGCGGCATCCACAGGCGCTCGACGGCGTCCGGAACCCCGGGCGCGTGCCCCTCGTCAACGGTCGGCCGCTGCTCCGTCTCCATCCGCACGTCCATAGCGGCCAGCATATGTGCTGACCGCTGACCCCCGACAGCGTGCGTACCGGGACATGCGGTGAAGCGCGGACCGGTGCGTTAAGCGATGAAGCTGACAGCGCACATGATGCCGCTCGCCCGCGCCAGCTTCCCGTCGGCCGTCACCAACTGGCACCCATACCTCTCGGCTGCGGCGACATAGGCGGCGTCATACGTCGTCAGATTTCCGCGCAGCGACCATATCCGCTCCACGAGAACCCTGGTGGGCGGAACTTCTGGATCAATCTCGCCGACCGCTTCGGCCGCGTCGTCCGCCTGGCCGGTGCCGATCTTCCCGCTCAGCAGCAGCCCGCGAATCACGGACAGCACCTCGACGGTCCAATGCTCCGGCATGACCCAGCGGTTGTCATCGGTGAGCGCATCCCGCGCGGCGTCGCCGATCCGCTCCTCGTTCAGGAGCGCCAGGGCGACTACAGATGCGTCAACGACGATCAACGCCGCTCCTCGTCGGGTACGCCGAGCGCGGCATCCCGGGCTTCGCGCTCCGCACGCAGCGTTCCGACCACGTCCTCCGAAGACGCACTCGTACCGGTTCGGCGATGCGAGAACCGGTCGATCACCGCCACGTTATCGAGCCTGCGTGCCTCGTCGTTGATCACGTCGTGCAGGTATGACTGGAGCGACTGGCCGCGTCTCTTGGCGGCGGCGGCAAGCTTGTCTCGGACCCGTTCGTCCACGTCCCGGATCTGTAGGGCGATCATGCATGCAATTTTACATGCACTCGGCGCCGACCCGGTGCACCTGTCTGGGTGATTTCCACACCCGTCGGGTGCAGCGGGCCGGCGCGTTGCAGCTGCCGGTCAGCTTCGGTTTCGGACGGCGGCGATGATCTCGGCCACCGCCTCGTCGATCGGTACGCCGTTCTTCTGCTCGCCGTTGCGGTAGCGGAAGGAGACGGCGCCCTGGGCGGCGTCCTCGTCGCCGGCCAGCAGCATGAACGGGACCTTCGCCTTCTGCGCGTTGCGGATCTTCTTCTGCATGCGGTCGTCCGACGCGTCCACCTCGACGCGGATGCCGTGGGCGCGCAGCTTGGTGGCGACCTCGTCGAGGTAGGGCACGTGCGCGTCGGTGATCGGGATGCCGGTTACCTGCACCGGGGCCAGCCAGGCGGGGAACGCTCCGGCGTAGTGCTCCAGCAGGATCGCGAAGAAGCGCTCGATCGAGCCGAACAGCGCGCGGTGGATCATCACCGGCTGGTGGCGCGCGCCGTCCTGGCCGGTGTACTGGAGGCCGAAGCGCTCCGGCTGGTTGAAGTCCACCTGGATCGTGGACAGCTGCCAGGTGCGGCCGATGGCGTCGCGGGCCTGGACCGAGATCTTCGGGCCGTAGAAGGCCGCGCCGCCCGGGTCGTCCACCAGCTCGAGCTCCTGCTTGAGCGCGGCCTGGCGCAGCGCCTCGGTGGCCTCGGCCCAGGACTCGTCGGTGCCGATCGACTTCTCCGGGTCGCGGGTGGACAGCTCGAGGTAGAAGTCGTTCAGGCCGTAGTCGCGCAGCAGGTTCAGCACGAAGGTCAGCAGGCTGTCCAGCTCGCCGGGCATCTGCTCTTCGGTGCAGTAGATGTGCGCGTCGTCCTGGGTGAAGCCGCGGGCGCGGGTCAGGCCGTGCACCACGCCCGACTTCTCGTACCGGTACACGGTCCCGAACTCGAACAGCCGCAGCGGCAGCTCGCGGTAGGAGCGGCCGCGCGCGTCGAAGATCAGGTTGTGCATCGGGCAGTTCATGGGCTTCATGTAGTACTTGACGCCCTCGTCCAGCTCCATCGGCGGGTACATGCCGTCCGCGTACCAGTCGAGGTGGCCGGAGATCTCGTACAGGGTGCCCTTGGTGGTGTGCGGGGTGTAGACGAACTCGTACCCGGCTTCCTCGTGCCGCCTGCGCGAGTACTCCTCCATCGCGTTGCGCACGACGCCGCCCTTGGGGTGGAAGACGGCGAGGCCGGAGCCGATCTGGTCCGGGATGGAGAACAGGTCGAGCTCGGTGCCCAGCTTGCGGTGGTCGCGCTTCTCCGCCTCCTCCAGGAAGGCCAGGTGCGCCTTGAGCGCGTCCTTCGACTCCCAGGCGGTGCCGTAGATCCGCTGCAACTGCGGGTTCTTCTCGCTGCCGCGCCAGTAGGCGGCGGCCGAGCGCATCAGCTTGAACGCCGGGATGTTGCGGGTGGTCGGCAGGTGCGGACCGCGGCACAGGTCCTTCCAGCACAGCTCGCCGGTCTTCGGGTCGAGGTTGTCGTAGATGGTCAGCTCGCCCGCACCGACCTCGGCCGACGCGCCGTCGGCCGCGCCGGCCGCCGATCCCTTCAGCCCGATCAGCTCGAGTTTGAACGGCTCGGCGGCCAGTTCGGCACGCGCGTCGTCGTCCGAGACCGGCCGGCGGGAGAAGCGCTGGCCCTGCTTGACGATCGCCTGCATGCGCTGCTCGACGACCTTGAGGTCGTCCGGGGTGAACGGCCGCTCGACCTGGAAGTCGTAGTAGAAGCCGTCCTTGATCGGCGGGCCGATGCCGAGCTTCGCCTCGGGGAAGACCTCCTGCACCGCCTGCGCCATCACGTGCGCGGTCGAGTGCCGCAGGATCGCGCGGCCGTCCTCGGAGTCGATCGCCACCGGCTCGACGACGTCGCCGTCGGCGAGCGGCCTGGCCAGATCGACGAGGGCGCCGGCGGCGGCGCCCGCGGGGTAGAGCCGCGCGGCGATGTTGGAGCGGTCGCCGGAGAACTCCGCGGCGAACAGGTCGCCGACGGTCGTGCCCGTGGTGACCGTCCGCTCGGCCCGTTCGGCTTGGCGGTCGATGGTCACCCGGATCTCGGACACCGTGGTTCTCCTGTTCGCGACTTTGATGCGACATTGATGACGTGGGGGCGGAACATACCGCCGGCTCGATGGTACCGACCTGAGCGGGTGGCTCCGCCGCAATATCCCCTCGGGGCGGCGGTCACCCTCGAGCCACCGATCGGTCATCTTTCGTTCACCGGGTGGGAATAGGTTCGCAGCGTGAGCGTGACAGTGGGGGTACGTCCGAGCACGGCAGCGACGGGCAGCAGCGGGGAGGGCGGGGGCGGCGGCCCCTCTGACGCGCGGCGCAGCACTCCGATCCGCCTGGCGTCGTGGACCGCGGCGGTCGCGGTTTCCGTCGCGGCGCTGCTCGGGGTGACGGTCGCGGCTTTCACGGTGGCGAACAACGGCACGTCCAGCGTCGCGCAGCGCGCGGCCGTCGCGTCGGACTCCGCCGACCTGTACTTCAGTCTCTCCGACCTGGACGCCGAGGCGGCGCGCCTGGTGCTGCTGGGCAACGGGGCCAACCCGGCGACCGGTGTGCTCGGCCTGGCCGGCGACCAGATCGCGACGCTGGCCGCGTACAACGAGCGCACTGCTCAGGCCGACGCGGACCTGCGCCGGCTGGCGGCCTCCGCCGGGAGCGCGGACGAGGCCACGATCGCCGCGCTGACCAGCGGGGTGACGGGATATCACCAGATCGCCGACGCCGCCATCGCGCTGGACGAGACCGCGCCGAGCACGTTGGCCGACACGATGGGTGCGTCAGCGGGCAAGCCGGCCGCGGCGGCGATCGGCTACTACGCGCGGGCCACGACGCTGATGCAGAGCCAGTTGCTGCCTAAGGCGAAGGCGCTGCGTGACGACAAGGCGAGGGAACTGTCGGACGCCGCGTCCTCGGCGCATCTGGCCGGAATCGTCGGTGCGAGCACGGCCGGCGCCTTCGGCCTGCTGGCGGTACTGCTGGCCGTGCGCACGCACCGCAGGCTGGGACAGTGGTTCCGGCGCTCGGTCAACCTCGGCGTCCTGGCGGCGGCGCTGATCTCGCTCGCGCTGACGTTGGGCAGCGTCGTCGCACTGGCCGCGACGGCGAACGACGCCTCGAACGCGGGCGCGCGGTTCACCGACTACCTCGCGATCACACGCACGCGCGCTGCGAGTTACGACGTGGACGGCGCGGTAACGCGCTATCTGCTGATGCCAGACACGACGCAGGCGCAGGTGCAGGCCGCCGAGCGGGCCGCAGCCAGTGAGTTGCGCAACCTCGGCGCGGCGGGCGCCACGCCGAGCGCGCGGTGGAAGACCATCGCGGACGCCGACAAGGGTGACATCGCTGCGATCATCAAGAAGATCAACGGCATTCCGGCGGGCAGCACGGACGTCGACGACCTGGCGAAGCTGGCCGACGCGCTGGCCACGGACACCGGCACCGCGCGCGGCGACGAGGCCTTCGACTTCTACTACTACGACTCCGCGCTGCTCACGCTCTCGAACGACCGGCTGGCCGCGTTCGACGCCTCGATGTCGGCGGCCCGTTCCGACCTGTCCGGCTGGTCCTGGCTGCCGTGGGCGCTCGCCGCGGCGGCGCTGGCCGGGCTCGGGCTCGGCGTACGGCCGCGGTTCGCCGAATACCGCTGATCACCGAGCCGCCGAGGCACTTGTCCACAGGCCGCTCAAGCCGTGTACGTGGGCGGATACGCAGGTCTACGATGGTCGTGAGGCCATGGCCTTGAGGGCCGGCGGCTTGACCATCCTGGATCGAGGTGGCGCACGGTGGGTGTGGAGATCGCGATCGCCGTCGTGGCGGTGGCGGCGCTGATCGGACGGCCGCGTTTCCGAATAGTGCGCCAGTTCGAGCGGGGCGTGGTGTTCCGCTGGGGCAAGGTGCTCGGCCGGCCGCGCGAGGCCGGGATCACCATGCTGGTGCCGTTCTCCGACCGGCTGGTGCGGGTCAACACGCAGATTGTGACGATGCCGGTGCCGGCGCAGGAGGGCATCACCCGGGACAACGTGACGGTCCGGGTGGACGCGGTGGTGTACTTCCGGGTGACCGACCCGGTCCGGGCGCTGGTCGAGGTGCAGGACTACCAGTTCGCCATCGGGCAGGTGGCGCAGACCTCGCTGCGTTCGATCATCGGCAAGTCCGAGCTGGACGACCTGCTGACCAACCGGGAGCCGCTGAACCAGGGCCTGGCGCTGATGCTCGACTCGCCGGCGGTCGGCTGGGGCATCCAGATCGACCGGGTGGAGATCAAGGACGTGGCGCTGCCCGAATCGATGAAGCGCACCATGGCCCGGCAGGCCGAGGCGGACCGGGAGCGGCGCGCGCGCATCATCACCGCGGACGGCGAGTTGCAGGCCTCGAAGAAGCTGGCCCAGGCGGCGGACGCGATGGCGGCCAGCCCGGCGGCGCTCCAGCTGCGGCTGCTGCAAACGATGGTGGAGGTCGCCTCGGAGAAGTCCTCCACGGTCATCCTGCCGTTCCCGGTGGAGCTGCTGCGGTTCCTCGAGCACTCCTCGCTGCCGCATGCCGAGATGGCCGCCGCGGCGCGGGCCGCCAACGAGATCCGCAAGCAGATCAATCTGGACGCGGCGAAGAAGGAGGAGCTGCCCGAGGCGGTGTCTGCCGGCGAGATCCCCGCCGCGCAGGTTCCGCAGACGCCCGAGACCGGCCAGGCTCCGCACGTGGACACGGCGTCGGCGGTGCCCGATCCGATCGAGGACGAGCTCAAGCGGGCCGAGGCGGAAGCCGGGGAACAGTCGAAGGCGAGCTGAGGCGAGCCGCCGTCGGGGCGGGGCGAGGCAGCGCGGCCGTGCGCAGCGGTACGACCCAGGCTCCGGCAGCGATATCGATGGTCATGCGGGGGTCCCTCCCGTGTCAGTGCGCGAGGAGCTCTTCGCGCGCCGCCAAGGCCGAGGTGCTCCCGCCAACCGTCAGGGCGCGTCGCTCGGCGTCCCGCGCAGGTAGTACAGCACCACCGGGTCGATCTTGCCGTCCACCAGGCGCATCTCCAGGTTCTCCCGGCCGCCCCAGGCGGCCAGCGCCTTGTCCAGCTCGCCGGGGAAGCCGCGCTCGGACAGCAGCCGGGAGACCTCGTCGGCCAGCGGGCCGTCCAGGTCGAGCAGCGCCTCCGGGTCCGGCCTGCCGAAGACCAGGTCGTTGAGGTCCAGCAGCCTGGCCAGCTCGGCGACCGGTTCCTCGTGGTCGTCAACCCGCAGGTCCACCAGCACGTCGCTGCCGTCGTACCCCTGCCCGGCCGCGACCACCAGCACCGCGGCGCTCTGCTTGCCCCGGCTGTCACCGCCCGCGGCGTCCCCGGCGGCGAGCGCGGCCAGCAGCCGCCGGG
>JBKOWZ010000179.1:0-4975 GCA_046724665.1 Actinomycetota bacterium
CGGTCTGGCTCGGCGCGCACGTGGCCGGCGGGCCGCGCCACCCGATCCCGGACATGCCCGCCGACTTCTGCACGCGGCAGGGCGGCGTGCCCGGGCCGTGGCATGAGCGGCTCCCGCACTTCCGGCCGGACTTCACCCCGAGCGCCGGCGAGGAGTTGCAGTCGGAGTTCCTGCTGCCGCGCGCCGCCGCGCCGCAGGCCGTCGCCGCGCTGCGTGGGCTGGGCCACCGGATCGCCCCGGTGCTGCAAGTCTCCGAGGTGCGCACGGTCGCGGCCGACGATCTCTGGCTCAGCCCGGCGTACGGCCGCGACAGCGTGGCTTTCCACTTCACCTGGGTGAAGGACACCGAGGCGGTCACGCCGGTGCTGGCCGCCGTCGAGGACCGGCTGCTGCCCCTCGGCGCCCGGCCGCACTGGGGAAAGCTGTTCACCACGCCCCCGGAGCAGGTCGCCGCCCTTTACGAACGTTCGGGTGACTTCGGCCGGCTGCTGCTTGAGCAGGACCCCGGCGGCAAGTTCCGCAATACCTTCGTAGAGGACCTGTTCCCCTCGCTGCGCTCTTCGGCTTGACTCAGCGCCGCACGGCGGTGGTTAGTTGAAACTTCTACTAAGTCGGCGTAGGCTCCCGGAGCAAGTTGAAGGTTGAACTTATTCTAGGAGGCGGACCATGACGACCACGGCGACCGAGATCCCCGGCTACGTCGCGGGCAGCTGGACGATCGACCCGATGCACTCGGACATCTCTTTCACCGTGCGGCACATGGTGGTGAGCAAGGTGCGCGGCTTCTTCCGCAAGTTCGAGGGCGCCCTGGTCACCGGTGAGAGCCCGCAGCAGAGCTCGGTGACCGCGAGCATCGACGTCGACTCGATCGACACCAACCAGGAGCAGCGCGACGCGCACATCAAGTCGGCCGACTTCTTCGAGGTGGAGAAGTACCCGACGATGACCTACCGCTCCACCGGCGTGCGGCGCGACGGCGGCGACTGGATCCTGGACGGCGAGCTGACCCTCAAGGGCGTCACCCGGCAGGTGCCGCTCGCGCTGGAGCTCAACGGCTTCGGCCCGGACGCGTACGGCGGCTACCGGGCCGGCTTCTCGGCGAAGGGCGAGATCAACCGGCACGACTTCAACGTCAGCTTCAACGCCACGCTGGAGACCGGCGGCCTGGTGGTCGGCGACAAGGTCGGCATCATGCTGGAGATCGAGGCCGTGCTCGACCAGCCGGGTGCCGCCGAGGGCTGAGCGAGGGTCAGCGCTCCGGTTCGACCCAGTCGAGGGTGCGCGCGACGGCCTTCTTCCAGCCGCGGTATCCCTCCTCGCGCCGCGCCTCGCTCCACTGCGGCTGCCAGCGCCGGTCCTCCTTCCAGTGGGCGGCCAGCTCGTCGGTGCTCTCCCAGAACCCGACCGCCAGGCCCGCGGCATAGGCCGCGCCGAGAGCGGTGGTCTCGGCGACCACGGGCTTCGACACCGGGACGCCGAGCACGTCCGCCTGGATCTGCATGGCCAGATCGTTCGCGGTCACCCCGCCGTCCACCCGCAGCACGTCGAGGCGCACGCCGGAGTCCCGCTCCATCGCCTCGACCACGTCGCGGGTCTGGTAGCAGATCGACTCCAGCGTCGCCCGCGCCAGGTGCGCGGCGGTGTGGTAGCGGGAGAGGCCGACGATCGCCCCGCGCGCGTCGGAGCGCCAGTACGGCGCGAAGAGCCCGGAGAACGCGGGCACGAAGTAGGCGCCGCCGCTGTCCTCGACCCGCCGGGCCAGCGCCTCGCTCTGCGCCGCCTCGGAGATGACGCCGAGCTGGTCGCGCAGCCACTGCACGGCCGCGCCGGTCACCGCGATCGAACCCTCGAGGGCGTACACCGGCGGCTCGGCGCCGAACCGGTAGGCCACCGTGGTCAGCAGGCCGTGCGCCGAGCGCACCGGCTCGGTGCCGGTGTTGAGCAGCAGGAAGTTGCCGGTGCCGTAGGTGTTCTTCGCCGAGCCTGGAGTGAAACAGACCTGGCCGACGGTCGCCGCGTGCTGGTCGCCGAGGTCGCCGGTGAGCGGGACCTCGCCGCCGACCGGGCCGTCCACGCGGGTCGTGCCGTAGCCGGCCGGGTCACTGGACGGCCGGATCGCGGGCAGCATCGCGCGCGGGATGCCGAAGAAGGAGAGCAGCTCCTCGTCCCAGTCGAGGGTCTCCAGGTTCATCAGCATCGTGCGGCTGGCGTTGGTGGCGTCGGTGACGTGCACGCCGCCGTCCAGGCCGCCGGTCAGGTTCCACAGCAGCCAGGTGTCCACGGTCCCGAACACCGCCTCGCCCGACTCGGCGGCGCGGCGCAGGCCGACGACGTTCTCCAGCAGCCACTGGATCTTGCCGGCCGAGAAGTAGGTCGCCGGGGGCAGCCCGGCCTTGCGCCGGATGGTCGCGCCGCGGCCGTCGGCCTCCAGCGCGGCGGCGATCCGGTCGGTGCGGGTGTCCTGCCAGACGATCGCGTTGTAGTACGGACGGCCGGTGCGCCGGTTCCACACCACCGCGGTCTCCCGCTGGTTGGTCACGCCGAGCGCCGCCAGGTCGGCGGCGCCGAGCCCGGCCACGCTCAGCGCCGTCTCGACCACCGCCCGGGTGCGCTCCCAGATCTCGACCGGGTCGTGCTCGACCCAGCCGGGCCGCGGCAGGATCTGCGTGTGCTCGAGCTGGTGGCGGGCGGTCTCGTTGCCGCCGCGATCGAAGACCACGAAGCGGGTGCTGGTGGTGCCCTGGTCGATCGCGCCGACGAAGTCAGCCATCGGATGCCGCCTCTCCCGTGTTCGCGCCAAGGCCGCGGCGACGATGCCGCGGCCTTAGCCAGTTCTACTGCACGGCGGCGGTTTCTACCGCCTCTACCGCACGGAGTCGGCGAGCGCGTTGGACTTCGGGATGACCTGTCCCTTGAAGAAGGCGGGGTGCGCGGCGCGGTAGATCAGCATCAGCGGGATGCCGAGCACCAGCGCGCCGATGCCGGTGAGGAAGACCCCGCCGATCGCCCAGTGCGGCGCGAACGGCATCGTCCAGAACGTGCTGCCGTAGTCCGGCGCCCAGAACAGGTGGCACGCGTAGCCGAAGAACGAGAACAGGATCAGCGCGCCGAGCAGCGGCAGGACGCACCGCAGCCACAGCGTGCCGCCGCGCTGCCCGCTGCGCACCGCGGGCAGGTAGTACCAGAAGCAGGCCAGGCCGGTCAGCCCGTAGTAGAACGCGATGGCCAGGCCGAGCGAGGAGATGGAGTCGGACAGCACGTTGCCGCTGACCTGGGTGAGCACCGCGTAGAACGCGACCGACATCAGTCCCATGCCGATCGTGGACCAGGTCGGGGTCTGGAAGCGCGGGTGCACGCGGGCGAAGACGCGCGGGACGGCCCGGTGGGTGGCCATGGACAGCGTGGTGCGCGCGGTGGGCATGATCGTGGTCTGCGTCGAGGCCGCGGCGGAGGTGAGCACCATGAGCACCAGCAGCTTGCTGAGGAACCAGCCGAAGCCGCTCGTGCCGAAGACCGAGGAGCCGAGGACGGAGAGCACGTCGCCCGAGTTGTCCGGGTTCGCCAGGCCCGCGTCCTTGTCCCCGATGCCGGCGAAGGCCTGCGCCGAGATGGTGACCACGCCGTAGGTCACCAGCAGCAGCACGGTGGACAGCACCGCGGCGCGGCCCGGGGTGCTCGACTTGTCCTTGGTCTCCTCGTTGATGGACACCGCGGTGTCCCAGCCCCAGTAGATGAAGACGGCCAGCAGCAGGCCCTGGGTGAGGGTGGAGAACGAGGCGATGTCGAAGGGGTTGAACCAGGAGCCGGAGATGTGGATCGAGCCCTCCGGCGGGTTCGAGCCGTAGACCTTGGCCAACGCCAGCACGGAGAGTACCAGCAGCATGACAAGCTCGACGCTGAGCAGGATCCGCTGGAGCCAGGCCGAGACCTCGATGCCGATGTAGCAGATCAGCGTCATCAGCACGATCCAGACGATGCCGGCCACCTCGACCCAGCCGGGCCTGGCCGCCAGCCCGTACGCGCCGACCAGCTGGAAGCCGTATCCGCCGGCGATCTGCGCCAGGTTCGCCATCACGATGACGTCGGCGGCGATGATGGCCCAGCCGCCGAGCCAGCCGGTGCGCGGCCCGAAGGCGCGCGCGCCCCAGGCGAAGGTGGTGCCGCAGTCCGGGTCGGCCTTGTTGAGGCCCTGGTAGCCGAAGGCGATCAGGAACATCGGCACGAAGGCGAGGATCATGATGATCGGGGACTGCAAGCCGACCGCCGCGACCGCGAAGCCGAGCGTCGCGGCGAGGCTGTAGGCCGGCGCGACGGACGCCGTGCCGATGACGATGCTGGAGATCAGGCCGAGGGCGCCGCCCTTCAGGCCCTTGCCGGTGGTCTCCTGCTGCGCCTCGGCGACCCCTCCGGTGGGTCCCGCTGTCATCTCCGCCATCGGCTGCTCCTTGGAATCGACGTTTTGCTTGAGCGGAGAATCGCGCCTCGACATGTCGTTTACAAGCCCACGCGTAACATCCGTTATCAAGGAGGTGCTGTGCCGATGCGTGTGTTGGTGACTGGAGCGTTCGGATACGTCGGCCGCGCGCTGACGTTGCGGCTGCTGAAGGCCGGTCACGAGGTGGTGGCGCCGACCAGGCGGCCGCGACGCGACGACCCGATGGCCGATTGCGCCGGCGTGCACGTGGTCGAGGCGGACGTACGCGACCGCGACCGCATGCGCGACGCGGTCAAGGGCATCGAAGGGGTCTGTCACCTGGCGGCATTGATCCGCGTGCGCGAGTCGTTCGAGCGGCCGGAGGAGTACCGCGCGGTCAACCTCGGCGGGACGGCGACTCTGCTCGGCCTGCTGGCACAAGAGGCGCGTGGTCGCGGCGCGGCGGTCCCGTTCGTGCAGGCCTCTACTGCGGCGAACTACGGTGCGCCGCAGACCCAGCCGATCAGTGAGAGCACCGCGCCGGCGCCGACGAGTCCGTAC